>NZ_JBXWNG010000003.1:0-504035 GCF_059610245.1 Ruegeria sp. YTSA075 | reverse complement strand
GTTCGAATTCGTCTGACAGCACCGCCACCCATACCCGTCTAACTTCAGTTGTGCTTTCTGACCCGGAATTGTGCCGCAATTCCCGCGAGTTGACGCATGTGCTTTCAATCAGAGACGGAGCAGACTGTACATTCATAGGACAATTCAGGCGCGGGTCTCAGTGTCGCATTATAGCGAGGTCGCTTTGGGCCAGATTTTCCTGATACCCGGCAATTTACAGGGAATTTTCTTTAGATGGGTTTAGAACTTAGAGTTTCACATGTCAGAACTGTATGTTTTTCAGAGGCTTATAATGCAGATTCCCTAAAAGGTGGAACAGGGAAATTTCTCGCGCTAACAGGGAATTGGTCCGCCGGATCAGGGTGGGCGAAACCTGCTTCAGGGACGCAGGATCTGGAGCTATCAAAAGCCGAACAGGCGTTCCTGTTCGGTCCAGTCAAATGGGTGGGTCACGCTGACCAGACGCTTGAGTGTGAGTTCGGGCGGCTGTGTGCCGTCGAGAATCGCAGCCTGAATCTTCGGGGAGAGAAAGGCGAGATGGGCGCGGGTGCGGATGAAGGCGCCGGGGACGCTCTCACGGCGTGCGATCTCCATCAGTTGAACTCCGGCTTTTAGATCGCGCGCCCAGCCATGGGCGCGGATCAGCATGGACCGGAGGTGGGGATCAGGTTGGGGTGCCATATCTCCGGCGATGACCTTGACCTCGACGCCGCGCCGTCGCAGATCGAAGGGTGCGGTGATGTGTTTGAAATCTGGGTGCAGATTATCAGCAGCAATGCCAAGCGCGCTTGCCAGGGTTCGATGGTTCAATTCGAGGTCTGAAGCACAGGAAACGCTCTCTCATGCCGTGGACCCAGGAAACGCTCAGCTCGACACCGCCAATTGAGCGGACCGGAGGGAAACTGCTGACGCGTTAGTCGGCGCCTCTCATCGGAATGGGCGCATCAGGGTCTGGATGGAAGAGGCGCTGCACAAACCACGTCACGACAGCCAGTCCGACGCCAATCAGATCGGTCAAAAGCCCCCCAGATATCAGGAACAGTGCGGCGACGATCAGGAGGCCGCGGATGAACCAGGCTGAGCGCGCCCCGACGAACCACCCCTGCACGCCGCTGGACAGCAGGAACACACCGATGACGGCCGTCACACCTGCGCGTAGGATTTCGAGCGTCGTGCCATCCATCAGGAGCGCCGAGTTGTAGAAGAACATGAACGGCACAATGAAAGCGGCGATGCCGATCTTGAACGAGGCTACCGAGGTTTCTATTGGGTTGGCACCAGATATCCCTGCGGCCGCATAACTGGCCAGTGCAACGGGAGGGGTGATCGCGGAGAGAACCGCGAAGTAGAACACGAAGAAGTGCGCCGTGAGCTGGGGGATACCAAGTTGCACAAGGCCAGGTGCAACCACGCTTGCTGCGACGGCATAGGCCGCGGTCGTGGGCATACCCATACCGAGCAGGATTGCAATGCACATCGCAAAGAACAAAGCCAGAAGCTGGGACGCAGCGGCAAGATCAAGGAGGACCGCAGAGAAACGCGCGCCGACCCCTGTGAGGCTGATGACGCCGACAATTATTCCTGCGCAAGCGCAGACCGCGATGATTTGGATCGACATGACGCCCGCGAGTTCGAACGCCTTAAGTATCGAGCGCAACCCCATACGGTATGGGGTCAGCCAACTGACGACCACTGCCGCAACGGTGGCGAGCGTCCCGGCGCGGATGACTGAGTAGCCAAGGAAGAGCGCATAGATAAGGATGATGATCGGGATGAATAGATAGACCTGACGGACCATCTTGTTAAATTTGGGCAGCTCATCCTCGCGCATGCCGCGCATACCGAGTTTCGCAGCCTCAAAATCAACCATGAGGTAGACGGAGACGAAATAGAGCACCGCTGGGATGATCGCCGCGATCGCGATCTCCTGATACGGGATACCCGTGATCTCAGCCATGATGAACGCACCCGCACCCATGATCGGTGGCATGATCTGCCCCCCTGTTGAGGCTGCCGCTTCGACTGCGCCAGCGGTCTTCTTATGGTAGCCGACCTTCTTCATTAGCGGGATCGTGAGCGACCCGGTCGCCACCACGTTGCCTGCCGAAGTGCCGTTGATCATGCCCATGAGACCAGAGGCAAAAATGGCAACTTTCGCGGGACCGCCCCGCGCGCGCCCCGCCGCGGCAAAGGCAAAGTTGACGAAGTAGTCGCCCACTTTGGAGGCCTGCAGGAACGCAGCAAAGATAATGAAAAGGATGATGTAGGTCGAGGAAACCGCTGTCGTTGGCCCAAGAATACCGGCATCGGAATAGACATGGCCGAAGAACCGCTGCCAGCTATAGGCGTTTTCCACTGCGAGGATGCCGGGCAACAGGTGGGCAGTGAAGGTGTAGATCAGGAAAACGCCCGTAATGATCACAAGCGCAAGACCAGTCACGCGGCGGGTCAATTCCATGACAAGCGCAGCGCCCGCAGTGGCGGCAAAGGCCACACCAATTGGTACTTCTGCCGTGCCCACCGAATTGCGAGCGGCAGTGGAGTAGACCACGACCAGATAGGCGGCAACGATCAGACCGCAAAGAGCCAAAACAATGTCGGACAGAGCGAAACGATCGCGCTCCACTCGATCGATCCAACCAATAACAATCGCTGCAAAGGTTGCCACGAGAAGTGGCACACCGAATTGCCAAATCTCAGCTTCGAAGATGCCTTCATAACTGGGAAACGCACCAAGGCGTTCGCTGCCTTCAGGCAGAGACATCCAAATCACGCGTCCTCCAACTTCGGCCGCGTCGCCTGAGCTCAGGAAATTGGCGAAGCCAATAACAGTATATGCTGACCAAGCAACCGGGATGAGCAGGGCGGCAGAGACCATTTGCAAGCCCGATCCACGTGCAACAAAGCCTGCACCAAATTGCCCAGAGGCGAACAGCAAGAACCCAAGCGCCAGGGCTCCGCCTATGTGGAGGATGCGGAAATTCCATGTCTCCAGTGGGAATTGCGGCAAGAACCATAGTCTCTCGGACCACGTTGTGCGCACTGCTCGCGCCTTACGCGTTAGAGCGGCGGCTTGGTCCCGTGCTGTATCTAGTGCGGTGATGCTGATGGCTATGTCGTCCGCGTTTTCAGCCGTTGACATAGTCTCATCTGCGAGCGCCTTGAGGCGGCGCACCGAATTCCCTTCGAACGCCTCTCCGGCCGCGCCAAGCGTTGCACGTAAATCGGAAAACGCCGCATCGGCGGCTGCATCGGCGCGCTCTGCTTGAATTGTCGTAGGCAAAGCAATGAGGTTCGACAACGAAACGCCGTTCAAGGCGATCATGTGCAGCGCGGCATAAATCGTGGCCACCGCAGCGACGATGAAAAGACTACGGCCTTCAAACAGACGACGGTTTCCTTCGATGGGCTCTTCGTCCACCCCATCTGCAATCAGGTGGTCGTCATCTTTTGCCGCGTCTTTCTGCGTCATCGTTCTGTTCTCCGCGTGTCCGTATGCCCGCAAAGTAACCGCGCCCTGAAAAGAGCGCGGATTCGTTTGTTTAGACTTGCCTCAGTAGCAAAAGTACCTAACCGCCGTGGACCATATCCGCCGGGATGTCAGCGCCCGCGTTTTCCATGAACCACTTTGCGGCACCGGGATGCCATTTCATCACACTGTTGCGGTCCCAGAACTCAGGCAGCGTCGAACGTGCCGCCTTGTGCGTGGCGACCATCCGTTCGTTGTCGGACATGACTGCATTCACGACCTCGAAAACGAAGCTTTCGGGGAGATCGCAATTTGCGATTGCGAAGTTCCACATCGATACGGAACGCGCCGGTGCATCGAGAGTTGTGTAAGTGTCGGCTGCGATATCGAACTGTGCCACCGGGAAAGCAGCGGTGATATTTGCCTGCTCCTCTTCGGTGAACTCGATGATGTTTACATCGGTTTGCACTTCGAGCTGCGACACGGCAGGGACAGGAACGCCAGCGGCAAAGGCGATCACGTCAAGCAGACCGTCCTGCAACTGTCCACCCAAATCAGACCAACCACCATTGCGGCGTTCAAAATCCACACCCAGCTCTTCCATCATACGCGGGAAGTAGGTGTCTGATGTCGATCCTGCCGGACCAAAGCCGATTTTCGCTCCGGCTGGAATGTCAGCGACGCTTTCGATGCCTGAAGACGACAGTGCGGTGATCGAGAACGGCGTCTGGTACATCGGGAACATGGCGCACGCGTTGGTCATTTGAAGACCCGGCGCGATTGGGTTGTTTCCAGCAATGGACTCGGCGGCGGGCCCCATAGTGGTCATGCCGAATGCCAGATCGCCCGCATGAACAAGCGACATGTTTTGCATGGGTCCACCGGTGACTTCCGCACCGCCAGCAACGCCGGTCGCCTCAGAAACGATGCCGCCCCAACCGGAGCCGTATCCGAAATATGTGCCACCCTGGGAGCCGGTCCCGATGGTGAAGCTTTCCGGCCAACCTGTGCGGTCCTGCGCCGAAACGTTGCCTGCAGCCGCCAACGTGATCGTCGCTACAACTGCAGCGGCCGTCGTATGTCTAATATTCATGTATTTCCTCCCGAGATCTGAACTCATGCAGCTGCAACGGTGCTCAAGCCGCACGTTTCGAATTGTGCAGAAGTTTTAATACGTCTGTTTTGCTTGACACCAGCACCTAGGATGCATCGGAGGTTATACAAATTATTGATATAATGCGCCTCAAGCGGTCCGTGAAAGCTCCAGCAAATTCTCTTGAAGAACTCGCAAGAAGGCGTCACGAGATTCATGTCGCGTTTCTTTGAGCCAAACTGCTGACAACGCAAGGCTCTGTTTTGCAATATCCGTCGACCCGTTCAAAGTAACAAAACTGACGCCCCCAACCGCCAGGCGCGAGGCCCACTTGGGAACAACTGCGAGTCCGACGCCTGTGCTGACTAGGCTGACGATCGTTTGTTTTTCTTCGGCGATTTGGGCGATCCGGGCTGTGTATCCTGCCTCGAGCAACAACTTTATCGTCAAATCGTGGCTATGCGGCCGCGAGCCGCGATCCGGAACAATCAATGGCTCATCGGCAAGGTCCGTCACGCTCACAGCTTTGCGTTTTGCGAGGCGATGATCCTCTGGCATGGCGACAACCGTTGTTTCCGAAAAAAGAGGCAAAAAATCGAGCCGACTGTCCGGCGCGTCCGGGGGACGCACGATCGCTATGTCCAAGCGGCCCGATAGCAGTCTCGGCAAAAGACGAATTGTTTTTTGCTCTAAGAGCTCAACGTCGATCTCGGGATAAGTTTCATGGACTTTCGGGAGCAGTTGCGGCATCAGCCCAGCAGCGGCACTGTCAATTGCGCCGATCCGGAGAATTCTCGATTTTCCGTGAGTGCCTTCACGAAAAGTGCGCTCCATCTGATCAGCTTGCTCCACCAAGTCGCGGGCCTGAGCGACGAACTCGCGCCCTGCATCCGTCAACGCTACATGTCGCGTTGTTCTGACAAGAAGTTGTCCACCGAGCCCCTCTTCCAAAAGTTTGATATGCCTGCCGAACGAGGCTGGGAGCATGCCAAGTTTCTGGGCGGCTCGGCCGAAATGCTGTGTCTCGGCCACGGCAATCAAACATCGAAGTTGGCGCAGTTCCATCTGGGTCTCATTATATCAATTTTTTATATGATACAGCTACGATTGCTTGTGGTCCAACAAACAAAGATACACTCAACTTCAACGCTTCTCACAGCGTTCCGAATGACGAAGCGTCTAAAGGGGAGTGATATGAAGACGTACAGAATCGCCGCTATTCCCGCTGATGGGATTGGACCGGAAGTCATTGCGGCGGGTGTCCAAGCCCTTGAAGCGCTTTCCAAGCGGGATGGCAACTTCCAGCTTGAGTTTGCCCATTTTGATTGGGGTTCGGAACGCTACAAGCGCGACGGCGCGTTGATGCCCGAAGATGGGACGGAGACGCTCAAAGCCTTTGACGCGATCTTTTTCGGTGCAGTTGGCGCGCCTGATGTTCCCGATCACTTGACGCTCTGGGGTTTGCGGTTGCCGATTTGCCAAGGCTTTGATCAATACGCAAACGTACGCCCAACCCGCATTTTACCTGGCATCCAGGCCCCTTTGGCGAATGTCGGGCCAGGGGATCTAGATTGGGTGATCGTGCGCGAAAACTCCGAAGGCGAGTATGCCGGGATGGGGGGGCGCGCGCATCGAGGCCTTCCGGAAGAGGTTGGAACAGAGGTCGCAGTTTTCACACGAGTCGGTGTCACCCGCATTATGCGTTATGCGTTCAAACTGGCCCAGTCACGCCCCCGAAAGCTGCTCACAGTGGTGACCAAATCTAATGCTCAGCGCCATGGTATGGTCATGTGGGACGAGATCGCTGAGGAAGTATCAAAAGACTTTCCTGATGTAACTTGGGACAAGATGCTTGTGGACGCGATGACCGTGCGGATGGTGAAATCACCTCAAGGCTTGGACACAATTGTCGCTACGAACTTGCATGCCGACATATTGTCCGATCTTGCAGGTGCACTGGCCGGGTCTTTAGGGGTTGCCCCAACGGCCAACATCGATCCGGAGCGGCGGTACCCTTCCATGTTTGAACCGATCCATGGATCTGCATTCGACATCACTGGTAAAGGCATTGCCAATCCTGTGGCAACATTCTGGACAGGAGCACAGATGCTCGAACATCTTGGTGAAACGGATGCAGCGCAAAGGCTCATGCGGGCCGTGGAGAAAGTGTGTTTGGACGGTGTCATGACACCTGATGTCGGCGGCCGATCCAATACACAAGAAGTGACGGACGCTGTCTGCGACGCAATTAGGGGCGATAATATTTAGTGCGAGTTCCACCAAGATACGTTGAACTCTGCACTATGTCTAGATTTCTGACAAATATTGCGCCGCTCAGCCCTATTCACTGATGTTCGACCAGAATCTGCCTTCTGTCTTTGGCGCAGATGGCGCGCCTTTAGCCCTTCTTCCCAAAGCCTCACGGCAAACCCCGCTTCGATGACCGGCGTGTGTTGAGTGGAATAATCTATATCAATCGCAATGGCTGAAGGTGGCGCGAAGCGCCGAGTGAATACGGCCCACACAAGACGCCCTACAACCGCTGGAAACGATGGAGCGACAAGGGCGTCTTCGCCCGAATGATGGAGGGTCTGGCTGCCGAGCAAGGCGAGGAGCAGACTATGATGATCGACGCTACGTATCTAAAAGCTCACCGAACAGCGGTCAGCATAGGCGTGAAAAAGGGGAGCGTGGACGCCTGATTAGTCTAACCAATGGCGGCATGAACACCAAGCTGCACGCCATTTGCGACAGCCAGGGCCGACCGCTCAACTTGTTGGTCACCGCCGGTCAGGTCAGCGACTATATCGGCGCGCGGGCATTGTTGAGCAGCCTGCCGGAAGTCGATCGGCTTCTCGGTGATCGTAGTTGTGACGCCGACTGTTTCAGAGAAGCGTTGAAAGACAGAGGGATACGCGCCGGCATCCCTGGCCGGAAACAGCGGAAGAAACCAGTGAAGTACGACAAGCGTCGCTACAAGAGGCGCAACCGCATCGAGGTCATGTTCGGAAGGCTTAAGGATTGGCGGCGCGTAGCGACCCGATACGACAGCTGCCCGAAGGTCTTCCTATCAGCCGTCGCCCTCGCTACGCTCGTTATCTACTGGCTTTGAGTCCTGACCCTAGTAGTTGCTGATGCCGGGTGCAGTGAATGACCGCATTGAGCCTAAAACCAATGTTGTTTGATAGTAGTCGATTATCCTTTCGTCCCGAAGCCCGGTCCGCGTACGCTCGGGACGGCAACCCAGTCAGGTCGCTGGCGTTGGCGGGAGCCAGCGTTGGGGTTCTCGATACTGTGCAGTTTGTGAGCGCTTTAGCAGTGACCCAATGAATCAACACCGGTTAGTGTCGTTTGAACAACGCTCAGCGCTTTTCCAGTGGCTAAGATCATTTGCGGCAAGATCATCCATTCCAGCATCCAAGCTGCTCCAGACCGCTCTTGCTCGTGCACTAGTGCTTGGTGGATACCAGACAATTGTGTGGCGTTGAAGCGAGCGAGTGTTTCAAGCAGTTCGGCCTGCACGGGGTTCTGTTTGTGGGGCATGGCGGATGAACCTCCACCCCCGACGAGCTTGATTTCCGAGATGCCTTGCTGCGACATCAAGGCAAAGTCTTTTCCGATCTTGCCCAAGGACCCTGTTGTCAGGGACAACCAATTCGCAAACTCAGCAATTGTGCTTCGGTCCGTGTGCCAGCAGTTTGCGGGATTTGTTAGGCTAAGTTCATTCGCCATGTAAGCCGCAATTCTGTCTCCATCTAAGCCAAATGCCTTGCGATCACCGACCGGCCCGCCAAGCTGAAGGCTAAGCAGGGAGGACTTAAGTTGACCCAAACGAGACAAGTTCTGCGACAGCGGACGCCTCCAACTGCCCAACCTGTCCTTGACGGAAATGGGAAGTGCGGCTTGCATCCGCGTGCGACCCATAAGGGCGTTGTCGCCATGGTCTGTGATGAGTTGATCAATAGCTTGGATCGTCTGCCTGAGCCTCGACTGCATTAAATCACAAATCGGCTTGAGGCCCAGAACAAACGCCGTGTCGACTACGTCCTGCGATGTCATGCCATTGTGCAAGGCTGAATGGTATTCTTCGGAAAGCGTTTCACGTATTTGTTTCACCAAAGAGGGTAGAACCACGCCATCTTTTTGTGTGCCTGCGGCCAATTTGGGCAAATCGGGCGAAAACGCCGCAAGTGACGCAAGGACTGCGTCCACCGCCTGAGGCTCGGCTTGTCCAACATGCCCAAGCGCGCGCGCGTAGGCGGCCTCGACGGCAAGCATATATTTCAGCACTGTTTCGGCAGACAGCAGCGTTTCCACTTCGGCGTCGCCAAACAGACCGCCAAGCCAAGGATGGGAAAAAACATCAGGCATAGTGGGCGGTCTTTCTAGTTATTTTTGACGATCGAATGATTACACGATCTGGGGCGTTTTCAACCCCAGCATTTCACGGGCCTGTTGCCATGTTGCGACGGAGCGTTTGTACTTGTCACAGAGTTCTGCGGCACGTTTAACTAGTGCAGCATTCGACGGGGCAAGTGTATCGCGATCAAGGCGAACATTGTCTTCAAGACCCGTACGTGTATGCCCACCTGCCGCGATGGACCATTCATTCACGACGATCTGATTTGCCCCAATTCCTGCGGCACACCATTCAGCGTCGGGCGCACGGTCGGTCATGATCTTGACATAAAAATCAAAGACTTCTTTGTCGACCGGCATCGCGTTTTTTACACCCATGACAAACTGAACGTAGAGTTTGCCGGGCAAAGCGCCGGTTTTGTTCATATGAATGGCCTGCAGGATGTGGCTTAGATCAAAGGCTTCGATTTCCGGGGTGACCTCGTATTTGTGCATCTCTGATGATAGCCAGGCGACCAGATCAGGACTGTTGGGATAAATACGTGTCGGAAAGTTGACCGAGCCAACCGACAAGGACGCCATATCTGGACGCAGGGGCAGCATTCCGCCGCGTTCTTTTTCGGCACCTGAGCGGCCACCTGTCGAAAACTGGATGATCATGCCGGGGCAATGCTTTTCTAGCCCTTCTTTGAGACGCGCAAATTTTTCCGTGTCCGACGTGGGTGTCTGATCGTCGTTACGCACATGTGCATGGGCAATAGTTGCCCCCGCCTCAAAAGCTTCGTACGTGCTTTCGATCTGCTCTTCCACGGTGATTGGAACAGCCGGGTTGTTTTCCTTACGTGGCAGAGAGCCGGTGATGGCGCAGCAGATGATGCAGGGCTTGGTCATGATGGGCTTTCACTTTGGGTGCCCGCCAACCCATGGCTGGCGGATAAATCAGTCAGACGTCGAAGAAAACGGTTTCGTCTTCACCTTGCAGCTTGATGTCAAATCGATAGATGATCTGGCCATCACGTTCACTACGTTTGGCCAACAGGGTGGCACGGCGACGTTCCCATTCGATTACGTTGAGTACAGGATCTTCAGCATTGGCCTCAGCCTCATCTTCAAAATAGATGCGAGTATTCAGACCGACATTGATCCCGCGTGCAACCACCCACAGGTTGATATGGGGTGCCTGCTGTCCAACGTTGCGAGCGCGTGTCCGGCCCGGTTTGACCGTGTCAAAGGCCCATTCACCAGTTTCAAAATCGGTTATGACACGCCCCCATCCTCGAAAGCCGTCTTCGACGTCTCCTTCGTCTTCCGGGTGGGCGTAAACCCCGTCGGCATTGGCTTGCCAAGCTTCCAGCAAAACGTCTTTGATCGGGGAGCCGGTGCCATCGATCACGACACCTTCGATGCGGATGCGTTCCCCTTTGGCATTGGGGCCGGCGATGTCCCACCCTAGTTCTTGCTTGTAGATGTCAAACCCAGCAGCGCCCGGTGCCAGTCCAATATGGACGTAAGGGCCCGCGGTTTGAGACGGGGTCTCTTTCAGATAATTCAGTTCCTGAGGCATCAGTTCCCCTCCAGACGGTTTTCAAACAGGGTTGATCGGCGTCCACGAAGGATGATGTCGAACTTGTAGGCAATGGTATCAAGCGGGATGGTTGAGTTCATATCCAGCACGGCAACCAATTGCTCGATCGCATTCGGGTCGTGAATGGTGTTCACGATCGGGCATTTCGGGATCAGTGGATCACCTTCAAAGTAACACTGTGTGATCAGGCGTTGCGCGAAACCGCTGCCGAAGATCGACATATGGATATGCGCGGGGCGCCAGCTGTTCACCCAGTTGCGCCAGGGATATGCCCCGGGTTTCACCGTTCGGAAATAGTAGTAGCCATCTTGGTCCGTAATCGTGCGGCCACATCCCCCGAAATTTGGGTCGATCGGCGCCAGATAAGTATCTTTTTTGTGTCGATAGCGGCCACCCGCATTTGCCTGCCACATCTCGACTAGCGTATTCGGAACAGGGCGTCCGTTCTCATCCAGAACCCGGCCATGAAGGATTATCCGTTCACCAATCGCGCTTGCACCGGGTTGGGCGTAGTTGTAGATCAGGTCGGCATCCAACGGATCGACGTCATTGTGACCAAAGACCGGACCGGTGATTTCACTGACCGAATTCTGCAAGGAAATCAGCGAATATTGCGGTGAGCGCGCGACGCTGGTTTTATAATCCTTGGTGTAAGCGGGCGGGTGCCATTCTCGGTCTCTTTGGTAGAATTCGCCAGGCTTGTTCATCGGCGGTTCGCCTCCTTGGGCTGGGATGTTCAGCGCGTTTCCCAGTGTTATTCGTTTTCCATCTCTTGGTAAGTCTGTTTGGCAAGCTTCAGGGCATGATTGGCGCGCGGAACTCCAGCATAGATCGCGACATGCTGAAACGCTTCCAGAACATCCTGCTTGCTTGTCCCGGTCCGGGCCGTCGCGCGGATATGCATAGGTATTTCCTCAAAATTCCCTAGTGCTGCCAGCAAGGCGAGCGTCAGCATCGACCGTTCGCGATCACTGATACCGTCCGAAGCCCAAACGGTGCCCCATGCGCCTTCGGTGATCAAAGCTTGGAAGGGCTGGTCAAATTCGGTCTTGCCGTTTTCGACGTGATCAACATGCGTATCTCCAAGGATACTGCGGCGTACGGCCATACCTTTTTCGAAACGGTCGCTCATAGGCATGTCTCCTTCAGGAATGTGGTCAGGTGACCGGCAAAGGCCCCGGGTTGTTCCACGCAAGGCAGATGACCAGCGTTTTCGATTTCGACAAAACGGGAATCTGGCACAAGCTGCGTCATTGCGCGGACAAGCTCAGAAGGGCTGGCCCCATCTTCTCTGCCACCAATTCCCAGCACCGGCACCCGCAGTGTCGATGTTGACTCCGACAAATCCGTTTCGGCGATCGCGGCGCAGCAGCCGATATACCCTTCAACCGGCGTTCCAATCAGCATATTGCGCCAAGCCTCTGCTTCCGCAGTTGCAAGGAAATCCGATGCAAACCAGCGGTTGAGAATGGCATCGGCAAGGCTTTCGGTCCCGCTCATGCGGATGGCGCTGATACGATCCTGCCACATTTGGGCTTCGCCCATTTTGGTGGCTGTGTTCGATAGAACCAGTGCCTTGATCCTCTGAGGTCTTTGCGCTGCAAGGGATTGGCCTATCATACCACCGATAGACAGCCCGACAAACACACAGGTCGAGACTTCCAGATAGTCCAGCAATGCAGCTGTGTCATCCGTCAGATCCGCCATGCTGTATGGGGCTGGTGGGCAACTAGACAAGCCATGTCCGCGCTTGTCAAATCGTATGATCCGCAGACCATTCGGAAGACGCGACACGATCTTGTCCCAAAGACGCAAATCTGTACCCAACGAGTTTGCAAAGACAATGGGAAAACCATCTGGATCCCCATCCTCTTTCCAGTGCAAGCGCACAGTATTGAGGTCAGCCATTAACATCAGTATGGCAGTCCAACATAGTTCTGGGCAAAGACTGACTGGGCCTCGCGATTATCACGCAAGAAATTGACATCTGCCTGCTGCATTTTCAGGTCAAACGCGTTCTGCTTTGGGAAACGATGCAACAGATTTGTCGTGGACCAACTGAACCGTTCGGCTTTCCAGATGCGGGCAAGGGCTTTTTCCGAGTATCTGTCAATGCCATCGCTCTCGCCATCTTCGTAGAATTGACGCAATCCGTTGTAGAGGTAGTGAATATCGCTAGCGGCCGTGTTCAACCCTTTGGCGCCTGTTGGAGGTACGATATGAGCGGCATCGCCGCACAAAAACAAACGTCCCCAGCGCATCGGTTCAGTAACGAAAGACCGAAGGGGCGCGATGGATTTTTCGATCGAGTCTCCGGTCACGAGTTGATCAGCGAATTCATCCGGTATGCGACGCTTTAGTTCCTCCCAAAACGCAGTGTCCGTCCAATCATCGGGCGAATCCGAAAGCGAGCACTGAATGTAGTATCGGCTGAGGTTCTCGTTACGCATCGAGCACAGTGCGAAGCCGCGATCAGAACCAGAATAGATCAATTCTTCATGCACAGGAGGGGTTTCCGACAAAACGCCGAGCCAGCCAAAAGGATATAGTTTTTCGTACTCCTTGCGGACGGTTAGGGGGATGGTCTGGCGGCTGACTCCGTGGAACCCGTCACACCCCGCGATAAAATCGCAATCAAGCCGGTGTTCTGTGCCCTCAACTGAATAGGTCACATAAGGCGCTTCACCATCGGCATTATGGATACCGACGTTTTCAGAATTGAAGACAATTTTGCCATCCATCGCCTCGCGTGCGTCATACAGGTCGCGAGTTACCTCGGTCTGGCCGTACACGACGACATGTTTCCCGGTCAGTTCACTAAAGTTGATACCAAACTGCGTGTCTTCGTATGTGATGACCGTTCCATCATGAATGAAACTTTCCTTTTCCATCCGATCGGATACACCCGCCTCGCGCATCAGGTCTACAAAGCCTGTTTCAAGAATACCTGCGCGAATGCGACCTAGGACATAGTCCTTGGTCTTCCGTTCAAGCACCACAGATTCGATCCCTTTGCGGTGCAGCAACTGGCTGAGCAAAAGGCCAGACGGACCCCCTCCGATGATGGCGACCTGAGTGCGCATGAGCTCCTCCTCTTTCCCTGCTGAGACACATCTTGATTGCCAAGGATTGCAATGTAAAATGAAGATACGTTCGGTTTGGTTGTCGAAAGAGGAAAGTAAGTGATCGACAGGCGCATCAAGTTTCGCCACATTCAGTGTTTTGTTCAGATTTGTCGGGAACAAAGCCTCAAAGTTGCGGCCGAGAAACTGTTTCTGACCCAGCCAGCCATTTCAAAGACGCTGAAAGAGCTGGAAGAGATTATGGGTGCCACCCTGCTGGTGCGGAACCGATCAGGTGTGTCCCTAACAAGGCAGGGAGAGGTCTTTCTTCATTTCGCCGAAATGTCACTTGCAGCGATTCAGCAGGGTTTTACGGGCGTTGAACAGGTTGGGGCGCAGGGGAAAACACGATTGTCAGTCGGTGCGTTGCCTTCGGTCGCCGCGCGCCTGATGCCGGATGTAGCGACAGAATTTGCAGAACTGGCGCCGCAGACAAGTCTGCGAATTATGGACGGCCCACATGGATATCTGGTTGAAAGATTGCGGCTGGGAGATTTGGATCTTGTGATTGGCCGCTTGGGTCAGGCTGACACGATGCAGGGAATTTCGTTTACGCAGCTCTATGAAGAGAGGGTAGAATTTGTCGTCCGCGCCGGGCACCCGTTGTTGTCCAATCCCGATGTAAAACGTATTGGCGAGTGGCAAGTTATCTATCCCCCAGAAGGTTCTGCTATACGATCTCTGGTAGATCGGTTCCTTATTGCCCATGGTGTCGGCGAGATTGAGCAGCGTCTGGAGACCGTTTCGGGGGCCTTTGGGCGTGTTTACACACGCAGGACGGATGCGGTTTGGGTTATCTCGGCAGGGGTCGTAGCTAACGAAATCGCGGATGGCCACATGGTTGCTTTGCCTTTCGAAACATCCATTACGCGCGGCCCTGTGGGGTTGATGCATCGGCCGGATGACATTCTGTCTCCGCAGGCTCAGGTGTTCAGCCTTGCAGTAAACAACGTGCTGGATCGGTTAGGGTTGAAATCGAGTTAGCAGGGAACCTGGGCGCCCTCTGCAATGGTCGGAGGCGCATCATTCAATGCATCCCGCGCAAAACCAGCAGCGGCCTTGTATTTGGCCATGAATGTAGCACGTTCGTCCGCTGGGATAACGTCGTCGATGCTATCGAAGTCTCCCCCACAGCGGTCATTGACTATGTTCAACAGCCCAAAAGGCCCGGCCCCACGATTGCGTAGGATCAATTGGGAAACAGGTTCGCACAGTGTTTTGTTATAGTCTGCAAGCGCGTCCAGGTTCAGGCCATGCTCCAAGAATTTTGCGCCAAGCGTTCGCGCATCAATGATGGCTTGGCTGGCCCCGTTCGAGCCGGTCGGATACATCGCGTGTGCTGCATCACCCATCAAGGCAACCGGACCGTCCACCCAGCTTGGGATAGGATCGCGATCGATCATCGGGTTTTCGTATGTGGCATCTGCATTGCGTATCAGTTCGGGCACGTCGAGCCAGTCATATCTCCATCTGTCAAAGTGATGGGCGAAATCCTCGGTGCCTACCTGTCTGAACCATCCGGTGGTCTCGTGGTCAGTAGGATCATCATATGTGACTTCGGCAATCCAGTTGATCAGGGCCATCCCGGTTTTGGGATCAGGATGCGAGATCGGGTATATCACCATCCGGTGCTTATGCGTGCCAAGCCCAACAAAGGATGAGCCCGTTCGTATGGGTTGCGCCAAGGTCGTCCCGCGCCACATGATGGCCCCGCCCCAATGGACCGGAGGTTGTTCGGGGTGCATCTGAGCCCGAATTGCTGAATGGATACCGTCTGCACCGATCAAAACGGTTCCGGTTTCCCGGATTTCTCCGGCATCGGTCTTCAGTATGGCCGTGACGCTTCCATCCGGGTTGATCTCGTATCCTGTGGCCCGTGCGCCCAGACGAACATACGCGGCCCCAGCGCGTTCAACAAAACAGCGATACAGGGCCATGTGGAACTCGCCACGATGAACGGCGTATTGGGGCCAATGGTACCCCGCATAGGTTCCACGGGGTTCGGCGTAGATCTCTTGTCCTTTAAGACCCAATAGCGCCCATTCTTGTGCGGGGACTCCAAACCGATCAAGATCTTCTGGTGCAATCCCAAGGTCAAAAAGCTCACGCACCGCGTTGGGTTGTAGATTGATTCCGACGCCCAACGGTTTCAATGTGCGTACGCTTTCAAACACCACACATTCCACCCCGATCTGATGCAGGGTCAGCGCAAGAGAGAGTCCTCCAATTCCGCCGCCAGCGATGAGTACGCGTCGATCAGTCATGCTGCGTTAGCCTTTTCTGAGGAGTCGTCTGGTGAAAGCGTTTAGTTCCGCTGTTTATCGGTGCCAAACGTCAACCGCAGATCCGCGCGATCCGTTCCGGTTCAGGATGGTGCTCTGCAGCGATACACAAACGGGCACGCAGACAGGCCAGTAAGGTTTCGGTGGTCGCCTGCATGAATGAATGGGCAAGTCCGGATGGATCACTTCTAGACAGCTCTGCGCGGCCCTGTCGCCAGATTTCATAAGTTAAAGTGATTTTGGAAGATTGCCATCTAGCGCTCTCTTTCTCAACAAATGCTTCAAAGGCATCACCTGCCGGTCCTTGGGCGAGTCGTGTCGCCAGCATGCGCGCATGTATTCCGTTGGCCCCCTCATAGATTGTCGTGACCCGTGCATCGCGATAGGTCTGTTCGATCCGATACTCGCGCAGATAGCCATAACCCCCTAAAACCTGCATTCCCAGTTCTGCAGCGCGCGTACCTGCCTCGGTGCAATAGACCTTGGTAACGGGCGTCAAAAACTCGACCAGGTCAGGATTGCTGCCATCTTCCAGCGTGACGAAGGCAAGATGCGCCATTGCCCGACCGCTGATTGCCAGCCAGTCAATTTCGTCCAGCATGCGGCGCACGTCTGCATGTTGCTCCAATGTGACCTCAGCCCCGTCTGAACCCCGCCCCTGAATGCGTTCGGCTGCATAGTTGCTGGCTATGTCATAGGCGCGCGCGGCATGGGCAACCCCCTGCAGGGCAACATCTGCGCGGGCATGGTTCATCATCGTGAACATTGCCGTCAGGCCCTGACCTTCTTGCCCGATCAACTCAGCCTGCGCCTCGTCGAACGCCAACTGACAGGTGGGAGAGGCGTGAAGCCCCATTTTCTCTTCAATCCGGGTCACGCTGACCGCATTTCGGCTGCCATCGGGCAGGGTGCAGGGGCAAAGAAACAGCGATAAGCCTTTGACACCATCATTAGAGGTGCGTGCAAGAACCAGATGTAGAATCCGCTTGCTGATGTTCTGATCCCCGCCCGAAATAAAGATCTTCTCGCCCGTGATGGACCAGCATTCGTTACTCTGTTCCGCTTTGCATCTTACGCGTGAAAGATCAGATCCCGCACCAGGTTCGGTCAGACACATCGTCGCCAGCGTTTCCCCGGAGGCAAGCGGCGGCAGGTGGCGGTTTTTCTGATCTTCGGTGCCAAAGCGCAGCAGCGTTCGCGCCGCGCCGGGGACAAGACCCGTCACCATCTGCATGCTGTGATTGGCGCCGGAAAAGATCTCGGACGTGATCGCGAGCATCAGCGCGTCCATGCCCTGACCGCCATAGGATTCGGGCACAGTCAACGACGGCCAACCCTGTTCTGCATAAGCGGCGTAGGCGGCACCAAATCCATCGGGCATCGAGACGCGACCGTTGCGCAGCGCGCATCCCTGCATATCACCGGGTTCGTCCAAGGGCGCAATTTCGCCTTCGGCGAAAGCTGCGAAATGCCCCCCGATCTCGGAGGCAAATTCGCTATCCCAGTTAGCCAAGGCGCCTGCCTCGGCAATGTGGTTGAGCGAAAACATAATGTCTTCAAGAGGGGCCTGGTACGGTTTCATTCAGTGTCTCCAATACGGAAGAACGTCAGGTATCATTCGTTCTAGGATGGGACCGGTGCTGCTGTTCCCATCTTCTTGATTTCGGTGGCTTAGGGCGGGTTAGCAAACCCGGTGATAGGCGATTTCCACGGCATGAGACAGGCGGATTCCAGCGCAGATGAACAGGGTATTGTTCACCCAGCGGTATCGTTCGTCGCCGGTTTCCAGACGAGCAGCGGTACGCATGTAATACTGCGCAGGGTCCACATCTTCACCCTTGGCAAGGCGGTCCATGACTTCGGCTGGTCCGTGCCGCGTGCCGATGTTGACGATTTCGATTACAGCGCCGTCTCTGGTGCGCAGGGCATATCGCGTGTCCAAATGGGTTGCGCCGTCTTCGAATATCGTTTGCCAGTCAGCGCCGAGGTTTAGAACGTCACCTGTAATGTCAGGTCCCAGCGCCGCACCCCCAACAATTGGGATGATGCGGCGTTGACCAGCCCGTCCCTGCCCAAGCGAAAGGGGTGAGGACAGCTCGACCCGAAGGGTAAAGCTATATTCGAGAGTAGGGACGGGGATCTGCATTAGTCCATCAGCCCTAGCAGGCGTGCGGCATTGTTCTTGATAATGTCCTCGCGCAGGTGGTTCTTGATATCGATTGCTTCGAAATCAGCCAACCAGCGTTCCGGCGTGATCATTGGCCAGTCCGAGCCGAACAGCACCTTTTTCCTGAGGATCGAATTGCAATACCGCACGAGGATCGGGGGGAAGTATTTTGGCGACCAGCCCGACAGGTCGACATAAACGTTGGGCTTGTGCTGCGCGACTGAAAGCGCCTCTTCCTGCCAAGGGAAGGACGGGTGCGCCATAATGATCTTCATGTCCGGGAAGTCGACGGCAACATCGTCAAGAAACATGGGGTGCGAGAATTTCAGGCGCATCCCATTGCCTCCAGGCATGCCGCTGCCGACACCGGTCTGTCCAGTGTGGAACAGGCCAATGCAACCATGCTCTGCCAACAAATCATAAAACGGATATGCCATACGGTCATTGGGATAAAAGCCCTGCATCGTCGGATGAAATTTGAACCCCTTGACGCCGTGGTCTTCGATCAAACGGCGGGCTTCGCGCACTGCCATTTTGCCTTTCCAGGGATCAATTGATGCAAAGGGGATCAGGATATCGCTGTTGCGGCTTACCTGCTCAAGCACTTCGTCATTCGAAAAGCGGCGATAGCCGGTTTCGCGTTCGGCATCGACCGGAAAGATCACCGCTGCGACGTTCTGCGCGCGAAAATGAGCTGCCGTTTCATCAATGGTCGGTTGCACGATCTTGGCGTTGAAGTATTTCGCCATGGCCGCTTGCAGGTCATCATAGCCATCGTCGCTGTGGCACCCGCAAGGTTCTTCGGCATGCGTATGAATATCGATTGCGCGGACTTTGGAGATATCAACCATATCCGTGTTCCTTTCTTAGATCGAAACAGTCACTGGATCGGCATTGTCGTACAGCCGTTCCAACAGGTCTTTGCGTCTTGTAAGCACCTTTCGGAAATTGAGGTTTCCCTTGGCCGTCATCTCGCCTTCGGGCATCGAAGCGGGCTCACTAAGAACGATCGCGCGCGAGATCAGCGTCGAACTGCCCGAGATTTCCCGCGCCCGTTCAGCAAGACGGCGATGGATTTCCCCTTGCAGCAATTTGCAGACATAGGCGCCATCCTGGTCTTTCACATCAAACCCTTCGCGTTTCAGCTCAGCCACGTCTGGGAAAATCATCACGCCGATCTGATCCCGGTCGGCTCCAGTTATCACCAGATCGGTCGCCAGCGGCGCAAGGCAGGTCAGCATATCCATACGCAACTGGGCTGCACGGACCCATGTACCGGTCAACAGTTTGAAGTCTTCTGAAATGCGGCCGTCAAACTTCATGCCTTTGTTGACGTCATTCTTGTCGATGAACTGCATTGCGTCGCCAGTGATAAAGAAACCTTCTTCGTCAAAAGCGTCTTTGGTCTTGTCAGGTGCTTTAAAATACCCCGGCATCAGGTTCGGGCCTTTGACCCGCATTTCACAACGCATGTCTTCATCGGGGATAAGTTTGAGCGTCACACCGTTCATGGGCACGCCAACAATGCCCGACCGATCGATCGGTTCGCTTTGCATCATAGTGGCGGGGGCCGTTTCGGTTAGCCCCCAGGACGATGTCATCAGGGGAATTTCACCCTTGACCTCCATGGCCATGCTCTCGAAGCCCGTCCAGATTTCCTGTGGAAGAGACGCGCCAGCGTAGAATACAAGATCGAGGTCCTGGAAAAAGCGTTTGCGGAGATCGGTATCGTTCTGCAGCGCGCCCAGCAACATGGAATACCCGACAGGGACGTTAAAGCTGAGTGTACCTGTTACCATCGACAGGTTTTCAAGCGTGCGGTCGAACAGGCCTTTGACCGGTTTGCCATCGTCGATATAAAAGCTGCCCCCATTGGCGAGCATCATGTTGAAGTTGTGTGATCCGCCAAACACATGGTTCCATGGCAGCCAATCGACAACGCGCGGCGGCCGGGTGCGCAAAAAGGGTAGGGCGTCTGCCAACATAGTCTGGTTGACGCACATCATACGTTGGGTGGTCATGACGCCTTTGGGTGCCGAGGTTGATCCACTGGTCATCAGAATCTTGGCTACACTTTCAGGGCCAACTTTGGCGTAGGCGGCTTCCAGATCAACGCTTGCATCACCCTTCAGCAGCTCCTCGAACGGAGTCACATTGGGTTTTTGTCCCGTGCGCGAGGCGATAATCTCGATACCGTCGAGCGCATCCAGAGCCAATGCTTCGCCATATTGATCCGCATCGATGACATACGCCATCTTTGGGCCCACCAGTTCGATCGCGTGTCGCAGTCGACCATGTGCTCCGTGGATCAGTGAATATTGTTCGGCCACCGGCGCTGTAGGTATGCCCACATATTGTGCTGCCAATGACAGCAGCCCGTGGTCAACACCGTTGCCCGACATGATGATAATCGGGGTGTCAGGACCCATGCCGCGCGCCAGCAATGCGCTGGCGATTGCGCGAACTTTTTGCAAGGTGCTCGCATAGCTTTCCTCGCGCCAGCCTGCGCCGCTGCGTTCTGCGATGAAGGTGCGGTCCGGTACCTTCTTTGCCCAGTCCTGCAGCCAGACGCCGGTCTTCTCAACAACCGGGCCCAATGCATAGTTGGAACGCAGCAGGATGGTGCCGTCGGGCCGGTCTTCGCGAGCAACCGAGTGGGCCAGAAACTCTGAGGTGCGTTTCAATTTCCTGTCTCCTATCTGGATTTCTCGATCGCTTTCATCGCGGTCAAAACAGTGTCGAGTGTGTCTTGATCGATTCCGCGCAGCAGCTGTTTTTCATGTGCAGAAACTGCGGCAACTGCCTTGTTGTAAAGCTGCCGACCGGCCAGCGTCGCCTTGAGAGCGTAGGCGCGGCGGTCGGTCGGCACGCGGTCGCGCACGATCAACTCGCGGCGTTCCAGCTCGTCGATGATGACCACAAGGTTTGGGCGTTCGATGTCCATCGCATCAGCCAGCTGAGACTGGCGCAGGCCAGGGTTGTCGACGATCATAACCAGCGCGGTGTAGGTCAACATACGCAGATCAAAGGGCTTTAGCGTTCGGGTTAGATCGTTTTGGACAACGTTGAAGGCACGTTTCATGTGGTAGCCGATAAAGCCACGCAACGTGCTATCGTCGACGTCTATGACTTCAGCGGCTTCAGTTGTGGAAGATACAGTTTTTTTCATCGTCCTACCTGAAGTTTGGGGCGCGCTTTTCAAGGAAAGCGTTTAAGCCCTCCTGTGCGTCGGGAGTGGTTTGTGAGAGGGCAGCGGCAAGAGATTCTGTGTACAGCCCATCGGCCTGAGACATGTCGTTGATCCGGGAGATCGATTGAACCATCAGATAGTTTGACAAGGGGGCGTTGCGGGAAATCTTACCGGCCAGTGTTCGCGCCAACTCCATCGCCGTTCCATCTGCGACTGAGTAATGCGCAAGGCCCAATGAAAGCCCTTCGTCCGCACCGTATTTGCGACCGGTGAGCATCATCTCGGTCATGCGATCCGGTCCTAACAGGCGACCAACGCGCGCCGTGGCGCCACCGCCAACAAAGATACCACGCCGACCCTCGGGAAGCTGAAAAATGGTGGATGCTTCTGCAATTCTAACATGCGTAGACGCGGCCATCTCCAAGCCGCCACCGATGACAGCGCCGAACATTGCCGAGACTGTGATCAGCCCCCCAAACTGGATCTTCTCCATGACTGTATGCCAGTGGCGCGAATGATGCAGGTTGTCTTCGGCGGAGCGGTGGACATGCTCGGACAAATCCAGACCCGAACAATAGTGGCCCTCCACGCCAGTCAGGATAACAACGCGAACATCTGCGGGTGGATCGAAGTAGAAGGCTTGTAGCGCCTCCAAAAGCTCTTCGCACATTGCATTGCGTTTGCCCGGACGATTCATGGTCAAAGTCGCGATCGGGCCTTCGACCTGGATATCGAGAATGGGTTCAGACATAGGGGGCTCCTTAACGAGGCGGCAGACGCACTGCACCATCCAGACGTATTGTGGTTCCGTTCAAGAAAGGATTTTCAACGATTTGTTCGGCCAGCAACGCGAATTCATCGGGTTCACCAAGACGGGCTGGAAAGGGAATGTTCGCAGTGATTTTTGCTGCAATATCCTCGGGCAGACCCTCCATCATCGGCGTGTGGAATAATCCTGGTGCTATCGCCATGACGCGAATGCCGTTTTGGGCAAACTCGCGTGCAGCGGGCAGACACATCGAGGCAATCGCGCCTTTCGACGCTGCATAGGCTGCTTGGCCCAATTGACCATCTTGCCATGCAACCGAGGCCGTATTGATGATCACGCCACGTTCGCCGTCGGATGGCGGTTCCAAATCGAGCATGCGTTTGGCCGCATAGCTCATGACGTTATAGGTGCCGAACAGGTTCACGCGCAGGGTTTTCTCAAAGACATCGAATGAGAGTTTCCCTTTACGCCCAACTATGCGTGCGGCCATGCCAACACCGGCACAACTGACTGCGATGCGAGGCGCAGAGCCTAGGGTCCCAGTGACTGTGTCAAATGAAGCGGCAACTGCAGCTTCATCGGCAACATCCGTTTGTACGGCAACACCATCAATCTCCTGCGCGACCTGGCGAGCCGCTTCGATGTTGAAATCCAGGATGGCAACCTTTGCGCCCTGGGAAGCAAAGCGACGCGCGGTGGCTGCTCCCAGACCGCTACCACCCCCGGTGACCAGAGCAACATTTCCGCTTAAGTGCATAAGGGAACCTCCATTTTTGTATGATCAATCATTGTTTTGTCTCATATCTATTTTTTTGGATAGACGGCGCACCGTTTACTAAGTTGTTTCGTTTATGGAATTAGAAAGAGCGTGATGGCGGGGAAAAGCACCAAAATGATGACCCGGACAATGTCAGAAGTGACGAACCACATTACAGCCTTGTAGGTTTCAACCATTGGGGTGCTGCGATCCATTGCGTTGATGATAAAGAGGTTCATCCCAACTGGAGGCGTGATTAGTCCGACCTCCACAACAATTAGAACCAATATCCCAAACCAAATGGCGACATGTTCGGGACTCATTCCAAAATCTAGAACGCTGATGACCGGAAAGAAGATCGGGATCGTCAGCAGAATCATTGAAAGGCTATCCATTAGGCAGCCAAAGACCAGGTAGAACGCTAGGATCAAGGTTAGTACCATCCACGGGCTCAGACCCAGGCCAACTACCCAATTGGAAAGCTCCTGAGGCACCTGAGTCAACGCAAGGAAGCTGTTGTAAAGGCCCGCGCCTAACACAATGAAAAAGATCATTGCGGTGCTGGTTGCCGTAGCAATGATGCTTTCCACAAAGACTTTCCAGTTCAAATTGCCCGAGACCAGAGCGATCAACCCTGTACCCGCAGCCCCTACTGCAGCGCCTTCTGTGGGTGTAAACCAACCCAGATAGATTCCCCCCACCACAAGGCCGAACACCAAAAGTACAGGCCATACATCCAAAAGCGCGCGCATGCGCTCTGCATATGGGATGGCCTCACGCGTTCCAGCAGCGTCAGGGTACAGCCGGACGTAAATTGAGATTGTGATTATATAACCGATCGCGGCCAGAATGCCTGGTACAAAGGCTGCAAGGAACAGCTTTGCGATGTTTTGTTCGGTCAGTATTGCGTAGATTACAAGGATCACTGATGGCGGGATGAGAATCCCCAGGGTACCACCGGCCGCCAGCGTCGCAGTCGAGAAACCACCAGAATAACCATACTGACGAAGCTCTGGTAAGGCGACCCGGCTCATGGTTGCTGCTGTCGCCAGCGATGATCCGCAAATTGCACCAAATCCGGCGCATGCACCGACTGCGGCCATCGCAACGCCACCCTTGCGATGCCCAAGCCAGCTTTCGGCCGCTTTGAATAGGGCCGACGACATGCCGGAAAGGGTGGCAAATTGGCCCATCAACAAAAACATCGGGATGATGGTCAGCGAGTAACTGGAGAACGTCGAATAGGTTTCGGTCTTTAGCTTGGCCATGAACATATTGGTTCCGCCCATAGCAAAAAAAAGTCCGCCGATACCGCATAGAAACATCGCAAGGCCAATCGGCGCGCGCAGAAAAATCATAGTCAGAAGGATTGGAAAGGACAGGTAGCCCAACTCAAGCATGCTCAATGCACTGCCTCCCCGGCATAAGGCAGTATGTGACGCCCGGTAACCAATTCAACGACTCGCGCGATGGCGCAGTAGATGGCAACCATTGAGGCGACGACAGCAGCGAGGAAGCTCAGCCCATAGGCCCACCACACCGGGAATTGCAAAAGGAAGGTGGTTTCACCGTAGGCCATCTTGCTTTCCATTCCGACGTACAAACGCCATGTTATAAGAACGATCACGGCTGTGAGGACCAATTCCCAGAAGGTAACTAGGGCCTTGTTTGCTTTGATTGGAAGTGCGTTTGTGAATACATCGACCGTCGCGTGGCTGCTGTAGAGCTGGCATATCGGCAAAAAAGCAAAGATCGAAAAGGCGACACCGGCCTCCACTAGCTCAAAGTCCCCGTTTAGTGGACCAACACCTGTCGCAATTAGTGCACTGGCAGCAGAGTCAGAGATGGATTTCAAAAACTCTGAATGACCAAGCGTATTCAGCCCGCGTCCGATGACGCTGACGCATGTCAACACGACTAACAGGGTTAGGACCAGTCCACCTGTGATGGCCATGAAGCGCGCAAAGCGTTCCACCAATCTCTGCATGTTGATCTCCGGATAAGTATCCCCAGAGCTTTAGATCGCTCTGGGGAGGAAGTCGCTTAGTTCGAGTGTTGCTCGATCAGTTCAAGCGCTCGGGAACGGAGGCCAGTACCGTCCATTCCTTTTTCGTCCATTTCGGCAATCCAGGCATCAGTGGTGGGCTGCGCGGCAGCTTTCCACTCGGCAACCTGTTCTGGCGACAACGTTATTATATTATTGCCGCGATCCACGGCCTGCTGTCGTGGGCCTTCGTCGTCCATTTGCATTTGTTTGCCAGCAAATGCCGAGAACTCAAGGCCAGAGTTTGCATCAATGATTGCTTTCAGGTCGTCAGGCAGAGCATCCCAGCGGTCCTTGTTCATCGCGAAGATGAAGGTCGTTGTGTAAAGCGAGTCATCGCCAAAGGTGGTGTGGTTGTCGACCAGCTCATTCACTTTTAGGGCACCGGTGACCTCCCAAGGGATGACTGTGGCGTCGATTACCCCTTTGGACAGTGCTTCAGGAACCGCTGGGACGGGCATGCCGACCGGCGTCGCTCCCAGCGAGCCAAACATACCATTGGTCACGCGCGTCGGTGCGCGAAGTTTGACACCATTTAAGTCTCCTACACTTTCAATTGGCTTCTTTGAGTGGATCAAACCTGGTCCATGTACCCAGAGACCAAGAACCTTCAATTGCTTGAAGTCTTCATCCATCATCGTCTCTTCCGCTAATTCCCAATACGCACGGGACATGGCTTCGGCATTTGTCATGGTAAAAGGCAGCTCAAATACCTCGGTGCGCGGGAATCGACCCGGCGTGTATCCCGCAACAGTCCAGACGATGTCCGCCACTCCGTCGATGGCCTGATCAATCAGTTCAGGGGGTTTCCCGCCGAGCTGCATGGCCGGGAAGCGCTGGATTTCGATGCGCCCGTCGGATTCGGCTTCGATCTTATCCGCCCAGACATCGAGAATGTTTTTGGGAACATTTGCCTGCGCGGGCAGGAATTGATGCATGCGCAAAGTAACGTCTGCCGCGAATGCACTCGTGGTCATGGCGCTAAAGGCAATTGCAGCTACCGCAGTCTTGAGAATGCTTCTGCGAGTGTTCTTCATGGTCTCCTCCCTTGATGACCTCAAAGCCGTTGTGTCATCGACAGCAATTGGCCTCTATAATGGTTATATCGCATAATAATATGCGTCTATATTTTCATTTTTTCATTTTTTCGTTTCTTGCAGTTGGCATTGGCTGGGATGCAGTGTGTCTGATTCTTGCGCGAATCAATAACAGTGCATTGCTTTTTGTATGGCTTTTAGGCGCCGGGTGAGCCGGTACTAAATCTGCTTAGATCTCCACCAACCCTCGCAGACAGCAAGCTATGCCCGCAATATGAACTCCTCCAGAAAGCAGTTTGCCTGTACATTCCCAAAAGGTAAATTGATGATTTATAGGTTATGGTTTCCAATTTTGGAAACTATACCGCGGTTTTCCAAGGGGTGATCGGGATTTAAAGCTGGTTCGCTAAGTGCAGCATCAGCATCAATTTGGCGATCTAGGCCTTATCTTCTCGCAGGGCGGTTTCAATCAACTTTAGAAGTACACCACGGCTTACGTCATCCAGCCCGTCCAAAATGTCATTTTGAAGATTGCTTACGACTGGAAGCGCCTTTTGAAAAAGCTCATGGCCTGCTTCTGTCAGTCGCACTTCGCGTGCACGTCGGTCTACGGTGCTTACTGTGCGTACTACCAATCCCTTCTTCTCAAGCCGATCGATAACGCCTCCGATGGTGGCGCGATCATAAGCAATGAGAGTCGCGATCTGAGCCTGATCTAATCCGGGTACTGAGCGAATGGCGTCCATTGCTGAAAACTGGACAGGCGTTAGATCCAACCCTTCTTGTTGAAGTTTGGACGCAAAAACCTGTGTGGACTTCTGGTGCAAACGCCGGATCAGGTGTCCGGCCATGCGAGTCGCTTTCATAGAGGCCTCAAAGGTTGGGTCTTCTGGTTTCGGCAGTCTCCTGCAGAAATATGCAGGATGCAATAAGATATGTATGCATATTGTTTTGCATTTTTTATTTAATAAGTATACATACTACTTTGGACTTTCGTTCGATGTGCACAGTAAGGGGGATGACGATGCAATTTTACCTGGACGGCTTTCGTGGTGGTGACCCAGACATAAAAAATGCGTCGCTCAGGCGGCGAGACCGGTCAGAGCACGCTCCGCTACCCGAAAAGGTTGATGTTCTTATCGCTGGAACCGGACCTGCAGGATTGTGCCTATCGGCGCAGCTGTCGCAGTTTCCCGAAATCGAAACCATGATCGTGGAACGTGATCCGTGTAATATCAACAAAGGTAAAGCCGACGGCATCAATGTCCGCACCATGGAAATGTTTCAGGCCTTTGGAATTGCCGAGACAATCAAGCGAGAAAGTTACTGGGTCAATCAAACCAGCTTCTGGATGCCTGATCCTGAGAGGCCAGAAAACATCATGCGCATTGGGCGTGTTCAGGACGTGGCGGATGACTCGTCGGAAATGCCCCATATCTTGATAAATCAAGCGCGCTTGCATCAGTTGTTTTTGAATGTGATGGCAAATTCGCCTTCCCGATTGGCACCAGACTACAGCTGGTCTGTAAAAGACGTGCAAATCGATACGAGCATCGATGACTACCCGGTTACCGTCACGCTTGAAGATACGGGTGTAGATTGGGGGCAAACCCGCAAGGTGCGCGCAAAATACGTTGTCGGCTGTGATGGAGCGCGATCCAACGTGCGCCGTGCCATAGGTGGGAAACTAAACGGTGACGCGGCGCATCAAGCCTGGGGTGTTATGGATATACTGGCGAATACGGACTTTCCGGATGTGCGTCAGAAATGTTTGATCACTTCAGCGAGTGAGGGAAACATACTCATCCTACCGCGCGAAGGTGGTTATCTTTTCCGCATGTATGTCGAGTTGGAAAAGTTGCGAGAAGATGAGCGGGTGGCCGAACGAGGATTTGATGAAGCAGACATGATCGCGGCGGCCAATCGGATAATGAACCCTTACACAGTCGATGTGAAAGAAGTCGTCTGGTGGTCCATATATGAGATTGGCCATCGTATAACCGACCGGTTTGATGATGTCCCCGAGAGCGAAGCTGTAACGCGAACCCCACGTGTCTTTACCGCTGGGGACGCGTGCCACACTCATAGCCCCAAAGCAGGTCAGGGGATGAATGTGTCAATGCAAGATGCTTTCAATCTTGGCTGGAAGCTGGCGCATGTGTTGCAGGGGCGTTGTTCTCCCAGCTTGCTGCATTCCTATTCCGCCGAACGTTGGGTCGAAGCAAAGCGATTGGTTGAAACCGACCACGCATGGGCCCGCATCATGTCAGCACCACCTGGTCAAAGTGAGCTCGACGACGGTGATGAGCCTCGTTTTGTTCGGGCCTTCAAAGAGAACCTTGAGTTCACGGGTGGTCTGGCTGTGATATATGACCAATCCAAGCTTATCGGAGCACCGACCCATCAAGCTCTTGCAGCGGGTCAGGTGATTGGAAAAAGGTTCCATTCTGCTCCAGTGGTGCGGGTGTCGGATGCCAAACAAATGCAACTGGGTCACGTTGCATTGGCGGATGGCCGGTGGCGGATCTATGCGTTCGCTGGCCGCGATCACGAGCCCATCTACCAACTTGCCGAATGGATGGAGCAGAACGAGAATTCGCCTGTCACGAAAAACATCCGACCGGAAGAATGCGCCGATGCCCTAATCGACCTGCGCGTGGTATTTCAGGAAACCTTTGACCAACTTACCTACGAGGAAATGCCATCGCAGCTTAAGCCTAAAAAAGGCAAACTTGGGTTGCAGGATCACGAGAAAGTTTTTTGTGTCGATCACAAAGGGCAGGGTGACATCTACGAAATGCGCGCGATCAATCGCGTTGATGGGTGCACTATAATCGTGCGTCCCGACCAATATGTCGCCAATGTCCTACCTCTAGCAGATTGGGACTCTCTAGCTCGTTTCTTTGAAGAGATTTACGGTTAGACACCACGCAATAGAGGACTGTCGATACGGCGACAAGCAGTTGTCTCCACGCTCGCCCTGACGCCCAGAGGGCTAAGTGTTTTCACCTCGGATTGCATCACAGACCGCGTCTGTCACTTGTGGGGTCGTTGCGTTCCCTCCTACATCTGGTGTCAAAATGCCATCTGCACAGACTTTTTCGACGGCGCGCATCGGGCGGCATGCTGCGCTGGGCTCACCCAGATGGTCGAGCATTCGCGATGCGGTCCAGAATGTGGCTACTGGGTTCGCGATTCCTTTACCGGTGATGTCAAACGCTGACCCATGGATCGGTTCGAAAATGGAGGGATAGCGACGCTCTGGGTCAATGTTAGCTTTGAGCTCTAACCGAGCGGCCACGAAACTCTTGAACAAGAAATTCGATAAAGGCGCGCGGGTCTTGTCAGAAGAACTTTGCTTGAGCGGGGCAGGGCGGTTGCATAGCATTTAGGAATGACCAAACCTGCCTCCTTCAAATACTTCAAAACCAGCCCCGAAATCATCCGCCTTGCGGTGATGTTGAACATCCGATTTCCACTCTCGCTTCGGAATGTCGAAGATCTCCTGCATGAACGTGGGATCGATGTAAGCCATGAGACAGTCCGCTATTGGTGGAATAGGTTCGGCCCGATGTTCGCCGCTGAGATCAGACGGAAGCGTGTGCAGCAACTCCGAACCTTTTCAAAATGGAAGTGGCACGTGGACGAGGTCTTTGTGAAAGTGAATGGCAAACGGCATTATCTTTGGCGCGCTGTTGATCACGAATGCGAGGTGCTGAAAGCCGTTGTCACCAAACGCCGAAACAAAGCTGCAGCACTGAAATTACTCAAGAAATTGATGAAGCGGCACGGTTGCGCCGAAGAGATCGTCACAGATCGCTTCGCTTCCTACAAGACAGCGCTCAGAGAAATAGGCGCGTTCGAAAAACAACAGACGGGCAGGTGGCTCAACAACCGTGCCGAGAATTCACACCAGCCGTTTCGACGACGCGAACGCGCGATGCAGCGTTTCAGGCGCATGCGAAGCTTGCAGAAGTTCGCCTCCATCAATTCCTCAGTCTACAACCATTTCAACCAGGAAAGATCGCTCGCCAGCCGAGACACTTTCAAGCTGACGCGCACCGCCGCTCTTAGCGAGTGGCGTCAACTTTGTTCCGGATAGGTTCGCGGTTTCCGCGGCAAACTGAGACTGGTTCGAATTCGTCTGACAGCACCGCCACTCATCTCGCTGCCCCTGATGTATCCGGGTACCATAACCGGTTGTTTCGGCGGATTGCTTAGCTCCAGGACCTGACGGATACGACGACTCGACCGTTTGGGCCGTCATCCAGTTCGACGCCAAGCGCTTCGCCGACATTCACCATTCCCAGACCCGTCTTGGCAAGGGTATTCAGGTGCAAAAAACAGTCCTGAGGATCATCAAACACATTAACAAAACCGTATTGCTTTTTCCTGCAGAACCATTTGACCCGCGCAGGCAGGTAGGTTCCACCTTCGCGTTCGCAGGTCCCCTCGGGCAGGATATCAGGCACAGTTTCAGCATGCAGTCCAAGGATTTCGACGATCTGCATACCTTTGGTCGTGCGCCGCGCCAGCGCTTTGATTTCGCACCCGGGCGCGATGGAGGTCTGGCCAAATTCGTTGAGTGTGTTCTGATGAAGAAGCGCGTCTTTGCCAGTCTCGTCGCAAGTGGCAAACCCATATCCATTTTCTGCGGCAAACCATTTCAAGGTACCTGAGAACTGAACCAGGGACGTATCCCCGAGCGTCGCGCCATCCATAACGATTTAACCTTTGAACTTCACTTCATTAACCAGCAACTCTTCTTATTGAATGTGGTATTAATAAGTCATGTTTTAGATGACTTTTGGCAAACGAAAAGTTAACGCCCTAAGTCTCCGGGGCTGTGAACGCGATGTGCCCGTATGAGCTAACCCGCGACAATCATTTGGCGCTGAACGCCTAAGCCTTCGACACCAAGTTCAAGGATGTCTCCGGGTTTCAGGTAGACGGGTGGATTTTGTCCCATACCAACACCGGGAGGCGTGCCGGTTGAAATCACATTCCCCGGTTGCAGCGACATGAACTGAGACAGGTGAGACACCACCGCCGCCACGCCAAAATGCATCGTTCGGGTTGAACCATCCTGATACCTGTGGCCGTTCACCTCAAGATAGATCGATAGGTTTTGCGAGTCTGTAACCTCATCCCGGGTTACCAGCCATGGGCCGATGGGGCCAAAGGTGTCGGCTGATTTACCCTTGGTCCATTGGCCCGAGCGGTGCAGCTGAAAGTCACGTTCAGATACGTCGTTGACCACGCAATATCCGGCGACATAGTCCAACGCGTCTGCTTCCGAGACATATTTGGCTTCTTTGCCGATCACTACACCCAGTTCGACTTCCCAATCGGTTTTGGTCGAACCGTGCGGGATCTCGACCGGGTCATTGGGCCCTGAGATGGCCGAAGTCGCTTTGAAAAAGATCACCGGTTCCGCGGGCAGATCCATCCCGCTTTCCGCCGCGTGATCGGCATAGTTCAGGCCGATGCAGATGAATTTGCCAACCTGGCCGACGCAGGCCCCAATACGCGGATTGCCAGTAACAACCGGCAGAGTTGATATGTCCAGCGCGCGCAGCCGGTCGAGCGAGGCATCGCCCAGAATCTCACCCGTTACATCACCGACTATGAAAGACAGGTCCCGAATGGCACCGCCGTCATCCAGCATTCCCGGTTTTTCTGCGCCCTTTGGGCCGTAGCGAAGCAATTTCATAGTTTGCGGATATCCTGATTGGTGATGGTGCCGAGCGTGGCTTTCGAAACCTGCAGCCAGTAGGTTTTGGGGTCAACCGCTCTATGCGCTCTAGAAACTCATAGGCTGAGGGGGGAGATTCCTCCCGCAAAAGCCGCAAGGATTGGTGCGGCGAGCGCGATGCCCGCACGCATGAAATCGCCGGGCCCATCTGACAGACCATGTGTGGATCGCCAGTCATCGACATCGAAGTCATCCTCTGCGTCGTCTGCCTGCCGGGCCGCAATGGCCAGTTGTGTCACCCGACCATCGAGGATCAGTGCCACCGGCAGATAGAAGCTGAGCATCAGCAGACAGAAATAGGTTCCGGTGAACAAAGCCGATGCCGTGACCAAAGAGCTGAATGCGGCCTTTTCGGCCTCTGCAATGACAGGTAAGGGCCAGTACATCCAGCTTGAAGCAAAGAACATCCCGAAGGTCAGGATCAGGCTGGACAAATACAGCTGTTGTTTCATCTGGCGGATGCTACGGGCCAGGCTGGCGGCCGTATCTTCGAGATCGTCGCCGCCACCAGATGACAGGCACAAGATCATCCCGGCAATCAGCGCGCCTACTGCCAGACCGGCCAGTGCGGTGACAATATCCATCACGCGCCGGAAGAGTGAGAAGACGGGGATATCCCCACAGGTGCCCAGGGCCCAGAGATCATTGGGTCCGTCGCAGCCCGGCAACGTGCCTTTGGACAGAGCCATTTCAAATAGCTCTTTTCCGACTTGCCCATAAATCTGCGGGGGCGTGTTCGTCATGTGCTGCTGAATGACCGGGATCATCGCAAGGCAGAACACCGTAACAACGGTCAGAATTGCGGCCAGCCTGGTAGCGCGTTCCGTCGGTCGCCTCAGGTTGCGTACCAAGACGGCGACCGGAAGAACAGCCAGAGCGGCAAAGAACCATGACGCCGCAAGAAACCGATACCGGCCAACTGTTTCCAACCAATCCTGATCCGCGATAAGAATGCCAACAGACAGGTTCAGGTCTTTTGGCAGCATGTGTGTCTGGATCAACTCATGGATCAGAAACACGCAAATCGGCAGCGCGACGATCGAAAAGTAATGCAGTTCTACGCGACGTTCGGACACGAGGGCGCCCCCCTTGCGTGAAAATTGTCTAAAAAACAGAGCATAGCATGGAATGAGGCTGGTTTCACGGTGTGGGTGGATGTTGGCCGCGTAGTGCCCGCATCCGTGTTGCCCGGCCAAACCGCGATGGATGGCGGTTTTTAGCCAATAGAAGCGCGGGATGTGATAAGATCAAGCGCAAGAGATGTTTTGGTGGGGCCATGATCAACCCAGTTCAGAACTATCACTACAACCAACAGCGCCGCGCCGGACCCCGGCCATTGTTATGCTACAGCCCGTCGACCAGCCTGTATTTCGGGACCGAAGGCAAGGTTTCAAGCTGTTGTTACAATCGTGAGCCGCTGGGCCGATATCCGGATCAGTCCATCCGCGAAATCTGGCAGGGGCGTCCAAGGCAAACCTTGTGCCAGCGCGTGGCGCAGGGTGATCTGGGTGGCGGGTGCAATGGGTGCGGGTCGCAGATTGAAACCGGGAACTACGGCGCTGTTGTCGCACAGCATTTTGATCGCTGGAGCGTTGATCCCGATCACCCGACCTCGTTTTCGTTCGAACTCCACAATGCATGCAATCTGGAATGCATCATGTGCAACGGGGAACTGTCTTCGCGCATCCGGCGCTACCGCGAGCTGCGCCCGGCGATGCCGCAGGCTTATGGGAGCGAATTTGTTGAGGAGTTAGAGGATTTTATCCCGCATCTTGAAGGTACAACCTTCTATGGTGGCGAGCCCTTTGTAATGCGGCTTTATTATCAAATCTGGGAGAGGCTGATCGCCCTGAACCCAGAGTGTGAGATTACGATTCAGACCAATGCAAGCCTGCTACCGGATCAGGCCTTGTCGGTTCTCGAGCGGGGAAATGTGCATATTGGCATCTCGCTCGACTCTGTCTGGCGTGAAACCTATTGCTCGATCCGCCGCAACGCGGATTTTGATGAAGTGATTAAGAACACGCGTTGGCTGGCCGAGTATTCGCGGCACCATCAGCGCCCGTTTGGCATATCGGCCTGCATCATGACAGTGAACTGGCAGGAATTGGCAGACCTGATGGCCTTTGCCGACGACCTGGATGCGGTCTTGTATTTCAACACTGTGTGGGAGCCCGAGCACTTGTCGCTGGCCTATGCCCCCCCCACCATGATCCTGCGAGTGATTGATCTGTACCGCAGACTTGCCGTCGAAAGGGGATTGCGCGGACCTATGGATGCGGCGAGGACTGTGACCTCGACTAATCTGGCCGGATACATCGCCTTGCTGGGCACCTGGTATCAGGCCGCAATTCACCGCCAAAGCGAAGAGAAATTGGCGAAACTCAAGAGTTTGGTGTAGACTGGCGATAAAAATGACCGAAGCGAAACCGCAGCACAAAAGGGGCTGAGATGGCTAAGGCAACCCGCAAACAACCCGCAAAACGCGCGCGCCCGAAGGCGAAACCAGCGGCGCCAGAGCCGCAGCCAGAACCCGTTGAACCAGTCCAGGAGGTATATGAGAACAGGGCCAGCTCTACCAGCGGGCAAGATACGCCCCATGGCCTTAGCAAACAGGCCGAATTGCAGGCCGCGATGGAAGAAAGCTATCGCCAGTTGCAGTCCATCTACACCGCTTTCACGCAACAATACACGGATGCCGGGACCCAGTATCAGCACCTGACGGAACAGGGCTATGTTCCAGAAATGGCCGAGCTTTACAAAGAGTTTACAGAGACGCGCGGAGCCGAGATCGCTCAGGAAGGTTTGCAGCTTGCAATCCGTTATGCGGCTTCGGCGCAAGTGCTGTCGAAGCGCTATACGGATGAGTTGTTTCAGTTTCTCAACAGTCGGGGCATGAGCCGTTACGCAGCCGAAGGCGCGACGGCCCCGCAGGCGGCGGCAATCACATTGTCCGGGCCTGCGGGCAGTACGCTTTCAGCCAGTTTTGAGGTCGAGAACAGCACGGCGGTTAGCGTCAGTCCGCGCGTGTCAACAACGCCGGTTCTGGATGAAGATGGCGTTGCAATCGAAGGGGCCATGATCGATGTGATCCCGGACCTGATCAATTTGGCACCGGGTCAAAAGCAATTGGTGAAGGTGATGGTGCCTGTCGACGCTGATCTGTACCGCGCCGGGCATTGCTATTCGTCGGCGCTGGTCATCATTGGATTAGGACAGGCGCGTAATCAATTAATAACGCTGGAAATTGATATCAGTTGATCGGGCGTTTCAAACGCCATATCCGATAGCTCCATTCACCGGATTTCATGGACTCGTAGACCGCTGATCCAGGGGCTGCCAGGAAATTACTCATCTCCTGATCACCTCCGAACGCGCCTAGGCGCGAGGCCGCGATTTCATCGCAGGACAGCAGCACGTTCTGCGTGATGTCGCGCTCGTCTTCGAGGTTAAAACCGAGGTCCTTCAACAGTTCGAGACATTGGTTGAGTTTTCCCAAAGGCAGAAGGTCGGTGTACAGAAACGCCCCGCCGGGTTTGAGGACCCGCATGACTGAGGCGTAGAAACGCTGGATCGCGGGATAGGTGTGCGAACTTTCGATATTGGTTACCGCGTCGAACTGTCCATCATCGAATGGCAGGTTTTCGGCATCACCCTGTACAAAATTCAAACGCGAATCTGTATGCGTTTTGCGGCAAAACTCGATTGCGGCGCCGGACAGGTCCAACCCGGTGACAACGGCGGGATCGAAGAACTCAACCAATGTGCGGGCGGTGCCGCCGCGCCCGCAGCCCACATCCAGAACCGACGACCCATCGATCGGGTGGGCCCCGATGACCTCAAGCGCCAGTTTGACTGAGTTCCGGTTCATCATCTTATCGTTCAGGGGAACATCGGACGCCTCGGGCGCTCCGTTCGGCGTGTAGCCATAGTTCAGAAAATGCGCGAAGGTTCCGAAGCCTGAACTGTCAAGCTGCTTGGTGACATCGTCATACATGTCCTGAAAGCTTTTCTTTGCGCCTTCCAGGTTCAGATCGGGCTCTGGCAGCGGCGGTGGTACAACCTCCTCAGCGGTCGGATTTTTGGTGGATGTCCCCATATTGGCTTCGATAATCGGGGCAAGCCCCGCAATGGTCGGCGTGTCGAAGATCTGGCCAACCTCGGGGTTGTAGCCAAACCTCTCTTCGATCCGCATGGTCATCTCAATGGCGAGCAGGGAATGTCCGCCCAACTCGAAAAACTTGTCATGGATGCCGACCGGGGATAGGCCCAGCAGGTCTTCCCAAATCCCCGCAAGGATGATTTCCATGTCCGTTTTCGGCGCTTCGAACGGGTTGCTGAGGTTGGGGCGACTGTGACCTGTTGCCGTGGCCTCCGCAGTTTTGGGAGTGGCGGTGAACTCGACCCATTCTGCAAGCCGTGTGTTCAGCGGTGTGGTCGATATGGCGATCTGATCGGTATGCAACGCAGATAGTCGGTTCAGCGCTTCAATCCCATCTGCGGGAGAGATTGCATCTTCCCCATGCGTTTGATCGGCAAAGGCCCATTGATCCCAGTTGACGCTGATCCAGCGCGTTGGTGTCGGCTGCGACGCGGCAAATGTGTCCAGCATTTGATTTGCCACCGCGTAGTAGCCAAGGTTCAACCCACCCAGAACAGCCGACAGGGATGAGCCCAGCAGGATAAAATCCGGGGCGTGGTCCTGCAAGACATGCGCAAGCGCGCGGGCACCGTTGATCTTTGGTGCGATCTGGCTGCTCAGGTCTTTGGTCGCCAGATCACTGAGTTTGCCAAACCCGCTGCCGACATTTCCTGCCATGTGAAAGACGCCGTCTATGGGGCCGAAGGCGTTGGTGGCCTGCGACAAGGCCACCTGCAGGGCGTTTGCGTCACAGACGTCTGTCTTCAGAATCAACAGATCTGTCTTTCGATCCAAATCCAGCAACCTGCGCGCCAGCATTGCCGTTTTATCGAACTCATTGGGATCGGCGGCCAGCGCTTCCCATTCGGATTTCGCAGGCGCGCCCGAGCGGGACAGAAGCACCAGCTTGGCCCTGTAGCGCTCCGCCAACATATCAGCCATCGCCAGTCCGATATTGCCTAAACCGCCGGTGATGACATAGACGCCGCCGGGCTTGAAAAGACCCGAGGTTTCGACCGGCTCCAGTGGTTGCGCCTGATAGCTGAGGCGATGCCGTTTCCCGTTGATATATGCAACCGAAGGAACAAACTGTTGCGCCTGCATCTCGTTCAAAAGCCAGTCTGCAAGGCGGTCCGCAGATGGCTTACTTCGATCGCTTTCCGCGATGTCGACCGAGGTGACGCGCAGCGAGGGAACCTCCTGTCCCAACACCTTCGCCAGCGCAAGGGTGGCCGAGCTTTCCACCCCCATCGTCTTGTCGGACCGTCCGGGCTGCGCCTGTGCAGTCACCGAAATCATCCGAAGCTTGGCAAGCCCACTGGCTTTGGTGACAGCCATGGCCGCATTCTGCATCGCAACCACGTTGGCCTCGGCGTCCTCAAGCGCGAGAGGCCACAGGTAAACGATGTGCGAAATAGGGTTGTTATCGTCTCGGATCGCACTGGCAAGCCGGGTGAAATGTTCTGAAGTGGTTGGATCGACCGAGAATGCGCCATCCTTGCGTCGCATGAATCGTGATGAGGATGTGACGGTGGTTACGGCGATGCCCTTGTCGCTAAGCGTTTTCTGCAAGGTTCGGGCCGCCGGGCTTTTGTCGCTGAAAACCAGCACGCGCACAACTTTGGACAGGTCTTCGATGTCCGTAATCGGAGCGTCTTCCCACTTTGGCACATATCCCCAATCGACCATCGCCTTGCGTGTTGCCGCGGCGTCCACGCTGGGGTCCTCCGCGCCGCCAACCCAATAGCTATCCCGCTCAAACGGGTAGAGGGGCACCGGGACTTTGCATCGGGTCTCTTCGGCGTAGTATCGGTGCCAATCGATCTCGGCCCCATGCGCCCAAAGCTGACCCAGCGTATCGGTCACCAAATTAGCCTCAACCTGCGGGCCGGGCTTGCTGTCCATTGAGGGCAGGGCGACCGAACCGCTCCCACTCAGTTGCAACCCGGCAAGGTTGGTCAGAGACCTGCCTGGACCTACCTCAAGGAAAATCGCATCAGGCTGGCTCAGCCCGGCTTTGACGCAGTCGGCAAACCGCACCGCGCTGCGCAGATGCATCGCCCAATAGGCCGGATCAGTCGCCGAGGTTTTGGTTAGGACGGTGCCGGTGAGGTTCGAATAGGTGTCGATCTGCGGTGCGCGCAATTGAATGCCTTCGAACGCAGTGATGAAGTCGTCTAAAATCGGATCCATCATCGCCGAATGGAAGGCGTGCGAGGTGCGCAGAAGCGTGGCTTTGACCTTCTGGTTTTCCAGCCGCTTTGCCAGCCGTTTGATCGCGGGGCCTGGTCCGGCAACAACTGTCATTCCGGGGGCGTTCACGGCGGCGATAGCTATGTCATCTGGCAGTAGCGGGCGCAGATAGGTTTCCTCTTTCGGAACGGCGAGCATCGCGCCCGGCTTGCATGACGCCATCAGCGCCCCGCGCCGCGCCACCAGCGTTGCCGCGTCCTTCAATGTCATCACCCCGGACAATGTCGCCGCAACGTATTCGCCGATGCTGTGCCCGATCATGGCCCTGGGTCTTACACCCCAAGATATCCAAAGTTGCGCTAAGGCGTATTCGACAGCAAACAATGCGGGCTGTGTGAATTGGGTCTGCTTCAGCTGTTCGGCCGCGTGTTCCCGGTCAGCCTTCTTTGGAAACACGATAGGTTTGATGTCCAGCCCGCTGTCATCCCGAAAGGCGCGGCAGCAACGGTCGAAGGCTTTGCGGAACACAGGTTCTGACAGATATAGACCCTTGCCCATATCCGGGTATTGCGCGCCTTGGCCCGAGAACATGAAAATGACGGGCCGATCCTCACCACTCGATTCGATGGTGCGCACCTTGTCGCTGTTATTCGCCAACAAGGCCAATGCACTGCCTGCGGGGTTTTCAGCGTCTACGCGCACGTAACGCCGATGCGCAAACCGGGTGCGGCTTGTCTGTGTCGTGTAGGCGATATCGGCTAGTTCAGACGGTCCCGCAGACATGATGTGGCGTGCATGCGACAGCGCCAACCGGTCCAGCGCTGCCTCGTTGCGGGCGGACATGACGATCAGCTGCTGTCTACGTCCCGGCCCGGATGGGGCCTGTTTCGGAGGTTCTTCTAGCAAGATATGGGCGTTGGTTCCGCCAACTCCAAACGAGCTGACACCGGCGCGGCGCGGTCCGTCTCTTGCCACCACCTCAGTCATGTTGCGGTTGACGAAAAAAGGACTTGCAGGGAAATCGATACCGGGGGCCGGGACGTTAAAATGCGGGTTCGGGGGGATCGTGCCGGTCTCGGTCACCAACGCCGCCTTGATCAACCCGGTTACGCCTGCGGCGCAACTCAGATGTCCGACATTGGCTTTGACCGAACCAATGGCGCAGAACTGCGTATCCTCGGTGGATTTGCGGAATACGCGCGATAGCGCCGCGACCTCGATCGGGTCTCCCAACATGGTGGCAGTTCCATGTGCCTCAACATAGCCGACCGAGCGGGGAGGGATGCCTGCCATCTCGAAGGCGGCTTCGATCGCGCGGGCCTGACCTTCAGCACTGGGCGCGGCATAGCTGACCTTGTTGGACCCGTCGTTGTTGTGGCCAAACCCCCGGATCACGGCGCGTATGCGGTCTCCGTCGCGCAGGGCCTTATCTAGCCGTTTGAGCACGACCAACCCAACGCCGCTGCCCACGATGGTTCCCTGCGCCGCCGCATCAAAGGGACGGCACTGACCGTCTGGGGACAGGATGCCACCGGCTGCAAACAAATAGCCGCGCCGCTGCGGAACCTTGACTGTAACTCCACCGGCCAGGGCGATGTCGCAGCTTTCCTCCAGCAGGCTCTGGCAGGCCAGACAAGTCGCAACCAGCGAGGTCGAGCAGGACGTTTGAACCGTGATCGCCGGGCCCGTCAGGTTCAGCTTATAGGCCACCTGCGTGGCCATGTAGTCCTTGTCATTGGTGATCATCAACTGCATGCCGTCCAGAAAGCCCAGACTGTCAAGGTTACGGTTGATCAGGTACAGATAGCCCGACAGTTCACAGCCGCCGAAGACGCCGATATCGCCTTTGTAGCGGTCGGGCACATAGCCTGCATCCTCAAGCGCATGCCAGGCGCATTCCAGAAACAGGCGGTGCTGCGGGTCGGTCAGTTCCGCGTCGCGTGGGCTGAACCCAAAGAATTCGGCATCAAACTTGTCGACGTCGTCCAACAGGGTGGCCTTGTTGACGTAGTTCGGCAGCTCGTGCAGCTCTTTCGGGACCTGTGCGCCCTCCATCTGTTCGGGCGTCAGCGTCGTGACGGCTTCGTGACCGGCCAGCAGGTTTTGCCACAACTCATCAACACTGGCCGCGCCGGGAAAGCGGCCCTGCATGCCGATGATGGCAATCGACGCGTCATCCGGCGCGATGGAGGTCCTTTGCGTGTTCATTCAGGGTGTCATCAACATAGTCGAATAGGGTGTCTGAGAAATCCGGGTTGGAAAAAGGAAAGAAATGATCGCCCGCAAACAGGCGGCATTCAAACCGGCTGCGGGTGCGGTTCCGCCAGCCCAGAATGCTGCCGAAGGGCACCTGAGGGTCATTGTCCGAGCCGACAGCGAAGATCGGGCAGGGCAGCGGAGGATGCTTGCTGACGTGGTCAGCCTCATAGGTTTCGAGCAGCGCAAAATCGGCGCGCAATGCGGGCAGCATGCGATCCATCAGATCGGTATTGGCTAGTACTTCGGGCGGCGTGCCATTGATGGCTTCAATCTCGGCCAGAAACGCGGGTCGAGGCAGACCAGATATCTTGCGGTCGCGTTGTGCCATCTGCGGGGCAGGGCCTGCGACGATCAACAGATTGGGGGGCTGCTTGTTGTCCGTCAACGCGCGGGCGACTTCATAGGCCAGAAGGGCGCCGAAACTATGGCCGAAGATGGCAATGGGCCGGTCGGTCAAAGGCTGAAGACGCGTCATAATCGACTCGATCAGATCAGGCCAGTTCTGCACCGGCGATTGATCCATAAGCTGCCCGCGTCCTGGAAGCGTGACGGCCCGCACATCCAGAACCGGCGCAAATCCGCTCATCCAGTCGTGAAAGCGCTCACCAGCGCCACCTGCATGCGGAAAACAGATCAACCGACCCGAAAGCCCGGCATGGGTAGGGTTCTGCGGAGTCAATGCGATTTCTACACTCACAGCGTCTGTCACCTCTGGTGATACCCATATGCGCGGCGCGCACCCAACCACTGATCTGGCCCAATCATAGCATGAAACTGCCGCTTTGACCCTGCCTTGCTGGGCCAGCCCAGGTTCTGGCGTGAACCGAGGGGCAAAATATGCTACCCTAGCGATACTTTTTGCACAGTTTTCGTGCCAAACGCTTACTCAGGTGCAGCCAGCACCGGATTGGATTTGGAGGTGACTATGCCAGGCGGCGGCAAAGGTGGCGGTGGCAGAAGCACCGTAAACGTCAATAACGGGCCCATTAACATCGACTCTGACACCGACGCGGATGTCACAATCAATGGCTTGGATGATATCGGCGTCACGCTGAATGGCGGGCAACGCCCGATCCGGACCGAGACCAAGCTGGAAGGCGGCGATCCGTTCAAGACGGAAAGCGTTCAGGATCTGAAGATTTCGGAACCCATAGTCAGCGAAAACACCACTGATCTGACGCTTGAGATCAAACCTCTATCGGTTGATCTGAAACCCGTGGCGCTGGATCTGTGTACGACCGTCAATTACGGCAAGCTTCCAACCGGGATCATCCGGCAGCCGTATCATCACCATATCGGCGTAACCTATATGGGCGTCGAATATTACGGCGTGACCTATAGCGGCGAAAGCAAGCAGGTCTACGAAGAACTGCCCTTCCGCCCCTCGGTTCAGCTGCCGGCGCAAAGCACGGCCCCTTCGGGTGGCGCACCTGCGGCAAAACCGGGCCCATCTTCGGGCGGCGTGAAAATCCACATCAAATAGGGGCGCGACATGGCGACGGCTGCAAAGAAAAAGACCCCAGATGTCTCACTTCTAAAGCCGCTTGTTCTGGTAGGCGCACCCAGTGCGCTGTACGGTACCTTGGCGTTGTCGAACACAGGTACTGAACGCAAAGCCCTTCGGGACTTGACGCTGACGGAGGTTGAACCCAAGACGCGGGGTGCCAAGGCCCAGCCAGTGCTCTCAGCAGATTTGCCGCGGGTCAAACTTCGTGCGGGGGCGAGTAAATCTGTTCCGGTCATAGCAACACTAAACCCATCAACTCCGCCGGGCGTCTACAAGATGTCCCTGCCGGTTGATGGCACAGACCATCCGGTCGAGGTGATCGTTACCGAGGTTGTAGATTTCGAAATCACACCGGATGACGTGTTTCTGGTCGGTAAACCGGGGGCCAAGATCAAAAAACTGATGGTGTTCCGAAATCACGGCAACATTCCGATAGACGTCCCCGCAATCGGTGCGATCCAACTGGATCTGGACCTGCTGCACTGCCGTGCACAGCGCGAGATGCTCAAGAAACTGCGCGATACGGACCGGACCTTGGATGACGTGATGCGTGCCATGTCGCTGAGCTATGATGCGGAGTTGGAAAGCTTCACTCCGCTGAAGGTCAAGAACGATGCTGTGACCGTTGGCGCGGGAGAGACGGTATCGCAACTTTGGGAATTCACGATTCCGGGCACCATTCCAAAAGGCGTCGATGCCACGGCGATGATCCGGGTTTCGTCTGAAACCGTGACAGTACACATCTTGGCGGTTTGAACGCGGCGCCCGGAATAAGGAGGCAAGACCATGCAAAGGACGATCACAGGACATTCCGGCGAGTATGGAAAAAAGGCCGAAGTCTTTTACGGGTACTGTTATAAGACGCAGGGTATGCGCATGATGGATTTGGACGACTACTTAGGCAATTTGCGGGAAGGATATGTTCAGCTTCAGGCCTACACGCAGGGATACTATTGGGCGCCGGATGGCCGGTATTCGGGCGTTCCTATGGGGAAAGGCTGCGGCTGCGATTGCGATACCAAGTCTTATGACAGTTGTTGCGATTGCTGCATCTGTGAAGGTGATGTGCTGATTGAAGCCCGCTGTTCGGAACGCCGGGTGATTTCTCTGACTTTCGCTAATGATACACGCCGCACGCGCGAGGTGACGCTATCGCTGAGCAGTTTCACCACCGCCAGTGGGCACGATCTGGGGTGGACAGCCGCCCTGTCCGACACAAAGTTCGAGCTTGGCCCCTGCGAAGAAAGGGTGGTGCAGTTGGTGGTCAATGTCGATTGCGCAGCCTTCCATAAAAACGGTGCCTCTGGATCCGCGGCAGCAGGGCGTGGCGACAAGACCAAGGAAAGACATCTGGATGTTGATCGATGCGAAGTGGCATATGCCAGGGTCAGTGCGGATGGCTGTATCTCTCGCCCTGTTCTGGTTGCTGTTGCCGTCTTGCCGAACCATTGCGACAGCTATGTCGCTGCATGTAAGTGCGGGTGCTGCTAGGCGGTTATTGTTGGCACCGCAAACGCCGCTTGCCCGTTCGCAAGGCGAAGCTGCGCGCGTATTTCGAAAAAATCGTAGGTCTGTTTGGATAAAGTAAAAACTTGCCGATTCGGGCTATGTCGACCTTGAAGCGCGATAGCTTCGCATGTTTGACTTTTGGAACATGTGTTTTGCTCACAATCAAACGCTAACAATCTGAGAACGCACATGTTGTCAACAGAATAAGCGCGCGCGCCGGGACGCCCCGAAAGACTGCGCGCTACATGTCCAACATGGAGAGACCTGATGAACAAAATTTCGATGCTACTGGGTGGCGCATCTGCAGTGGTCGCTTTGCCCGCATTTGCGGCCGACATTGTGATCGGCGTTCCGAACTGGGCCTCGGTCAACGCAACGGCGCATATCCTTGAGGTTGTGATCGAAGAAAACCTGGGGCTGGATGTCGAGCTTCAGAACGGAACGAACCCGATCGTGTTTGAGGCGATGGACAGTGGGTCCATGCATGTCCACCCTGAGGTTTGGATGCCAAACCAGCAAAACCTGCACGACACGTACGTAAAGGACAACGGCACGGTCGTAATGAACCAGAACCCGGTTCAGGCTGAACAAGGTATGTGCGTACCGACCTACATTGCCGAACAGTATGAGATCAAATCAATTGATGATCTAAGCGATCCGGACAAGATGGCCATTTTTGACACCGATGGGAACGGAACCCCGGAAGTATGGATTGGCGCGCCTGGCTGGGCTTCAACCGTGGTTGAGAAGATTCGTGCTAAGTCATATGGCTATGATCAAATCTTCGACCTGACTGAGTATGAAGAAACGATTGCCTACGCAAACCTCGCCAACGCCACCAAGGCGGGCGATCCTTGGATCGGCTTCTGCTACAGCCCGCACTATATCTTTGTGACGCAAGAGTTGACCGTTCTGGAAGAGCCGCCCCATGATCCGGCAACCTGGACCATCGTGCAGCCCACGGATGATCCCGATTGGCTGGCTAAGTCTGAGGCGTCCTCGGCTTGGAATGGTGCGACCCTGCACCTGCACTATGCTAAGGAGTTGGAAGAGGCCTATCCCGAAGTTGCGGCTCTGTTTGCTAACTACCAGATGCAGGGCGATGACCTGAGCGCGATGGGCAAGGCGCTGGCCGTGGACAATGTCGAAGCCGCAGATTTCGCGCGCCAATGGGTGTCAGATAACGAGGACACCGTGATCGGCTGGTTGACCAACTAAGCCACACATATCCGGGCCGTTGCGAAAAATCGCAGCGGCCCGTTTCCTATCTGCCTGGCGCAACGACGCCTTCATGGGGGGCAAATGGACGAATCTGTCGTAAAACTTGAAAATGTCTGGAAAATTTTCGGCAATCGCGCTGCCGAGGCCATGGATGCCGTTCTGAAAGAAGGGCTGACCAAGGCTCAGGTTCTGGAACAATATGGCTGTGTTGTTGGTGTACAGGATGCCAGTTTCGAAGTCTCGCGAGGTGAGATATTTTGTATCATGGGTCTGTCTGGTTCAGGCAAATCCACTCTGGTCCGGCATGTGAATCGCCTGATCGAGCCCACCGCGGGCAAGATCGAAATTCTGGGTAAGGATGTTTCCGCCATTTCCGAGAACGAATTGCGCCGCATCCGGGCGCAACAGATCGGGATGGTGTTCCAGCATATGGCGCTGATGCCACACCGGTCAGTGCGCGACAACGTTGCCTATCCGCTGGAAATCCGCAAAGTGTCCAAGTCCAAGCGCTGGGCGGTATCGGATCACGCACTGGGTCTTGTGGACTTGACCGGGTACGAAGACCGCCTGCCCAAAGAACTGTCAGGCGGGATGCAGCAGCGTGTGGGGATTGCAAGGGCGCTTGCCTCGGACCCTGAAATTCTGCTGATGGACGAACCTTTCTCGGCCCTCGATCCGCTGATCCGGTTGCAGTTGCAAGATCAGTTCAAGGCGCTTGTGGCGCAGTTGAAGAAGACAACGCTGTTCATCACGCATGACCTGGACGAGGCCATTCGCATTGGACACAGGATCGCCATCATGAAAGATGGTGTGATCGTTCAGATCGGCACCCCGGAAGATATCGTGATGAACCCGGCAGACGATTATGTGCGCGAGTTTGTGCAAGGCATCTCGAAACTGAAACTGGTCAAGGCGCATTCAATCATGGAGCCGGTCGCCAGCTATTCGGGGTCGCTGGATGGTGCCCCCCGCGCGGATGAAGGCGCAGATCTCGATCAACTGATTGATCTGGCCGTCAACACAGAGATGCCGGTGGTCATCACAGACGCAGGTGCAGACGTGGGTGTTGTAACCAAACCGCGCCTGCTGCGCGGAATTCAGGGGGGCAAAAATGACTGATGCAGCCATGGAAATGAAAGTCACCGCCGCCTCGGATATCGAAGTCGATCGCGAGGCGCTGGATCAATCGATCCACGAATTCGCAGGACCGAATGGCGACTACTATGTCAATGCGTTTCACAAGATCCATGACGCAACCAGCCCTGTCCCGAACACGTTCAACCTTTGGGCTGCCGTTCTAGGGCCATTCTGGTCGGCCTCGCGGGCCATCTGGGGTATGTTCTGGACCTTTCTGATCCTTGAAATCATCGCCTGGGTTCAGATCGGACGCGGTGCCTGGGGAAATCCCGGCGCGGATTTTGCTGATCGGGCCGCGCGCCAACAGGAACGCGCGAACGAGTTGTTGGGCCGGGCCGCTGAAGCGACCGCGCAAGCAGATATCGACCGGTTCACAAAACTGGCTGAAAACATCCAGAAGGCCGCAGATACCAGCCTTGAACGCGCGCTCGCCGCGCAGTCTGAGGCGACGGGTATCCTGTTGACCGGGCTTCTGATGCTGCTTGTTTTCAAGGTGGTGCAGGGGTTCTATGCTGATCGTATTTACGAAAAGCAGTATTCCAACTGGCGGATCAATCCGGGCAATGTTGAAAGCGGGCGCTCGACCCGAAATATCGTGATGGGGGCGATCCTGATCGCGGCTATCGGTCCGCTGATCGTCTACAAGTTCACGGTAAATGCATCGCTGCCTTTGCTGGATGCTTTCCCCGAGAAGGAAGTCTCTGCAGTCTTCTTGGGTGAGGGCGGAGGCACCTTGTTCTCAGCGCTTGCCAGTTGGATGGAGGCGCGGATAGATGCCGCCGCCGCCGCTGGGGGCGATGTGTTTGATGGGATCGTTGCGGGGGTCCGCTCGGTTCTGGATGCGCTGACCATTGCGCTGATCGGATCACCCTGGCCGGTGGTCATGCTGGTCATCTGCGTGACCGCGTGGCGCGCGGCTGGCCCTCGGGTCGCGATCTTCACGGCTGCGTCCTTGGCGTATATCGCACTGCTGGGATATTGGGATGTGGCGATGGAGACGGTTGCTCTGGTGGGTGCAGCGGTGATCCTGTGCGTCGTGTTCGGCATTCCGCTTGGCATTTGGTTCGGCAAGTCTCAGCGCGCCTATCGCGCAGCCGAGCCGGTGTTGGACCTGATGCAGACATTGCCTGCTTTCGTCTACTTGATCCCGATTATCGCGTTCTTCGGTACGGGTAACCCACCCGGTATTCTGGCCACGATCATCTTTGGCATGCCCCCCGTGATCCGCCTGACAGCGCTGGGGATGCGCGGGGTGCCTGACAGTATCAAAGAGGCTGCGGTCGCCTTTGGTGCGTCGAAATGGCAGCTGTTGAAGGATGTGGAGATTCCACTGGCCTTGCCTTCGATCATGACCGGTGTGAACCAGACCATTCTGATGTGTCTGTCGATGGTGGTGATCATCTCGCTCATCGGCGGTGGCGGTCTGGGCAAGGAAATCCTTGAAGCGCTGCAATACGCGGCCAAGGGTCCGGGTCTGCTGGGCGGCTTTGCCATCCTGTTCTGCGCCATGGTTATTGATCGGATCGTACAGGGCGCCTTCCGGCGAGAAGACGAGAAAATCTGAACATGCGCGCCCCCCGGTTCCCGCCGGGGGCGTTTTTCTGTGAGGGAGAGCGAAATGGTGGATCGTTACGAACAATCCATGATGGACAATCTGTATTGGTGGGGCGTGCCGACGCTGTTTCGCTGCCCCAATATTGGCCCCGAAGGTCAGGACATCGCCCTGGCTGGCGTACCTCATTCGACAGGCAATGGCACAACCGAGCGGGATCAGCATCTGGGTCCACGCGCGTTGCGCCATGTCTCGGCCGTACAGCGCAGAGTTCATTCTCTGTTTCAGATCGACCCGTGGACCAGTGCGAAGATCGCAGACGTAGGCGATGTGCCCTTTCCCCGCGCCAATGACAACGAAGCCTGTATCGAGCAGATCACCAGGTTCTACAAAGATATTGACGCCGCAGGTGCGCGCCCGGTTTCCATTGGCGGCGATCACTCGATCACCGGTGGCATTGTTCAGGCGCTGGGCTGTGGCAATCTGGCAGGCGGCGAGCCGGTTAGCTTTCTGCATCTCGATGCCCACACGGATGTGTTCACCAAAGTGGATCACTTCCTCGGCGCCAAGAAATCAGCGGCGCATTGGGGCGCGTATCTGGCCGACCAAGGGCAGGTTGACCCAAGCCGATCTATGCAAATCGGCCTGCGGGGACATCCGCGCAGTCTGGACTGGCTTCAGCCGTCTTATGACTATGGCTACAACATCGTCACAATGCGCGAATTTCGCCAACGCGGCCTCGCCGATGTGGTGTCGCAAACGCGCGAGGTTTTGGGTGACCGCCCGGTCTATATCACATTCGATCTGGATTGCCTCGACCCGACTGTTGCGCCCGCTGTGTCCAATCTGGAACCCGGCGAGAAGGGTTTTGATATTGATGAAGCCGTGGGCATACTGCACGCTGCGCGCGGTCTGAATATCATCGGCGGCGACGTGGTCTGCATGATGCCCACCAAAGATAGCCCGAACAACATCACCGCGCTGACAGCGGCGGCGGTGATGTTCGAGATGATTTCGATGATTGCCGAAAACGTCAGTTAGCGGCGCGCGTCCACGGCCTGTGCCAGTACACAGAGCAATTCGAACATCAGCGAAATCCCCAACCACGCGGTGCCTCCGTTCGGATCGAACGGGGGGGCGACCTCGACCAAATCCGCGCCCATAAGGTTCACGCCGGAAATCTGGCGAATAACCTGTTGCGCCTGAAAGCTGTTGGGGCCGCCGATTTCCGGCGTGCCGGTGCCAGGCGCATAAGTCGGATCGACAAAGTCGATGTCATAGGTGCAGTAGGTTGGTGCAGTGCCGACAATCTGTCGAACCTCGGCCATGACATCGTCGATGCCACGGTCGAACAGCTCTTCGATGCGAATGATGCGAATACCCTGCGCCTCGCCCCATTCGATATCCTCGGTGTTGTAGGCGGTGCCGCGAATGCCGATCTGCACAAAGCGTTTAGGATCGACCAGACCCTCCTCGACCGCGCGGCGGAAAGGGGTGCCGTGGGTGAATTTGTGACCGCCGAAATAGGTATCGAACAGGTCGGTGTGACTGTCGAACTGGATCAGACCCAGCGGGCCGGACGATGCCAAGGCGCGCAGGACGGGCAGGGTGGTCAGGTGATCCCCACCAGCGGTAAGCGGGGTGATGCCATCTGCCACCAGACGACTGTAGAAGCTGGTCACGCGATCCAGCGTGTCGTCAATGTCCACCGGGTTGGGCGCAACATCGCCCAGATCGGCGCAGTTCACCAAGGAAAACGGGCTGACGCCGGTGACCGGGTTCATGGCGCGGATCATGGTGGAATAGTCGCGCAATTGCCGGGGACCATGCCGCGCGCCGGGTCGATTTGTCGTGCCGCCATCCCAGGGGATGCCAACCAGTGCCAGATCGACGTCTTTGAATCGCTCGTGTTCGGGTGTCAGGTTCGGCAGGCGCATGAAGGTTGGGACACCTGCAAATCGCGCAAGCTCCATCGCTGATACCGGTTGAAAAAACGCGTCTGCCATGGTGACCCCTTGATCCTAATCTTCCTGCGACCCTAACCGGCTGGCGGCGTGCCGCCAATCGATTGTTTGGGGTTAGTAGAGAATGCGAAACCGCTTGCGAATCTCTGCATCCTGCTCGGGCGTCAGATAGGCCGGGCGGTGCGTTTGAAGGGTTTCGATCGCCTGTTCGCGGGCGTTGGTCCAGGCGTCCTTTGCACCGTCCTCTTGCCATGTGCGCGGCTCGGTTCGGTCTGCAAGGGCAGGGTAGAAATAGTCCCGCTCCATCGCCTCATATGTATGAGAACTGCCAAGAAAATGACCGTCGCCCAGAACCGACTGGCAGATCGCCTCGAAGCCAAGGTTTTCTTCGGTGACCTCGATCCCCCGCAGCGCGCGATAGGTGTGAGAGTGCATTTCGTTGTCCAGCACAAAGGCTTCAAAACTCGCGCCCAGCAGCGATGCGGTCATGCCTGAGCTTTCATAGATCAGATTGCCGCCCGCCAAAGCCGCCGCCAATGAGGTCATGCCCTTCTCAACCCCATATTGCGCGTCAATCGCCTTCGCATCGGTCATCGAGGCTGCAACGCCCGAGGGCAGGGCCAGCCAATTGATGATCTGGGCCGAGGCGGCGTTTAGAATGGCGGTCTCGCCGCTGCCGCCCGCAAAGGCCCCTGTGCGTAGGTCGACGATGAAGGGCCAGTTTGAAAACACCATGGGAAAGCCGGGCTGGATTGTGTTGACCATCACCAAACTGGCCAGGGTTTCCGCCAGTGATTGTGCCAGAAACCCGGCCAGCGTAGCGGGTGCAGTTGCCCCGGCCTGTGCGGCAGTGATGCAGGACATCGGGATGTTGTGACGGACGCATTCATAGACAACGTCTACCGCATCTTCACCATATCGCAGCGGAGAGATCACGGGGCTGATATGTGCCTTCAGGAACGGTCGTTTGGAAAACGCACCGGGGCCTCCTGCTGCGATATCCAATAGCGAGACAATCGGGGCCACATGCTCGGCCAGAGTGAACGAGGTCGCGACGGGTTTCGTGGTGTTTTTGACCAGCGCATACGCCGTGTTGACGTCCAGATCCAAAACATCGGGTACATCCGTAGCCACGCAGCATCGGGTGAACCAACTGACATTGGCCAGTGTGTCCTGTAGCCGGGTGAAATCATGCAGGTCGGCAAGAGTTGACGGGCGATAAACACCGCTCTCAAGGTCCAGTGTCTGAACCGCAGCGCCTCCGGTTCCAAAAAACACCCGATCACCACCGACTTCGATAGAGCGGGCCTCGTCCCGCCCATGCAGGGTGAAGGTTTTGGCGGCTGTGCCGATTGCGTTTTCAACCATGCTGCGCGGGAATAAAACGCGGTCTTGTTCAGCCTCCAATGCGCCCGCCGCCAATAGATCCCTGCGCAGCCGATCCGGAACTTCGCCCATTCCGAGTGTTTCCAACAGGCAAAGCGCGGTGTCATAAATCCGGAAAATCTCGCCCTCGGTCAGTGGTTTGTAATACCCCCCAACCTGACCGGGAGCGCAGGGATCAACCTCGGGCTTGGCTGCCCGTTGCGCATGGCGCGCCTTGCGGCCGCTTCTTCTGTTCCCATCCGATGCCATGCGGGGGCGTTCCTTTGTCCTATCTGGACCCACCGTAAAACTCACATATTGTTTCCCGCAAAACCAGAAATCAGCCTTTTGAAATCTAAAACCATAGTTTCGATTTTCTCAAACCAGAAAAACCTGCGTTGCTGACAGGTCGGGTTTGTCGCCACCATCTGAAAGACGCAGGAGGGAGCGCGCGATGAAATCACGCACAAAAGTCGTAGTGATCGGAGGGGGGATCGCCGGATGTTCCACCCTGTACCACCTGACGCAGGAAGGCTGGAGCGATGTGGTTCTGGTCGAACGGGATGAGCTGACATCGGGCACCACCTGGCATTCTGCCGCGCAGGTGACGAATTTCGGCATGAACCAGACGATGGTCGGGCTGAAATCCCATTCGATCCGTTTGTACAAGGAATTGGCCGACGATCCGGATTATCCGATCAACTACCACCACGCCGATGGGGGCATTCGGCTGGCCAATACCGAAGCGCAGATGCAGGGCTATCGCCATTTCACGTCGATGGCACGAGGTATGGATGTGCATTTCGAGGTGATCGACGCTGAGGAATGCGCCCGCAGGCATCCTTTGATTTCGACCGTCAATCTGGTCGGAGGGCTGTGGGATCCGCTGGATGGTGATATTGATCCGGCGCAACTGTGTCAGGCTCTGGCGCGGCGTGCCCGCAAGGCAGGGGCTGAGATCTATCGCAATACACCGGTGACAGGGCTGGTCCAGCACAGTGATGACACCTGGACCGTTCAGACGGAACATGGCGATATCGACTGCGACATCGTCGTGAATGCCTGCGGCTATCGCGTGAATGAAGTCGGCGCGATGATGGGGGTGCATCACCCCGTCGCATCGATGGAGCATCAGTACTTTCTGACAGAAGAGATCGCGGCCATTCGCGATGCAGGCCACCGGATGCCGCTGCTCAGATGCCCGATCAGCGACTACTATTGCCGTCAGGAAAAGAACGGCTTGCTGGTTGGGTTTTACGAACAAGATTGCAAAACCTGGGGAATGGACGGGATTGATCCAAATTTCGTCAACGCCTTGTGCCCAGATGATCTGGACCGCGTAACGGACGTACTGGAAGGGGCCTTCGCCCGGATGCCCGCCCTGATGGAGGTTGGGATTCATACTGTCGTTAACGGCCCGATCACCTACACGATAGACGGTGCGCCTTTGGTTGGGCCGATACCCGGCAAGCGCAATGCATTTTGCATTATCGGTCTGCGCGCCGGTCTGGGTGAGGGTGGCGGGCACGGCTGGCTGTTGGCTCAACAGATCGTGCATGGCGAGGCCTGCTATGACACCTGGTGTCTCGACCCGCGGCGCTTCACCGGTCATGCCAATGTCGAGCTTACGGCCCTGAAAGCGATCGAGGATTATCAGAACGAATTCCGGTTTCACTTTCCGCACGAACATCGCCCGGCTGGACGCCCGGCCAAAACCACGCCCTTAACCCCGGTTTTAGCGGCGGAAGGGGCGGAATTCACTGTGGTGAACGGGTGGGAACGCGTCGACTACATCAAACCCCATCCAGAGTTCGAACCGACCCCTGGTTTCGACTTTGACGAAAGCTTCGACATCGTCGCATCCGAGGTCCAGAACGTTCATACAAATGTTGGATTGGCCGAAGTCAACGGGTTCAACCGGATCGAGATCACCGGCGCAGATCGCCATGCCTTTCTGGACCGCATGTTCTGCGGCGCTGTGATGAAACGCGAAAGCAGGGTGGGGCTGGGGTATCTTCTGAACCATCAGGGCATGATCAAAGCTGAGGCGACGGTTGCGAACCTGTCCGCCAGTGATCGCGGCCCTGCGCGGGTCTGGTACGGCTCGGCAGCGGCCAGCGAATATCATGACATGGATTGGCTCAACCAGCATTTGCGCGCGGACGAGGATGTGCAGCTCAAAAGCCTGACCAATGATCAGACGATCCTTGTTTTGGCAGGCCCCAACGCCCGCGCGGTTTTATCCGGTTGTGCCCGTGGCGATTGGTCGGCAGACGCGTTTCCTTGGCTCAGCGTGCGTGAGTGTTTTGTCGGCATTGCACCCGCGACAGTGATGAACTTGAGCTTTTCGGGCGAGCTTGCCTATGAAATCCATATACCCAATTCATCGCTCTATGCCGCATACTTAGCCTTGCGCCAGGCAGGGGCCGCGTTTGATATGCGCTTGTTCGGCGCGCGCGCGGTTGAGTCGATGCGAATGGAGAAAGGCTTTCTGCATTGGAAAGCCGATCTGATCACCGAATTCGATCCTTATGAGACGGGTTTGGCCCGTTTTGTGAAACCCCTGAAAGGTGATTTTATCGGGCGAGAGGCCTTGGTGGAACGGTGCGATAAGGGGCCGTCCAAATGCCTTGTGACGCTTGCCGTGCAAACCAACCAAGCGCCAGCACATGGCGGGGCCTCCGTGATGCATGAGGGGCGTGTGGTCGGGACGGTGACGTCGGGCGAATGGGGGCATCGGACAAGGTTGAACCTGGCCTATGCCTTTGTCGAGCCTGACTGCGCCGACATCGGCACCAAACATGAGATCGACATGTGTGGAACGCGGGTTGAAGCAATAATCATCGCGCCATCACCCTATGATTCACAGTTTGAGCGAATGCGGAGCTAGGCGCTAAATCGCGCAATTTGGCTATTTAAGCCGCCTTCTCGGCCCCAAATCTAATTTCCGCATTGCTGTCTCTGCGATTCTCTGTTTCGGTTTTTCCGAAACAGTGAAGCGGGAGGAGACACGCGGATGTCGAAATCGCTAAGTTTGCGCTGGCTGGAGGTGTTCCAGTTGATCGCCAAGTCCGGATCCATCCAGCAAACGGCGTCTGAAACGGGTCTGTCGATCAGTACCGTTTCGAACCATCTGCGCAGTCTGGAAACCGCGCTGGGGATCGATCTGGTTGATCACGGGCGCCGCCCGATGGGTCTTACCCCTGCAGGCGAAGTGTTCGCGCGATATGTGCGCGAGGGGTTGACCGTGCTGAAACGGGGCGAGGCAGAAATCCGGTCTGGGAACTGGCTGCACGCCACATCACTGCGATTGGCGTTGGTTGATGATTTTGACAACCAAGTCGCGCCGGAACTGTTCCGCTATCTGGCGCAGACGCTTCCCCGGTGTAACTTTCGGCATTTCACCCGTCCGAGCCATGAAATCATTGTTAAGTTGCAGGAACATAAGCTGGACGCTGGTGTTGCCACACGCCCCCCGGGCCGCACAGAGGGGCTGATCGAATACCCGCTGCTGCGCGATCCGTTCCTGGTCATCTTGCCCAAGACCTATTCCGGCACTGTCGAAGACGTTCTGAAACCGGATGCTGATCTGCCGTTCCTGCGGTATTCCCGCGACTACACGATCGGAAAGCAGATCGAAATTCAGCTGACGCGCAGCAAAATCAATCTGCCCAACCGGTTCGAGCTTGAGTGCAACCAGTCTATTGCCGGTCTGGTTGCCGAAGGCAGTGGATGGGCCGTGACCACCGCCGCCAGCTTTCGACGCGCGCGCCGGTTTCACGACAATATCAACGTGCAGCCCTTTCCCGGCAGAAACTTTGCACGCACCGTGTCTTTGTTCACGACCGAGGTCTATCCGTCCTCAACTTCGATGCTGATCCACCGTGTGCTGAGCAAGCTGATCAAGCAGAACTATTGCGACCCGATCTGCACCAGATATCGCTGGATCGAACAGGACTTTCGCGTTTTGCCGCTTGAATCCGCATAGCAAGCACGGGCGCAGATCAGAACAATCCCTTTGTCCAATGCGTGGATCGTGCCAGACTGACACGCATAAGCAGTGGGATCGTGTGGATGTCTGAATCGAAGTTAAAAGGCTGGAACCACATTCCAGAGGTTCCAATACAGGTTTCCCCCTTTTTCAGGTGGCCGCTCAGACCGCTTTCAATGTTGCGCTGGGTTTGGGAATCCTGGCTTCTGATTTCTGAAAAACTCATCATCCTTGCAATCTCCTGCGCCTGCTACCTGTGGCTCAGCCCCAGCTTGGACGAGGCGGCACAGCTACAGGTTGGATGGATCGCGCAGATCTATGTTCGAAATCTGGTTCTGATCTTTTGCATCGCGGGGTTGCTGCATCTGTGGTTCTACAAATATTCGGCGCAGGGAGACCAACTAAAGTATGATCCCCGGCCTTTGATGCTGAAGGGTAAGCAATTTACCCTGGGCGGGCAGGTGCGCGACAACATGTTCTGGACGTTAGGGTCAGGAGTGTTTTTCTGGTCTGCCTACGAAGTGTTGATGTATTGGTCGCTGGCAAATGGCTATGTCCCGCTGGTGACATGGGGGGCAAATCCGATCTGGTTTGTGGCGATCTTCCTGCTGATCCCGCTTTGGGAAAGCTTCTATTTCTATTGGATTCACAGGCTGATCCACATCCCGTTTCTGTACAAACACATACATGCGGTCCACCACAGGAACGTCAATGTGGGGCCATGGTCCGGGCTGTCTATGCATCCGGCGGAACATGCGATCTATCTGGGCTCGGTGCTGATTCACTTTGTGGTTGGCGCGCATCCGCTGCACATCATCTTCCACCTGCAATACTACACGCTGACAGCGGTGACGACGCATACGGGCTTTCAGGGGTTGGTGATCAAAGACAAAAACAGGCTGGCCTTGGGCACGTTCCACCACCAAATGCACCATCGGTATTTCGAATGTAACTACGGCTCGCTTGAGATACCTTGGGATAAATGGTTCGGATCGTTCCATGACGGCACGGTTGAGGCCAATGAGCGTATGCAAGAACGCCGCAAGTCGATCATGGGCAAATAGTCAGACAGCCGGGCCCAATGAATCGCGGTTGATCACATTGGTTTCCAACCGCAGCGACTGGCCAGTTGAGCCTGTTTCGATCATATCAATCAGTTCGATTGCCGCTTTGCGACCCATTTCACGATGGGGGACATGCACGGTGGTCAAAGATGGGCTTATGATCCGCGCCAATTCGATGTCGTCGAACCCGGTGATCGAGACTTCACCCGGTATAGAGATGCCCATCTTTTCTGCCTGACGTACTGCACCGACGGCCAGAACGTCATTCCCGCAAAGAACGGCGGTCGGGCGTTGGGGCAGGGACATCAGCTGTTCGAAAGCAGCAGCACCATTTTCGATTTCATAGGTGGTTTCGATCACGGACAACGACGCCTCGGGCAGGCCCTTTGCCTGCATTGCGTCCCTTATCCCATCGATCCGGAACCGCGCGCGGTCATTGCCTTGCGTAAACGCAGATATCGCCGCTAAGCGCGTGTGACCAAGTTTTATCACCTGTTCTGCGAGGGTTTGCATTGCCTCACGGTTGTCGAATCCAACCGATGGGGCGCTTTGGTTCGGGGCAAAAGACCAGGCGACAACGACCGGAATTTTCTGCCGATCCAGATAGTCGAATATGCGCGGATCACGATCATGGCCGATCAACAAGAGCCCATCTGCCCCGCGCGCGACGAGGGTGCGAATTTGCTCTTCTTCAGCCTCGGGCTGATAGGCCGAACTGGACACCAGAAGGGTATAGCCCTGGTTGTGAATTTCTTCCTGAAAAGCCTGTAACCCTCTGGCGAATATTGCGTTTTCCATCGTTGGGATGATCGCGCCGATGGTGAAAGATCGTTTTGCGGCCATCACCCGTGCTGCGAAATTTGGGGTATAGCCCAGTTCCGAAACCGCAGTCATCACCCGGGTGCGCGTCGCCTCAACCACGCGCTTTGGGTCATTCAAACACCGAGATACCGTGGCCGTGGAAACGCCTGCCTTTTTGGCGACGTCATCCAAGGTGGGTGCTGATCGGTTTTTTGGCATTTTCAAACTCAAGCTTCGATTTCTTTGAACTCTATCCTGTTCGCGGGGTAGGGGGAAGCATCAATGTAAGCGCTTGCATTTGCGATGTAAGCGCTTACAAATGAAGATGGGCCGATTCTATAGGGAGTCCCGGAAATGTATCTTGCAGCCTCAATCCTCGTGTTCGCCATCTATTTTGCGAACGTTGCGTTGGGGGCCTTCGCAAATGCTGCAGTTTTCGGAGATGTCGGAGAAATGTTGGTCCTGTTCGCGGCGTCGATCCTGTTCGTTGTCGCAATTCTGAAAAAAGAGGCTGACCGCGATACTGAAAACGGCGGCTGAATTTTCTGCTTGGGAGGGCACTTAATGCACAACGACAAAAACGAACTGGCGTCCGCGGAGCGCCGCAATTTCTTGAAGCTGAGCGCTAGTGGCGCGTTCACAGCCGCCCTAGTCGCGGGCGCTGGTGGCGTGCTTTGGTCATCCGAGGCAGCAGCACAAACCGCTAAGGAAGAGAGCGAGCGTGAAAAGGCGGCCGATCATGTGATGACCGTTGCAACCGCCTATGTGCTGGGCGCGTCGCGCAGCTATCCGATCATGCAGCTGGACCTGAAAGAAAACATCCAGAATGCCACAAACGGTAAGGTTTATGTCAAACTGGCGCCGGGCGGTCAGCTGGGCGCGGGTGGCTCACTTGTGCAGAAGGTGCAGGGTGGCACCATTCAGGCTGCGCAGCATTCACTATCGAATTTCGCGCCTTTTGCGTCGACCGTTGACCTGATCAACATGCCGTATCTCTGCGGTTCGAACCAGCGTTTCACCAACCTGGTCCACTCTGACACCTGGAAGAATGAGGTTCACCCAAAGGTCGAGGCCGCGGGTTTCAAGGCGCTGTTTTACGTTGTCATCGACCCCCGGGTCGTTGCGGTGCGTCAAGGCGGCGATGCTGTCATCACACCGGGCGATATGAGCGGGATCAAGTTCCGCGTACCGGGTTCGAAAATGCTGCAACAGTACTACCGTATGGTCGGTGCCAACCCGACACCTGTTGCTTGGGGTGAGACCCCCTCGGCCATCAAGCAGGGCGTTGCAGATGCGCTCGATCCCTCGGTCGGCGCGCTTTATGTCTTTGGCTTCAAGGACATCCTCAGCCATGTGACCTTTACCCAGGCGGTGCCGGACAGTCAGGTCTATTCCTGTAATCTGGAATGGTTCAACTCGATGCCCGCTGACGTGCAGGAAGGCATCATGTGGGGGTCAGAGATGACCAGCCACCAGAACCTGTCCAAAGTGCCGTCGGCCCGCGCCTATGCCATGGCCGAGCTGAACAAGGCGGGCGTGCAGTTCCACTCACTCAGCGACGATCAGTTGGCCGAGTGGCAGGACGCAGGCGGTTATCAGAATGCCGACTGGGATCCGTTCAAGACCGAGCTGGCCGGTTCGATGGACAATTTCGAGAAACTGGTCGAAGCGGCGGGTACGCAGGGCAAATACTACGTCCACGACGCCTAAGGCGATCTAGGCGGGTGCGCAGTGGCGCGCCCGTTTGCTCCACGACATGCAGCCTTTGGCAGTGGTTTTTGCAACCGCATTCTGAAGTGTTGCCAAGTATTTGGAACCGGACATGACTGTACTTCAGAAAATAGACCGGGATGCCGAGCGCTGGCTGTTGCTGGTGTTCTACGTGATGCTGGTCATCACCATGGCGATCGAGGTGCTGCGACGCGAGATTTTTGCCTATTCCTCGATCTGGGGCGAAGAGATCGTCCGGTATTCCTTTATCTACCTCGCATGGATCGGTGCCGCTGCCGCTGTGAAAGAGCGTGCGCATATCCGTATCGATGTGATCATGCATTACCTTGGGCCGCGCCCCAAGGCGCTGCTGTATATCTTTGGCGATCTGGTGATGTTCGTTGTCGCGATCATCGCGCTTTATTGGTCTTACGAGGCGGTGCATGTCTCGGCCAAGTTCGGCTCGGTCACCGATGGGCTGCGGATTTCGAAAGTCTGGTTCCTGATGGCCGTTCCGACCGGTTTTGCGCTGATGATCTGGCGCTTGATCCAATCCCTGATGCGCGACTTGAAATCACTTCGTGACGGCACGCCCGTTTTCGAAGGCGACAAGCTGTTTGACTGAGGAGATCTGAGATGCTTTGGAACTCCCTCAATCAAACAGTTGAACTGGGCTGGGATTTTTATCTGCCGGTGATCCTATTCGTAGGTCTGATCGCCATGGCGGTGCCCGTCTGGGCAGCGATCGGGTCGGCAGCGATCCTGATGCTGGTCATGTCTGGCGACCTGCCGCTGAGCTTGGTGGGCGAGAGCCTGTTCACCGGCATTGACGCGTTTGCCCTGACTGCTGTGCCTCTGTTCATCTTGACCGGAGACGTGCTGGTCCGCACTGGACTGTCCCGAAAGTTCCTGGACGTGGCCGAGGCGCTGACCTGTTTCGCCAAGGGTGGTTTTGGCTCAGCGACCGTTCTGGTCTGCGGTATGTTCGCGGCCATTTCGGGCTCGGACGCGGCGGGCGCTGCCGCGGTGGGGCGCATGACGATCAACCGTCTGGTCGAAAGCGGCTATCCGCGCCCCTATGCATGCGCGCTGGTTGCGGCGGGGGCCTGTACCGGCATCCTGATCCCGCCTTCCATTGCCTATATCATCATCGGGCTTGTGCTGGGAATTTCCGCCTCAACCCTGTTCTTGGCCGCGCTGATCCCGGGGCTGGCCATTCTGGTCTCGATCCTGATCACCAATATCATCATGAACCGCCTGTATTCTTACGAGGGCGGCGGCATGATGACGATGGGTGAGTGGGTGGCCAATCTGGGCAAGGCGCTGAAGTCCGGCTGGTATGCTTTCATCGTGCCGGGCATCATCTTCTACGGCATCTTCTCGGGTCGCCTGACCCCGACCGAGGCCGGTGCGACCGCCGTTGTTGTTACGATCATCATGGGTTTCATCATGCGCACGCTGTCGCTGGCCGATTTTCCATCGATGCTGGTCAGTTCAGCCAAGGTGAACGGGGTGATCCTGCCGATCATCGCCTTTTCGGCCCCGCTGGCCGAGGCGCTGGCGATCATGGGTGTGCCGCAGGGCTTTGTGACCTCGGTTACCAACCTGACCGATGACCCGTACCTGCTGATCCTCTTGATGATCGGCATTCTGATCGCGGCAGGCTGTGTGATGGAAACAACGCCGAACATCGTGATCCTTGCACCGATCCTGAAACCTCTGGCTGACAATATCGGCATGAACGAGATTCAGTTCTGCATTATGATGATCACTGCCCTGGGTGTGGGCTTTATCACCCCGCCGCTAGGTCTGAACCTGTTTGTTGTTTCCGGGATAACCGGAGAATCAATTCTAAAAATTGCAGCCCGCGCCGTTCCCTTTGTCTTGACCATGCTGATTGTGGTTCTGTTGATCGCGTATGTACCCGCAGTTTCAACCACATTGCTCCCTGAAATCTACCAATAGGATTTGCTGAATATGCCGCGTGACTATCTGAAAAAGGCAACCCTGACGGCGCAATCTCATGCGTCCGAGGTGCACGATACGGTCAAAACCATCCTGTCCGATATCGAGGCAGGGGGTGACGCCAAAGCGCTGGAATATGCCGCCAAATTCGACAAGTTCGAAGGCAATGTCCTTATGACTCAGGAAGAGATCGACGCAGCCATTGCCCTGGTGTCAGAGAAACTGAAGGCAGATATCCGCTTTGCACACGATAACGTGCGCCGCTTTGCTGAAATGCAAAAAGCCACCGTGTCGGATGTGCAGACCGAGATCGTGCCAGGTGTTGTCGCTGGTCAAAAGGCCATCCCCGTCGATGCGGCAGGGTGCTATGTACCTGGTGGACGCTACAGCCATATCGCCAGTGCGATTATGACGGTAACCACAGCCAAGGTGGCCGGGTGTCGACACATCACGGCATGCTCGCCACCCCGTCCGGGTGAGGGCGTCGCACCTGCGATCGTCTACGCCGCGCATATCTGCGGGGCCGACAGCATTCTGGCGATGGGCGGTGTGCAGGGCGTGGCTGCCATGACCTATGGTCTGTTTGGTTTGCCGCGCGCAAACATACTTGTGGGTCCCGGCAACCAATTCGTGGCCGAGGCGAAGCGCATTCTATACGGCAAGGTTGGTATCGACATGATCGCAGGGCCCACTGACAGCCTGATCCTTGCCGACAGCTCTGCTGATGCGCATGTGGTTGCGACCGATTTGGTTAGTCAGGCGGAACACGGGTATAACTCTCCCGTCTGGTTGGTGACTGACGATCGGGAACTTGCGCAAAAGGTGATGGAGTTTGTGCCGGCCCTGATCGAGGATCTGCCCGAACTGAACCGCGAAAACGCATCTGCCGCGTGGCGCGACTATGCCGAGGTGATCGTCTGTGCAGATCGCGAGGAAATGGCGGCCTGTTCTGACGATTACGCGCCCGAACACCTGACTGTTCAGGCCGAGGATCTGGATTGGTGGCTGGACCGGCTGACCTGCTATGGCTCGCTGTTTCTGGGTGAGGAAACCACCGTGTCCTATGGTGACAAAGCCACCGGCACCAACCACGTCCTGCCAACTTCGGGCGCGGCCAGCTATACTGGGGGTCTGAGCGTTCATAAATACATGAAGATCGTGACATGGCAGCGGGCAACGCGTGAAGGGTCCAAGCCCATCGCGGTCGCTACCGCCCGCATTTCGCGTCTGGAAGGGATGGAGGGTCACGCCCGCGCCGCCGATGTGCGTCTGGCCAAGTATTTCCCGGATGAGCAATTCGACCTGACTGCAGATGGATGACCCACGCGCGCTCTTTGATCTAACAGGGCGCGTGGCCTGCGTCACCGGAGCAAGCTCGGGGCTGGGGCGTCGCGTTGCTTTGGTGTTGGCGCAAGCTGGTGCCAAAGTCGTCGGCGTTGCGCGGCGGGGCGATGCCCTTTCTCAAATGTGCGATGAGATCGGGCCAATGGCCGCCGCTGTAACAGGGAATGTTGCGGATCGTGAGAATATGGGCGCACTGGTGAGTGATGTCTCATCCCATTTCGGCGCGCCCGATATCATCGTCCACGCCGCTGGTGTGAATACCCGGGAGGCGGCGGATGATGTGACCGGGCAGGGGTGGGACACGACACTGGCCCTAAACCTGAGCGCGCCGTTTTTCCTGAGCCAGGCGATGGTGCCCGCGATGAAGGAAAAAGGCTGGGGTCGGATTGTGAATTTCGCCTCGCTTCAAACCACGCGCGCTTTTCCCGGCGGCATCGCCTATGGCGCGACCAAGGCTGGGATCGGGCAATTGACCCGCGCGATGGCCGAGGCATGGTCGCCCTACGGCATCACCGCCAATGCCATTGGGCCGGGGTTCTTCCCGACTGAGCTGACGCAGGCTGTGTTTGATAACCCGGATCGTGCCGCGCGAAACGCCGCTCAAACCTGCACTGGGCGCAACGGCCGTATGGAAGATATCGACGGGCCGATCCTGTTTCTGTGCTCGAAAGCCTCGGATTATGTCACTGGGCAGGTCCTCATGGTCGATGGGGGGTTCACTGCGAAATGAAAGCGCTTGTGTATGAGGGGGTCGAAGAGGTTGCGTATCGGGATATGCCCGACGCTGTACCCGGCACGGACGAGTATCTGATCCGTGTCCAGGCGGTTGGCATCTGCGGCTCGGATATGCATGCCTATCTGGGGCATGATGCCCGGCGTCCGGCACCGCTGATCCTCGGCCACGAGGCCGCGGGTGTAATCGTCGGCGGCCCGCGTGATGGTACGCGCGTGACGATCAACCCGCTGGTGTCCTGCGGGCTGTGTCCGGCTTGCACCTCGGGCCGGGAAAACTTGTGCCCGCAGCGCCAGATCATCTCGATGCCTCCACGCGAAGGAGCTTTTGCGCAATATGTGTCGATGCCCGACCGCAATCTGGTCGAAGTGCCTGAGGGTGTACCGCTGGAAAAAGCCGCCTTGGCGGAGCCTTTGGCGGTCAGTTGGCACACTGTGCGATTGGCCATCGAAGCGCTGCATCCAGCCTGCGAGAAACGCGCCCTGGTTCTGGGCGGCGGTGCCATCGGTCTGGCTGCGTCACTGGCTTTGAGTGCGATGGGCGTCAATGATGTGACCCTGGCCGAGCCAAACCCCGGACGGCGCGCTTTTCTGAAAAAGCTTGGTCTGCGCGTTGTAGGTGAGGCCACCGGAACCTATCCGATTGTGATTGATGCGGTCGGTTATGCAACGACGCGAACGACGGCTTCGGCCAGTGCAGAACCCGGTGGGGTGATTGCGCATGTCGGTTTGGGTGAGGATACCGGCGGGCTGGATATCCGTCGAATGACCTTGCAGGAAATCACCTTTATCGGCACGTATACCTACACAGCTGAGGATTTCCGCCAAACGGCGCAGGCTATTTTCGACGGGCGTTTGGGTGCACTGGATTGGACCGAAACCCGACCCCTGTCTGAAGGTACGCAGGCGTTTCGCGACCTGCGCTCTGGCGCGGTAGCCGCGCCAAAGATTATCCTGGACCCGTGGGAATAGACCGGGCTGAAAAGGAGTTTGATATGTATAAGAAAGTTCTTGTTCCTATGGCGCTGGATCACGGCATATCGCAGCATACGCTCGAGGTTGCCCGCGCCCTGACTGAAGATGGGGCCGAGATCATTGCCTTGCATGTCTATGAGATGCCTCAGGGCTCGGTCAGTGCCTATCTGGACAAAACTCTGGTTGCCGAAGGGTTCGAGCGTGCCCGCCGCCAGTTGTTGGATAAGGTCGAAGGGCTCGACGGCGTGACTGCTGAGATTGTCAAAGGGCATACAGCGCGAACCATCATCGACTATGCCGACAGCAACGGTATCGACTGCATCGTGATCGGCTCGCATAAGCCGGATCTGAGCGACTATTTTTTGGGATCGACCGCCTCGCGCGTCGTTCGCCACGCCCATTGCGCGGTGCATGTACACCGCAGAACCTAAATATCGTCAATCGCGCATACCGCGCCCTAAACAGGACCAAAAGCTGGACCATGAACATAGACAAGAAGATCACTGACGATCTGGTGGCGAACGACATCTCGTTCGTGACCACCGTCCCCTGCAAGCAATTGGCTGGAGTGATAGAAGAGATCGACCAACGCGACGAGATTTTTCACATCCCGTCGAACAAGGAAGACGAAGGTATGGGCCTGTGCGCCGGTGCGTGGATGGGTGGGAAACGCCCGGCGATTATCATGCAGAACACCGCCATCGGCGTGACGATCAACACGCTGGCAACGCTGATACAGTACTACCGGATGCCGCTGCCCATGCTGATCTCATATCGTGGGGAATTGCGTGAACCGGTGGCCTGTCAGGTCGAGATGGCTGTGCACACCAAGGCGCTACTGTCACAGATGAACATCCCTACCTACCACTTCCATAAACAATCCGATGTCGAAGAACTCGACATGATCCTGAAATACACATTCATGTGCAACAAACCGGTTGCCATTCTGACCGATGCGAACTTCTGGGGAGGCTATGGCGACCAATGATCCGTTCCGAGATTCTGAAAGAAATCGCCCCGATCCTGCGCGACCAACTGGTGGTCTGCAACATTGGCATCCCCAGCCAGGAACTGCATGCCATCGACGACCAGCCGACGAATTTCTACATGCTGGGCACCATGGGTCTGGCTTCGTCCATTGGTCTGGGGCTTGCACTGGCGCAGCCGAAACCGGTGATCGTGATTGATGGGGATGGCTCTGTCCTGACCAATCTGGGCACGCTTCCGACCATCGCCAATAACGTGGCGGATAACTATATCCTGCTGATCGTCGATAACGGTTCTTACGGCTCGACCGGAGACCAGCCAACCTATGCGGGCCAGAAAACCTCGCTGACGAAAATGGCGCAAGCTGCCGGGTGTGAGCGGGTAATCGAATGTGCCGCGGAAGATACCGGTCGCGTCTTACAAGAAGCGCTGGACAGCAAACAGATGACCATTATCGTCAGCAAATGTGAAAGCGGCAACGCCAAGATGCCAGTTATCACAAAGGACCCGGTGGTGATCCGTGACCGCTTTATGAAAGCTGTCGAGGCCTGATGGCCGCAAGCGACATTCACAGCGCAGAAGACGCCCGCCGCCTCGCGCGGCGGCGTTTGCCGTGGATGGTGTTCGACTATATCGATGGCGCCGCGGGGGCTGAGGTCGGAGCCGCGCGTAATCGGGACGCCTTGGATGCGATGACCCTTCGCCCGCGTATTCTGCGGGATGTGAGTGAGCGGTCATTGGCAAGCTCTGTCTTTGGCAAATCCACACAACGCCCCTTTGGCATAGCGCCAATGGGGATGTGCAACCTGTCCGGCCCGGGTGCTGATCTGATGCTGGCCCGTCTGTCTGCGCGCTATTCGGTACCGTTGGGCGTATCGACCGTGGCCTCAACCCCGATGGAAGAGATGCTGGAGGTCTCCGAGGGCAATGCCTGGTTTCAGCTGTACTTCAGCGGGGATGGATCAGGAACCACTAAGCTCGTGGATCGAGCCAAGGCTGCGGGATACGACACCCTTGTTCTGACTGTCGATGTCCCCGAGGTTGGGCGCAGGCCCCGAGAGTTGCGGCACGGGTTCCGCATGCCGTTCCGGTTGGGTCCACGTCAGTTTCTGGACTTCGCGCTGCATCCGCGCTGGTCCTTGTCGACCCTCGCGCATGGTAAGCCGCAAATAGCCAATTTCCTTATGGACGGGTACGAGTTTGACCGAACCGAAAGCCGCGCCAAAGCAGATTGGGACACGCTGGCAAGGCTCAGGGATCAGTGGTCGGGGCATCTGGTGGTCAAAGGCGTGCTGGACGTTGAAGACGCAGTTGCGCTTAAGGCTGCCGGCGTGGATGCGATACAGGTCTCAAGCCACGGCGCCCGGCAACTTGAAAGCGCGCCAGCCTCATTTTCCGTCCTGCCCGAAATCCGTGCCGCAGTCGGAGAAACATTTCCGCTTTTCTATGATAGCGGCTTGCGTTCCGGCGAGGATGCGTTGAAAGCCCTTCTTACAGGCGCGAACTTCACCTTCTTCGGCCGTATCCTGCAATTCGCTATCGCAGCGGGGGGCGAAGAGGGGCTGCACCAGCTATGGCAGGTTCTGAGTGACGAGATGAGTATTGCCATGGCACAGATTGGCACGGTGGATGTGGCGTCTCTGGGGGGCATAAACACGCACTCTGCACATCAAATTTGAACGGCGGCCATTGTGCCAGGCTGGAATAGCGTGTCTGGTCAAGCGGAACGCCCCTGATCGGGTGGTCCGGTGGCAACGACAACAGGATACAGGTTTGGCGAACTCATCCGCAAACGAAGCGATTTTCCTGAACGGTAGCCTGATGCGCCATGTGACGCGCATGTCGCTGACCACCAGCATCGGATTGATGGCCATTTTCGCCGTTGATTTCGTAGATATGGTCTTCATTTCAATGCTGGGAAATGACGCCTTGGCAGCGGCCGTTGGGTATGCCGGTACGCTGCTGTTTTTTACCAACGCGATCAATATCGGGCTGTCGATTTCAGCTGGCGCTCTTGTCGCGCGAGAGCTTGGCGCTGGCCAGTCAGAACAGGCCCGCAACTATGCGTCCAGTGTGGCCGTGATTGGGTTGATCCTAGGTTTAGTTGTCTCTGCTTTGGTGCTGCTAAACATCAGTTTTTTGTTGTCCCTGCTTGGAGCCAAGGGTGAGGTTTTGCGGCTGGCAACCCGCTATGTCTCGATCATTCTGCCCACGATGTGGGTGATGTCGATTGCGATGGCGTCGATGGCGGTTCTTAGGGCCCATGGGGATGCGCGCCGGTCAATGATGGCGACGATCTATGGTGGCGTGGTGAACGCGGTTTTGGACCCGCTCCTGATTTTCGGGGTTGGGCTTGGGCTGGATGGTGCTGCGATTGCATCCGTGATCGCGCGCGTATGTATGCTGGCCGCCGCTCTGTGGCCCGCCTTGCGCGTGCATCAGGCCTTTGCGCGCCCCTCATTGAGACAAGTGGTACAGGATATCCGGCCTGTTCGGGCCATTGCGATCCCGGCAGTGTTGACCAACGTAGCCACACCAATTGGCAACGCCATTGTTGTGCGCGAGATTGCACAATACGGAACAGACGCCGTAGCCGGTATGGCAGTGATCGGACGGTTGTTACCCGTGGCCTTTTCGGTGATTTTTGCGCTGTCGGGGGCCATTGGTCCCATTATCGGACAGAACTACGGGGCCGAGAGATTCGACCGTGTTCGCGCCGCATATCTGGCGGGCATCAAATTCACCGCGATCTATGTTCTGGGTATGGCCGCGATCCTGTTTCTGCTGCGTGCGCCAATCGCGGATTTATTTGCAGCCCAAGGCGAAACCCGCACCTTGATTTATCTGTTCTGCGGCCCATTGGCGTTAGCGTCTTTCTTCAATGGGGTTATCTTTGTCGCGAACGCAAGTTTCAACAATCTGGGTCATCCGATCTATTCAACCTGGATCAACTGGGGCCGTCACACGGTGGGCACCTGGATATTTGCGACGATCGGGTCAAGCTTTGCCGGGGCATCAGGGGTCCTGCTGGGTCAAGCGTTCGGAGGCGTCATTTTCGCCGCGATCAGCTGGGGTCTGGTCATGCGCGTGGTGTCCGGTTTGCAGCGGACGCAAACGGCCGAGCCCTTCGCGGATCAGAACCGCATCCATTCGCTGTTTGGTCGACGGGGCTGGTAGCTGCTTCAGTTCCCCTGATTGCGCGCTTGCAGGCGCTCAAGATTCACAACGGTCGACAGCATCAGCCGATCATGGCTCCAGTCGTGCCTTTGCTGAACAGAGGCAGAACCGATGGCCAGCAGGCTGGCAAAGATCAGCGTCAGACCCAGAAAGAACACGGGCAGGGGGGCTACGACCTGCGGCGCTTCGGTCAGGGCCAGAACCCTCTGACGCAGTACATGTTTGGCCTTGCCACCGGTGACCAGCGCAACGTTCAGAACGCGCGGGTGACCCATCGAGACGGTGCGTGCGCAATAGTCCAGCAAACAGGTTGTGTATTCGCGCGAGTCGATCCGTTTGCGTGCGACGACAGACTGATCGCAAGCCAGCTCGCGCAGGCGATCGAACTGGTATTTCAGGATCAGATAGGCCGGATTCCAAAACAGAAGCGGACGCAGCAGTTCGAACCCGAGCTCCCATTCCACATCGCCCGCGCGGATGTGCTGAAATTCGTGTGCCAGCGCAAAGCGTAACTCGCGCGGGGTATCCAAAAGATGGCTGGGCAATACCACGTGACGACGACGCAGGCCGCGCACGGCGAACGGAACGGTGATGCCATCAGACAGGCGGATATCCACCTTGTTTGACTGCCGCCAGAGAAAGCTGGTCTCGACCGTGGCGCGGATGGCAAGCGCGTCGCGCGCGACACGCAGCGCCAGCATAACGGCTACACAGGCCAATATGGCCAACATAAAAGTGATGGCGGTCGACTGACCGGACAGGACCTGATCCAACCAGCGTTCGCGGGTGTTCAGCAACGCTTCAAATTGGGTCGCGGGCATTGCAATCTCGCCGCGCAGATAGGCCGCGACTGCAATATCTCCAAGTGCTACAGCCCGATCCGGCCAGATCATGCTGGCCAGTGCGGACACACCAAGCGCCAGCAGCGGACTGACCAGAACGCAGAGACACAGCACTTTGAACGCGCGCAACTGAGCGATATAGCCGCCGCGCAGCGATGTGCGGTGCAATGCCGCCCGTGCGATCATCCAGATCACAGCGGACAGGCCCAAAACGATATTCATTTCCAGATAAGCGTCGAGTACCGGTTTAACCGCGGTCATGTTGCAGTCTCCTCTCTACCAGTGCTCGAATCTCCTCCAGATCGGTTTCGCTCAGACCTTCATCATCCACCAGCCGGGCGACCAGAGAGGCGGGCGTGTTGTCAAACAACGTCCGCGACAGGTTCTGAAGTGAGCGTGCCTGATACCTGTCCTTGTCCAGAAGCGGCCGATAGATCAGCGTCTTGCCGTCCTTGCGACTTTCGACAAATCCCTTTTCGTCGAGGATGCGCAGGATCGTGGCGCCTGATGTATAGGCCAGATTCCGTTCCGGGGGCAGGCGACCCAAAACATCACGCACCGAACCTTGCCCAAGTGCCCAGAGCTCGTTCATGAACTCCAGTTCAACTTCGGTCAGCAGGTTTGTCGTCTTTTTCTTACGCATTGATCTCGGTGTCGTCATGTTTGGTCTGCCTGTCAGACAAGCATCCTTTCGCTGTTTCGCAAAGCTTAAACTTTCCAGAAGACGAAGATGCCCCAACCGATGGAGAGGAAAAGCGGCGTCCAGACGGGCTGACCGACCAGCCCGAGCCAGGCGAGGAAGATATAGGCTGAACCCAGAAGGGTAATGAACAGCCGATCGCCCAGCGTGGTTGTCAGGCCCAACACGCCGCGCCGTTCGATTCCATCGCGGAACTTGAACCCTTCAAGCAGGCCAATTAGCGCGATGGCTGAGAATATACCGACGAACAAGGCCAGCGTGGCCGGGGTCCAGGCCATCCAGAAATCGGGCCATAGAGGATCAGTCCACGAAAAGCCTTTCTCTGGTTGCTGCCCAACACTGCCCCAACCGGCCTGTTGGGCAGAGGCCATCGAAGGAAGGAAGAGGAGGGTGAGAAGAAGTTTACGCATATCGAACCTCACACACGTCCCATCGCGAAACCACGCGCGATGTAGTTGCGGACAAACCAGATGACGATGGCGCCGGGGATGATGGTCAGGGTTCCGGCTGCTGCCAGCAGGCCCAGCTCATACCCCGCGCTCGATGCAGTGCGAGTCATCACCGCGGCGATGGGCTTGGCCTCGACCGCCGTGAGTGTCTTGGCCAACAGCATCTCGACCCACGAGAACATGAAACAGAAGAAGGCTGCTACACCCACGCCCGCTTTGATGTTGGGCAGGAAGATCGTCACGAAGAACCGCGGGAAGGAATAGCCATCGACATAGGCCGTCTCATCCAGTTCCTTCGGGATGCCGCGCATGAAACCTTCCAGGATCCAGACCGCAAGTGGCACGTTGAACAACGTGTGAGCCAGCGCTACGGCCAGATAGGTGTCGAACAGTTGGATCGATGAATAAAGCTGGAAGAAGGGCAGCGCGAAGACCGCCGCCGGGGCCATCCGGTTGGTCAGCAGCCAGAAGAACAACTGCTTATCGCCCAGAAACCGATAGCGTGAGAACGCATACGCCGCAGGCAGCGCCACGCAGACTGAAAGCACCGTGTTCAAAGTCACATAGATGATTGAGTTGATGTAGCCCCAGTACCATGTCGGGTCGGTGAAAATGGTGATGTAATTCTCCAGCGTAAAGGTCTGGGGAAACAAGGAAAAGCCCGACAGGATCTCGTTCGTGGTCTTGAAGGACATCGCCACCAGCCAATAGATCGGCAACATCAGGAACGCGATATAGAGGATCGGAATAAGAGACCGCTTCTTCATTGCGCGTCATCCTTTGTCATCAGAGTGTAGAAGACCCAAGAGACCAGCAGCGTAATGGCGAAGTAGATCAGGCTCATCGCCGCCGCAGGGCCAAGGTCGAACTGTCCCAGCGCGATCTTCACGAGGTCGATCGACAGCAGGGTGGTTGAGTTGCCGGGGCCACCACCGGTCAGCACGAAGGGCTCGGTATAGATGTTGAAACTGTCCATGAAGCGCAGCAGAACGGCGATGGTCAGAACGGTTTTCATCTTGGGCAGCTGGATATAGCGGAATACTGACCACGGGCTGGCTCCGTCAATCTTGGCCGCTTGGTAATAAGCGTCCGGTATAGACACGAGGCCCGCATAGCACAGCAGCACAACAAGCGACGTCCAGTGCCAGACATCCATAACGACAACTGTGATCCAGGCCGAAAGGGGCTGTTGCGTCATGTCATAGTTGATACCCAGAACGTCATTCAGGAAATAGCCTAGCAGGCCGATTTTGGGCAGAGTGAAGATGTTCCACATTGAGCCAACCACGTTCCACGGGATCAGCATCGGCAGCGCCATCAGGACCAGACAGACCGGCACCCAGAAGCCTTTGCGAGGCATGGACAGGGCCACGATGATGCCCAAAGGTACCTCGATCAGAAGGATCAGGAAGGTGAACAGGAACTGCCGTCCCAGCGCGGCCTGAAAGCGATCCGAGCGTAGGATTTGCTCGAACCAGCCCAGCCCTTCCCAGAAGAACTGGTTGTTGCCAAAGGTTTCCTGCACCGAATAGTTGACCACCGTCATCATCGGCACCAGCGCATTGAACGCGACCAGCGCCAGAACCGGCAGGACAAAGAACCATGCCTTTTGGTTTTCTGTTCTCATTGCGCGCGTCCCTCAGTTGCGATCCAGCCGTCGCGGTAAACGCGAGAGTGTTCTGGTTTGAATTGCAGGAACACTTGCGAGCCCGGATTGGGCGCATTGTGTTCGGTCACGGCTTTAAGGGCTGTGTTGCCGACCATGGCGCTGACCACGTAGTGGCGACCAATGTCGGACACTTTGGTCACCTGCGCCGGGATGCCAGTGTCGCCGAAGCCCACATATTCGGGGCGGATACCCAGATCGGTGCGCCCGCCGTCTCCATGGGTTGGACCTTCGAGTAGCACCTCATGGCCTTCGAACACGGCACGGTCACCTTTGGCCTCACACGGCAGAACGTTCATGCCGGGCGAGCCGATGAAATGGCCAACAAATGTGTGCTGAGGGCGTTCGAACAGGTCAACTGGCGTGCCGATCTGAACGACTTCACCTTCCTGCATCACGACCACTTCGTCGGCGAAGGTTAGCGCTTCGGTCTGGTCGTGGGTCACATAGATCATCGTCGCTTTAACGCGCTGGTGCAGTTCCTTCAGCTTCGACCGAAGCTTCCATTTCAGATGCGGGTCGATCACGGTCAGGGGTTCATCGAACATAACCGCGTTCACGTCGTCCCGCACCAATCCGCGCCCCATCGAGATCTTTTGCTTGTTATCCGGGCTCAGGCCGCTGGCGCGGGTGTCCAGCATGTCCGTGACGTCCAGCATTTCGGCAATCTCATCGACGCGGCGCTTGATCGTCGCGGCATCGACGCCGCGGTTCTTCAATGGAAACGCCAGGTTCTCGCCCACCGTCATCGTGTCGTAGATCACTGGGAACTGGAACACCTGCGCGATGTTGCGCTGATCGGGGGGCAGGGCAGTGACGTCCTGATCATCAAACAGAATCCGACCTTCCGAGGGGGTAAGAAGGCCGGATATGATGTTCAACAGCGTGGACTTGCCGCAGCCCGACGGCCCCAGCAAAGCATAGGCACCACCATCGCGCCACGTGACGTCGATTTCCTTCAGCGCATAATCCTCGGGGCCTTGGGGCGTGGGTATATAGCTGTGGCGCAGGTTTGAAAGCTTGATCTGTGCCATGTCAGGCCACCCTTTGGCCGTCTTGGCCGAAATACCGGCAATGGGCCGGGTTCATGTAGAAACTGTGATCTTCGCCGACCTCATAGGGGTGCACCCCTGCGGCCAAGGACACCCAGTCATCCGATCCATGCCGGAAATGTGCGCTGGAATCTGAGCCAGACAGCTCGGTCACGATCACGCGGCCCGTCAGTTCAACATCCGCATCCGATGTGCGGAATGGCGTTACACGATGAGGGCGCACGGCGACCATATAGTCACCATCTGCCATATCGCTGACCACCCAGCCTCCGCCGCCAGCCAGCTGCGCCTGAGCACCTGATACAGTGATATGGGCAACATTGATTGGAGGGTCTGAGAACACGCGAGCGGCCGCGATGTTTTCAGGATTGCGATAGATATCTGCGGTCGGTCCGAATTGCGTGACGCGACCGTCTTCCATCAACGCAGTGTAACCACCCAAAAGCAGCGCCTCTTCGGGCTCAGAAGTCGCGTAGACGACGACGGCGCCGCGCCCGGCGAATAGATCCGGCAACTGCTCACGCAGTTCTTCGCGCAGCTTGTAGTCGAGGTTTGCCAGCGGCTCATCCAAGAATACAGCGCGGCTCTCTTTCGCAATCGCACGCGCCAATGCGGTTCGTTGCTGTTGGCCACCCGAAAGCTCATGCGGGCGGCGGTGCAGCATCGGGCGCAGTTGCAAGAGGTCAGCAGCCTCTTCCACGCGGCCTTCGATCTCTGATTTTGCCATGCCGACCACGCGCAAAGGCGAGGCGATGTTGTCGAAAACGGTCATGTGGGGGTAGTTCACAAAGAACTGGTGCACGAGGCTGATCTGACGCTTTTGCGTGTTCAGCCGTGTGACGTCTTGCCCATCCATGAAGACCTTGCCCGAGGCAATAGGGTCCAGCCCCGCCATCATCTTGATCAGAGAGGTCTTGCCCGATCCGGTCGCCCCCAAAAGCACGTTGAAATGGCCAGTGCGCAAGGTCAGGGTCGTGGGTTTGATATGGATGGCGTTGCCAACCCGTTTGGTGGCATCTTGTAGTTCGATCATCGGGGAAACTCGTCGGGAAATCCGGTGGGTATTCATCGGCAGGCCGGGCTGAAGCCCGGCCTACGACGTTGCGTTTACTGAGACTGCCAGCGCTGAACCAGTTCGTCATAGTTGACGGTCTGGCCTTGCGGCTTTTCGTTCTCAAGCTTGGCCTTGGGCGAGCCCGGCTGTTCCAACCAGAAGGCTGCATCCTGCGGCTCGTTCAGGCGTGGACCACAACCGCCATAGACGTTGGCGGCTTCATCTGCGGCCTGCATGCGGGACATGGTGATGTCCATCTCTTCGGCCAGACGATCCATCGCCTCTTGCGGGGTGAACGCGCCCGAGTTCACATCACCGATTTGCTGCCACCAGATCTGGGCCAGCTTCGGATAATCCGGCACGTTGATGCCGGTCGGCGACCATGCCACACGGTCAGGCGAGCGGTAGAACTCGACCAGACCACCCAGCTTGGGTGCGCGTTCTGTGAACGACTCGTGATTGACCGAACTGTCGCGGATGAAGGTCAGACCCACATGGGACTTTTTCACATCAACAGTCTTGGACGTCACGAACTGGGCATAGAGCCAGGCTGCCTGAGCACGATCCGATGGGGTCGATTTCAGGAAGGTCCAGGACCCCACGTCCTGATAGCCAACCTTCTGACCTTCTTCCCAATAGGGGCCATGCGGGCTGGGCGCCATGCGCCAAAGTGGCGTGCCTTCGTCATCCACGGTGTTGTTGCCTTCGGACTTCGGCTTCACCATGTCGGCGGTAAAGGCGGTGTACCAGAAGATCTGCTGGGCCACGTTGCCTTGGCTGAGCGCTGGCAGCGACTGGTAGAAGTCATAAGACGCTGCACCCGGAGGCGCATAGTTCCGCAGCCATTCGTCCCATTTGCGGATCGCATAGACCGCAGCCGGACCGTTAGCCGCACCACCGCGCGAGACGGAGGCTCCAACCGGGTTACAGGTGCCCGCTTCCATCCGGATGCCCCATTCGTCGACGGGCACACCGTTCGGCTCACCCACGTCACCGGCACCGGCCATGGATAGCCAGGCGTCGGTCATACGCCAACCAAGGTCAGGCGCACGCTTGCCGTAATCCATGTGGCCATAGATCGCGACGCCATCGACTTCTTTCACATCGTTGGTGAAGAACTCGGCGATGTCCTCATAGGCCGACCAGTTGACCGGAACACCCAGATCATAGCCGTATTTCTCTTTGAACGCGGCCTTGTTGGCTTCGTCGTCAAACCAGTCCTTGCGGAACCAGTAGAGGTTCGCGAACTGCTGGTCGGGCAACTGATACAGTTTGCCATCCGGACCGGTGGTGAACTGAATGCCCATAAAGTCATCCAGATCCAGCGTCGGCGAGGTTGTCGCCGCCCAATCGCCGCCCATCATGTCCGTCAGCGGGTAGGCCAGCTGCAGGCGCGAGTGCGTGCCGATCAGGTCGCTGTCGTTGACATAGCCGTCATACAGGTTTCGACCCGTTTGCATCTGGGTCTGAACGGCCTGCACCACTTCACCTTCACCCAGGATCTGGTGGTTGACCTTGATGCCGGTGATTTCCTCGAACGCCTTGGTCAGAACCTCGGATTCATACGAGTGGGTGGGAATGCCTTCAGACAGGACGTTAATCTCCATGCCCGCATAGGGTTGTGCAGCTTCGATGAACCACTGCATCTCACCCATCTGTTCGTCTTTCGACAAGGTCGATGGCTGGAATTCGTCGTCAATCCAACGTTGTGCTGCGGCTTCGTCGGCCCACGCAGGACCGTGCCCCGCAATGACGGCAGCCGCCGCCACTGCGGAAAGTAGATGTCTCCGCATCTGTCTCCTCCCAAAGATTTTGGTTGTGTCCGGCGCAAACCGGATGAGGGGAAGCATCAGCGATTTCTTGCGTATGTGTCAAACTAAATTTTTAGTAATTGACCTTCGGGCATTCTGAAACGCTCGACGAGATGCGAAAATCTAATTAAAGAATGTAGGGTAACATTATGATATAAAATCATTAAATATATGGCCTTATACAGTGATCATTGGCGCTCGTGGCACGCTTCTACCATCTGGTTCTGCGCATTTGGCGTGCGCCATCCGCTGTTGCCTCCGTTGATCCTGCTGTTGCCAAAACAACCAAGGCCTGTGCCTGATATGACCGATTAAAGGCAAAGATGCTGGATTTACCGACCCTGGTTTGTAGTTTGTGAGCCAGTTCGATTCTCCGGAGCGGAATGTGAAAAAGCACGCACTCAACACCCATCGGGAGCTTGAATTGCTTGAGGCGCTGAAACGTCTTGGTGGCACAGCCCGAAATACCGAACTGGCCACAATGCTCGACGTCTCGGAAGAGACCGTGCGCCGCACCATCAAAGCCCTATCCAAAGCCGGGACCGTGGAACGTGTCCATGGCGGCGTGTTTTTGGCCGGTGCGCAGGGCGATCCGGGCTTCTTTCGCCGGATTTCGCAACACGCTGATGAAAAACGCGTTATCGCGCAGCATCTCGCGCCGATGATCAAGGATCAGATGACCGTTTTCCTGGACGTCGGATCAACGACCGCCTTTGTCGCGGAAGAGTTGCGTCAGGCCCAGAACCTGACAATTGTCACCAATTCAATCGTCGTGGCGCTTACATTGGTCGGGGTTAACGGCAATCGGGTGCATTTGCTGGGCGGTGAGATGCAAAGCGATGAACGCGGCACGTTTGGCCATGTCGCGCACAGGCAGTTGCAACGCTATGCCTTTGATCTGGCGGTTCTTAGCACTGATGCGATTTCGGATAGCAAAGGGTTTTTGTACCAAAGTGCGGCCGAGGCGGACTTAGCGTCCGCAGTTGTCCATCATGCCGATCACGTGGTGATGGCAGCTGATCAGCACAAATTCGATGCGTCTGCGCCTTATGTCGGGCCGGATCCTCGGATGGTTCATCTGCTGGTTACGGACAGGGCCCCAAAGGAGGCATTTGCCGACCAAATCACGAATTGGGGGATCAAGCTGCAGGTTACGTCGGAGTCTTAGCCAGCTTGGCTGGCAAAGTTCAGAACTACGGTATCCAAAGTCTAGCCAAATGGTAGCCCGTAGGGGAATCGAACCCCTCTTTCCAGGTTGAAAACCTGGCGTCCTAACCGATAGACGAACGGGCCATTTGGTATCTGGCGCAAGCACAAGTGGTAGCCCGTAGGGGAATCGAACCCCTCTTTCCAGGTTGAAAACCTGGCGTCCTAACCGATAGACGAACGGGCCACGCTGGCTTGTGGAGGGCCTTTTACGGTTTCGCCCCGACCCCCGCAAGCCGAAAAACGCAAGGATGTGAAAGTTTTTGAACGAAGGAAAAGGCGGTCAGAACCCCGATCAATTGGCGTCGGCGGCGTCTTCAAGCCGAAGCTGCACATTTTGTCGTCCACCCCAAGTGTTCACCTCAAGTCGACCGGCAAAGTGAAACCGTGCGCCGCCGTGGTTTGAAAGCCGTTCACCAAGCGGCCCGTCGAAGGCACCAAAGGCAATGGCATCCAGCCCGCCGCTCATTCCGTCCGACAAGGACAGTTTCAGATGTGTCTCACCTACGCGCTTGGCAAATCGCACCTGCAAATCGGGCAAGGCATAACGTGGGGCAGGGGCGCTGGCCCCGAAAGGCCCTGCCTTTTCAATCTGTTCAATCAATTCCACCGTAGCCGCGCCGGGCATCAGGGCACCATCCAGCCGAACATCCGCCGGCCCACCTTGGCCGGCGCCCTGCTTCTCCAGTAGTTCCGAGAGACGGGCCATTGCAGGCTCCAACTGATCCCGCATCACCGTCAGACCTGCCGCCATTTTGTGCCCGCCGCCTTTAACCAGCAACCCCTCGGCTGCCAGACGTTGGATAGAGGCTCCCAGATCGACGCCTGAGACTGATCGGCCCGAACCTTTGCCCTCATCTCCGTCAAATCCGATGACAATCGCTGGCCGGTTTGCCGCCTCTTTCAGGCGCGAGGCGACGATGCCGACAACACCGGGGTGCCAGCCTTCGCCAGCCGCCCAGACCAGGGGGGTATCAAGACCTCGATCCTCGGCCTGTTGCAAAGCGGCAGCGCGCACGGCGTTTTCGATGTCGCGCCGCTCGGTGTTCAGTGTGTCCAGCCGTTGCGCCAGAGCTTCGGCCTCGGACATTGAGTCGGTGCTGAGCAGCCGGGCACCCAGATCGGCCTGACCGATGCGCCCCCCGGCATTGACGCGTGGACCCAGCAGAAATCCAAGATGGTAGCTGTTTGGCGCCGCATCCATGCGAGCGACATCGGATAGGGCGACCAGACCGGGGCGTTGTCGCCCGGCCATGACTTTTAGCCCCTGCCGGACCAACGCCCGGTTGGCCTCGATCAGCGGGGCAACGTCGGCTACGGTGGCCAGCGCGACCAGATCGAGCAGAGCGACCAAATCCGGCCCTTTAGCGCCTGATTTGCGCATTTGCCGCCCGGCTTCGACCAGCATCAAAAAAACCACCCCAGCCGCACAGAGATAGCCCAGATCACCGTTTTCATCCTGTCGGTTCGGGTTCACGACGGCGGCGCAGTCAGGCAGCGTTTCAGCGCCCAGATGGTGATCCAGCACGATCACATCCGCTCCCTTGGCTGCTGCGATGGGTTCGTGGCTGAGGGTGCCGCAGTCGACGCAGATGATCAGGTCATGCGTTACCGCCAGTTCCTGCATGGCAGGCACATTCGGCCCGTATCCTTCGTCGATCCGGTCCGGCACATAAAGCGTCGCTTGCAACCCCATCTGACGCAGCCAGACCAAAAGCAACGCCGCTGAACTGCCGCCATCCACGTCATAATCTGCAAAAATCGCGATCCGCTGCCTTTCGCGCACCGCTGTCAGAAAGCGCGCCGCCGCGACCTCCATGTCTTTTAGGTTGCGCGGGTCTGGCAAGAGCTCCTTGAGCTTTGGCTCTAGAAACCCAACTGCTTCCATCGGAGGCACGCCGCGTCGTGCCAGAACCTGGCACACTGCGCGCGGCAGGTCGGCCTGTTGCACCAGCATTTCGGTCGCGCGCTCTACCTCGGGCGAGGGGCCAACCCATCGCCGACCTGTCAATGAATGCTCAACCCCTAGAAAACTCATCCTGCCCCTCATATGCCAAGGCCGGACCCATGTGGATCCGGCCTCTTCATCTTTTGTAAATACTCTCGCCGAAGGTGGCGGCGCAAGCCGCTTAGGCGTCGGTGTGCGACCACATCGGCGTGCGGTAGGACATGCGGCGCACAGATCCGGTTTTGGACCGCATCAGCAAGGTTGTTGTCTCAAGCCAGCCGGGTTCGCGCTTGATGCGCGGCAGAAGCGATCCGCCGGTCACGCCGGTTGCGGCAAAGATCACATCCGCCGTCACCATCTCATCGCGGGTGTAGATGCGGTCCAGTTCCTTGATACCCGCCTTAGCGGCGCGCCCACGTTCGTCATCATTGCGGAACAGCAACCGGCCAAAGATCTGACCGCCCATACATTTCAGTGCCGCTGCGGCCAACACGCCCTCGGGCGCGCCACCCTGGCCCATATACATGTCGATCCCTGTGGTTTCGCTTTCGGCGCAATGCATCACACCAGCCACATCGCCATCGGTGATCAGGCGGATCGAAGCGCCGGTTTCGCGCACTTCGGCAATCATCGCTTCATGACGCGGGCGTTCCAGAATGCAGACGGTGATGTCGGCGGGCTCGCACCCCTTGGCCTTGGCCAGGGCTTCCACACGCTCGCGCGGGGACATGTCCAGCGAAACAACGCCGTCATCATAACCCGGACCCACGGCCAGCTTGTCCATGTAAACGTCGGGCGCGTGCAGCATCGAACCGCGCGGGCCCATGGCGATGACGGTCAGCGCGTTGGGCATGTCCTTGGCGGTCAAAGTGGTCCCTTCCAGCGGGTCCAGCGCGATGTCCACGCCGGGGCCATTCCCGGTGCCAACCTCTTCACCGATATACAGCATCGGAGCCTCATCGCGCTCACCTTCGCCGATGACGACGACGCCTGCGATGTCCAGCAGGTTCAACTGCTCACGCATCGCATTGACTGCGGCCTGATCTGCAGCTTTCTCATCCCCGCGCCCCACCAACGAGGCAGAGGCAAGCGCCGCCTGTTCTGCGACGCGCGCAAGCCCCAATGACAACAGGCGGTCGTTAAAATCGATCTTGGCAGCACTCATGCGATGTATTCCTTTGGTCGGCAATGACGTTACGTCTGGCATAGCCTGCACGGGGCGCAGGCTGCAAGGGGTCAGACCTGTTCGATCCGCAGCGCGACGGGCTCTCCCGCAACAACATCAGTTGCCCGGAACCCGTCCAGGGCCACATCCAGTGTCGCCCGTGTTGTCTTATGCGTTACGATCAGAACCGGTGCGGTGCTTTCACTGTGTCCATACTGGCGCATCCGGTCGATCGAGACGCCCGCATCGCCCAGAATGGCGGCGATCTTGGCCAACGCACCGGGTTTGTCCAGCAAGGCCAGACGCAGATAGTAGGGCGCAGGCAGGCCAGTGACGGCGGGGGTTGCGACCTCAAGCGAGCTTGCGGGTCGGCCAAAGGTCGAAATCTGAAGGCCGCGTGCCAGATCGCAGACATCGCCCATCACCGCGCTGGCGGTGGGGCCTTCACCAGCACCGGGGCCACGCAGGACAACCTGATCCACTGCGTCGCCTTCGATCACCACCATATTGGTGCCGCCTTCCAATTGGCCCAGCGGCGAGTCGCTGGGGACCAGGCAGGGCTGCATGCGCTGTTCAAGACCGCGCGCGGTGCGTTGCGCCACACCCAGCAGTTTGATGCGGAAGCCCATGTCATGCGCCTGATCGATGTCATCCAGGCTGATCTGCTGAATACCTTCGATCTCGATCCCGTCGAAATTCGGTTTGGTGCCGAACGCAATTGACGACAGCAGCGCCAGTTTATGTGCTGCGTCGATGCCACCGACATCCAGGTTCGGATCGGCCTCAAGATATCCCAGTTCAGCGCATTCATCGAACAGCGCGTTATAGCCCTGACGTTGAGACTGCATCCGGGTCAGGATGTAGTTGCAGGTGCCATTCATGACGCCCATAACGCGCGTAATCTCATTGCCCGCCAGACCCTCGGTCAGGGATTTGATGACGGGAATTCCACCAGCAACAGCCGCTTCAAACCGGATCACCCGACCCGCGGCTTCGGCCTGTTCAGCAAGCGCCTGACCATGGATGGCCAGCAGGGCTTTGTTTGCGGTGACGACGTCTTTGCCACTGACCAAAGCGGCCTCGACCGACGCTTTCGCGGCGCCGTTTTCGCCGCCCATCAGCTCGACATAGACATCGACATCATCACGCTGGGCCAAGGCGACCGGATCGGTCTCCCATGCATAGTCGGACAGGTTCACGCCCCGGTCTTTGTTGGGGTCGCGTGCGCCCACAGCCACGATTTCGATCCGACGCCCCGTGCGCGCCTCAAGCAGATCGGCATGACGACGGATGATCTTGACGACACCCACGCCAACTGTTCCCAAGCCCGCAATTCCAAGCCGCAGCGCCTGTGTCATTCCGTGGGTTCCTTTCCGCATGACATACTCTGAAACCGGACTGTCATCCGGTCAGCGCTGCCTTAGCGGGTTCAGGCCGGGGGTGCAATCCGTCACAGGGTTGCCAAGGCGTCACGTGTCAGTTGGTTGGCGCGTTTTGAAGCGCTTCGGCCTTTTTCCTGAGCGCTTCGGCGCGCGCGTTTAAGTCTTCCTCGACCTCGGTTGCTTCGAGGGCCGGATCAACCGGTGTGCCAAGCGAGTCCTGCAGCGGGATCAGGGGCGGGTAAGCGGCCTTTTGCACCGAACGCGACTCAGAGCCGTCCAGCTCAGGAATATCCGCGCAGCCCGTTAGGGTCAGCGTCAGGATCAGCAGGGGCAGGGCTTTGGTTGGCATAGGCTCTCGCGGTCACAGTCTGGTTCCGTGATGCACGTTTTAACGCATTGTTTCAAGCGGGCTTCTATCTGAACATTTGTTCAGATACGGTATCTGTTATGGCACGTACCCAGGGTTCTCACTCCGACATCACAGGCCCGCGTATTCGCAGCGCGGCGCTCAGGCTTTTTGCCCGCCACGGCTATGCGGCGGTGTCGATGCGGCAGATCGCCAAAGAGGTCGGCGTGCAGGCCGGGGCGCTGTATAACTATACGCCGGATAAGCAGAGCCTGCTGTTCCGCCTGATGCGCGAGCATATGCACGACCTGTTGCAGGCCTATGCCGCGTTGAATACGTCCTCTGATCCGCAAGAGGCATTGCGCGGCTTTGTCGGCTTCCATATCCGTTTCCATCTGGAGCGCCCAGATGAGGTCTTTATTGCCTATATGGAGTTGCGCAACCTGACCCCTGAGAATTTTGCAGAGATCGAGGATTTGCGCCGAAGCTATGAGGACGCGGTGGAAAAGATCCTGCGTGATGGGCAGCGGTCCGGGCTTTTTGCCATTGCGGATACCAAGATCGCCACACTCGCTGTTATCGCCATGCTAAACGGCGTGATGACGTGGTATCGCGCTGGTGGGCGCTTGTCGCTGGATGAGGTCGAGCAGGTCTATTGGGACATGGTGCGCCGCGCGGTGACGGCCTGACGGGGATCAGGCCGCCCCATTGATCAATGCGCCGGACGAATGAAAGTGCCGTTGCGCAGTTCCTTGAAAGCCTGTTCCAGCTGGGCCCGCGTGTTCATCACAATAGGACCATGCCAGGCGACAGGCTCATCAATTGGCGCGCCTGATATCAGCAAAAAACGCACACCTTCAGGCCCGGCCTGAACGGTGACCTCGTCTCCTGTGCCAAAGCGCACCAGCGTACGATCCCCGGACATGTCGCGGATGTTTACCTCTTCCCCGGCAACCTCTTTCTCAAGCAGCACGCCGGTTGGCCGAGACGCATCGGCAAAGGCAGCTTGTCCTTGAAAGACATAGGCAAAAGCGCGGCGATAAGTGTCTATGCGAAAGGTCTTTTTGACGCCGGCCGGTATCTGTATGTCCAGGTACTGAGGGTCCGCCGCGATGCCATCCACCGGGCCGGTTCTGCCCCAGAACTCTCCGACAATCACGCGCACGATTGTACCGTCATCATCAATGATCTCAGGGATATCCTTGCTTTGCACATCCTGATAGCGCGGCGCGGTCATTTTCTGGGCCGAGGGCAGATTCCCCCAAAGCTGGAAACCGTGCATCTGACCTGTACTGTTTCCGTGTGGCATCTCCTGATGCAGAATGCCAGAGCCAGCGGTCATCCACTGCACATCGCCAGCACCCAGCGAACCGCTATTGCCCAGCGAATCCGAATGCTCGACCGTTCCAGCCAGCACATAAGTGATGGTTTCGATCCCGCGATGAGGATGCCAGGGAAAACCGGCCTGGTAATCCTGTGGGCGTTCGTTGCGGAAGTCATCAAACAACAGAAACGGGTCCAGTTCGGACGGATCCTGAAAGCCGAACGCGCGATGCAGTTTGACGCCAGCGCCTTCCGTGGTGGGCATGGCTTTGCGGGTTTCCAATGTGGGTCTCAGGGACATGGGTGCCTCCTATTCCTTTGCCCAGCATGTAACCTTTGCTTGGTCGCGGTCAATTCGCACGGATTCACCGGCTTTGTGCGATTTTGCGCGTGTATCAGGCCCCTGTTGTTCTGCTGCGAATGCGGGTAAAGGAAGGCCCGAGCTTACAGGAGAACAGAATGCAGGACGAAGTACTGGCCACAATTGAGGCCTCAGCGCCAAGACGTTGGATCGGGGTTCTTATGCTTGGCACGGTTGGTGTTTTGGTTTTGTACGTCGCGCTGTCCACACCGCCCGAGCTGGTCTGGCAGGTGTTCTTGATTGTTGTCGGTGGTGTGGCGCTGTGGCTGGCCTATAGTGTCTGGCAGGCGACCCAAGACCGGATCGAGCTGACGCGCACGGAACTGCGCACCGGGGCAGGGCGTCTAATTGCGCGTGTCGATGAGATTGAGGCTGTCGACCGGGGCGTGTTCGCCTTCAAACCCTCCAATGGGTTTCTGGTGCGTACGCGGGCAAAAACCTCCAACAGTTGGGCGCCGGGACTTTGGTGGCGTCTCGGACGCCGCGTTGGCGTAGGCGGCATGACTGCCGCCTCTGAGGCTAAGTTTATGTCAGAGATACTTTCGGCCCTATTGCTTGAGAGGGACGAGGCTTAGCAGTCGTCTGGGTCGGCCACTGTGATATTGGTCAGCCCACGCGGCTGAGTGAACATGAATTTGTTAATCGCAAAGGAATGGTCTCCGTAGCCGATTTTGAACGGACGGGTGTACCAGTCTTTTGTTTCAACAAGGATCATCACCGCTCTGTCGGCCATGACAGGTATTCTGTCTTTGTATTCGTTCAGCAGTGTCGCATTGTCGAGTTTCTCAAAGCTCTCGCCGCGCGGGCAAGTCCAAAGCACAAAATGGCGATCTTGGTCCTGATCATACCGTACGAATGAGATACGCATCGATACTGCCGAGCGGTCGGAGATCATGAACTTTTGAAGTTCGTACAGGTTTGTAATGTACTGCTTCGTGATCTGCTGATCTTCACGCGAAATAATATCCGCAACAGCAAATGCAGCCTTAAGGTTGCTGGCGCTTTGCCGGTAGCTGTCGAAATAGGTGTATGACGTCCACATCGACCAGAACAGAAGCGGAAAGACCATTACCGCTTCAATACTGACGATGCCGTCTTCCTTACGCCAGAAGCGACCAAGCCAGCTGGCGGCGGTACGGGGAAAGGATGCGTTAAAACGGTTCATGGACAAACACCGTTGCTACATGCAGTTCATACTGGTCATCAATGGGATCATGGCGTGCCAGTCGGCCCAGAGTGGTCCCGAAGAACAGAGGATCAATCTCGGCACATGCCCGAATGATCATCAATTGGTTCGAAGTGCCTGGATCAAAAAATGGCTCATCCCCGTCGCCACCACGGATATCTTCAGGCGTGTCAACGCAGTAGGGTTGCTGAAAGCTACCGTTTAGAACCGTGCTGGCGGCGAATGGATTGATCGAGGTCATCTCGATTGCCAGGTTGTCAAAGCATTTCGGGATAGCTCCGGCCTTATCACAAACGATTTGCTTTAGCAGGGTGTGCGTCCACTGCGCGCCGGGCGTTTGGTCGTAGACTTCGATCCGGTTCATGCGGACATCCTGGATGGTTTCATCCAGAGCACGCTCAAGGTTTGCATGGTTGTAGGCCACGATTCCGATCTCGACGCCTGAATAGGTGGTGATCATGAAGATGGGGAACCAGAATACGAACTCGATCGTGGCCATGCCATCTTCATTACGGCGAAACCGGCGCAGTTTTTGGGTCAGGCGTTTGATCATTGCGTCAACCTCAGATTCCGGATGCTCGATGTAATCGAAGCAAAGACATTGGGCAGATCGTCTGGGCTGGCCTCGTAGTAGGTCGCGTCGGTTGTTTTGCAGTGTTGCATGATAGCGCGGCCTGCGGATGGCGCTTCCAGCGAGATCGTAAAGATCACGACACCCATCTGCTGTTTAGCATAGTCGCACATCGATCTGACGCGCGGATCCTTGGTGCTACGACCAGCTGATTCAACGGCGTCGTAATAAAAGTCATAGGCCCAGCTTGAACCGTAGCGGTCGTAGAACTGCTGATAGAGTTCGTAGCGCGTGGTCCGTTCCCAAAGATCCGCCCATGTCAGGTGTTCAGAGGGTTCTACGTCCAGTTCCAGATAGGTTTTGACGCGTTTTGTATCCCTATCCACGTTGTAGCAGGTACCAGAAGAGAACGACAGGCAACGATATTGAATGTACCCGCGCACATAGTCACCTGTGGGGTCGCCAACCAATGCCTCGTCGATGCTGGCGACGTTTTCGTAGGTGACGGTGGCGTTGTTGACAATCGTGTTGCCATACCCGCTGGGTTGGAATTGGTCTCTGACCCAATAATTCCCGCCATCTGACGAGTCCCACTCGATCATGTCTACATCTGGCCAGATGTAGTCGGTACCAAACTCGATTGTGATTTCGTCATTTGAATCAAGCTCGGCGTAAGACACATAGTCGTTGATGCGCTCATTCCACCAAACCCCGGACTTACCGTCACGATAGGGGTCATTGGTCCAATACTGAGTCGTATTCGCACCATCCGTCATCAGGATCATGACTTTCAGTGTGTCGCCGCTGTGCGGGTTGTCCGGGCGCGTGGCGAATTCGGCCGGTACGTCACCTGCGGCAGCCATCTGGGCGATCACAGGTTGCATACTGTCATCAAGTAACGCCATGCCCCACTTAACGCCCAGGTCAATCGACGTGTTGCCCGCCGCCTGGAACGACGCGATTTTGTCTTTCAGAAGATCGGCGTCTTTCTGGAACACCATTGCTTCGCGGTTCTCGTCTGACTCACAGATTTCGCTGTAGACGAGGTTGTCGTTTACCGGACGCTGGTCGTAGTCACCCCAGGCGGTGAAGTGAAGCGTGCGATCATAAACAAGGTTCAGATCAAACTCGCCGTTCTGGAACTGGCTGCTGGTAAAGTTGATGCAGTTGGCATGCGGGTTCACACCAGACGTGTTGATATAGTCCATCATCGAGTCGGGCAGGGCGACCTGGGTCGCATAAGGAACGATAGAGATCGACATTTTGCCGTCTTCGGATTTGTCGACCATTTCCTGCACGAATTCCTGCGCCGCAAGCTTCAGTGTCGTCAGTCGGCTGTTGCTGTTCATCGAGCCTGACACATCGAGAACCATAGAGATTTCTACATTCCCAAGGGCTTCTTCTGCCGCGCTAAATACAGAAGTTGTGATGTAGTCAACATCCCACCACTGCATGAAATGCATTGCCACGTCCATTTCAGCGCGAGCTTGAACGCGGCGGAAACCTTCGATGGTCACAGCGCTCGAACCGCAAAGATTTGCTGGTTCGATAACGATAGATTCTTCAACAAGGAACTGGCCCAGATTCTCTTTTTCGAGATAGTCTTTGATTACGACAGTTGGGCAAAGGTCCTGTCGAAGATCAGTGGCCGCAAGCACTGCGCGGTCCATGGAATATTGCAGGCGTGCGCGCTCGTGGTCGAAACGCTGAATATCAACTGCGAAGCCGCCGACGGCAAACACGATCATGATCAGGCCAAGTGTAAAGATGGTCATCGTTCCATCTTCGGACCGGGCAAAATCGCGCGACGGCAAACCACGCTCGTTTGCTCGCTTTGATTTCTCCAGAATCGACTTCCCTTTTAACATCTTCATCCCGCGTTCCTCTGCCGGCTAGGCACACTGCTTCCAGTCGTTCGCAACTTTAATTTTTTAGCCTTGGAACGTGGCGAGAATTGGGCACTTATGTCACTATGATGCTATTATTGAATGGAAAACAGCCTCAGTTCCGCGGTCGTGCGCAGTTTTGTTTCGCTGAGGTGGACAATTTGGTCAAAAGTCTTAACCGGGCGACTCAGGGCAGGTCTTGGTAATCCCGCGTTCATAAAGTGATGAAAAAAAGTGCAGTTGTTGATTGCAGCCCGCTGCAAGTGGTGCGACAAAACGTCATGACGTTTGTCAGTTCCCGGTATGGAGGATTTTATGACCGGTATCAAAGAACCCAGCTTTCGTGAGAGTGTTGATCTGATGTTCAACAGGGCGGCGTCCCTGATGGATTTGCCCCCGGGGCTGGAAGAGAAGATACGGGTCTGTAACGCAACCTACACAGTTCGTTTTGGTGTGCGCCTGCGGGGCGACATTCATACCTTCACCGGCTATCGCTCGGTCCATTCCGAGCATATGGAGCCGGTGAAAGGCGGTATTCGCTATGCTTTGGCGGTGAATCAGGACGAGGTCGAGGCACTGGCAGCGCTGATGACGTACAAATGCGCGCTGGTCGAAACGCCGTTTGGTGGTTCGAAGGGCGGGCTTTGCATCGATCCCCGAAAATACGAAGAGCATGAGCTGGAGCAGATCACCCGTCGTTTCGCCTATGAACTGGCCAAGCGTGACTTGATCAACCCATCCCAGAACGTACCCGCGCCCGACATGGGCACGGGCGAGCGTGAGATGGCGTGGATGGCTGACCAATATGCGCGGATGAACACAACCGACATCAATGCGCGGGCTTGTGTGACAGGTAAGCCGTTGAATGCCGGCGGAATCGCCGGGCGGGTCGAGGCCACCGGGCGTGGCATCCAATATGCGCTGCGCGAATTCTTCCGCCATCCCGAAGATGTGGCCAAGGCCGGTCTGTCGGGCAAGTTGGATGGCAAGCGCGTTGTGGTTCAGGGGCTCGGCAATGTGGGCTACCACGCGGCCAAGTTCCTGAGCGAAGAAGACGGCTCGACTATCGTGGGCATCATCGAATGGGATGGGGCGCTCTATAACCCCGATGGCATCAATGTCGAAGCTGTGCGCCAATGGATCGTCAAACATGGTGGCGTGAAAGACTATCCGGATGCGACGCATTCGGCCGAAGGAGGCGCTGTGCTTGAGGCGGAGTGCGACATTCTGATCCCGGCTGCCTTGGAAGGTGTGATCAATCTGGAAAATGCCGAACGTATAAAGGCCCCGCTGATCATCGAGGCTGCGAACGGCCCGGTCACCGCTGGTGCGGATGAGATCTTGCGAAAGAAGGGTACGGTGATCATTCCGGATATGTATGCCAACGCCGGTGGTGTGACGGTGTCCTATTTCGAATGGGTCAAGAACCTCAGCCATATTCGCTTTGGCCGGATGCAGCGGCGTCAGGAAGAGGCGCGGCATGAGTTGATCGTCAGCGAGTTGGAGCGGCTGGATCGCTATCTTGGCGATGCCTGGACGATGTCTCCGGATTTCAAGTCGAAATATCTGAAAGGCGCGGATGAGTTGGAGCTTGTTCGGTCGGGCCTCGATGACACCATGCGCATTGCCTATCAGTCGATGCGTGAAGTCTGGCACAGCCGTGACGATGTCGAGGATCTGCGAACCGCAGCCTATATCGTTTCGATTGATCGTGTTGCAAACAGCTATCGGGCCAAGGGCCTTTGATTGCATATGGATGGGGCGGGCGTCTCGCTCCATCCTGAACTGCCGGTCCGAAAATGGGCAATGGCAGGCCTGGCGCAGGGCGGCTAAGCTACCGCTAGTTCAACGATTCCCGGAGACCCCAATGTTGCGTATCGCCATCGCTGCCGCCGTTCTTGCCACACCTCTGGCCGCGGCAGAAACCAAGGAACAAAGCTGCCAGTATCAGGCGGATGTGGTGGCCGCGATCCAGCAAGCGCGATTGGATAAGGTGAAAGAGCGAGACGTTCCACAAGCGGTCGCGGATAGCAGCCCCACCTGGCCCGAAAACTACAATGCTGCGGTTCCATTGATCACGCCTTGGGTATACGAACAGAAGATGCGCGATGTCCGCAAAAAGGACCTTGGCGCGGCTTGGCTGGAGCTCTGCCTGCAGCAATAATCCACAATCGGATCATTTCGCTGTGGATAAGCGCGCCATCCCCTTGGCGCGCGTTTTCATTTCTGGCAGGTTTGATAGATGTCTTTGCCCCCCGGATTTCTGGATGAATTGCGCACCCGGCTCAGCCTGTCTCAGGTCGTCGGGCGCAAGGTCATGTGGGATCAGCGCAAGTCCAATCAGGGCAAAGGGGATATGTGGGCGCCATGCCCGTTCCATCATGAAAAAACCGCCTCATTCCATGTGGATGATCAGAAAGGGTTTTATTACTGCTTTGGCTGCCACGCCAAAGGGGATGCGATTAGCTTTGTGAAAGAGTCCGAGAATGTCTCGTTCATCGAAGCGGTTGAGATTTTGGCGCGTGAAGCCGGGATGCCGATGCCCGCGCGCGACCCCAAGGCGCAAGAGAAACAGGATCGCCGGTCTCAATTGGCTGAGGTGATGGAGCAGGCAGTGCAATTCTTCCGTCTGCAACTCAAAACCGGGGCGGGGGGTGCCGCACGCGATTACCTGACGCGCCGGGGTTTGGATGCGCAAGCATTGGACCGGTGGGAAATCGGCTTTGCCCCCGATGGTTGGCAAGCACTTTGGGATCACTTGCGCGGTAAGAACGTGGCAGAGGAATTGATCCTGGATGCCGGGCTGGCGAAACCGTCGAACAAGGGCAAAAAGCCCTATGATACGTTCCGCAACCGCATCATGTACCCGATCCGCGACCCGCGTGGGCGATGCATCGCCTTTGGCGGTCGGGCGCTGGACCCAAGTGACAACGCGAAATATCTGAACTCACCTGAAACGGCGCTATTCGACAAAGGCCGGAGCCTGTACAACCACGGCCCCGCACGGCAGGCGGCTGGGAAGGGCCAGCCGCTAATCGTGGCCGAGGGTTACATGGATGTTATCGCGCTGGCCGAGGCTGGTTTCGGGGCGTCTGTGGCCCCGCTGGGTACTGCGATAACCGAACATCAGTTGCAGCTGCTCTGGCGGATTTCTGATGAACCTATCATCGCTTTGGATGGCGATACGGCGGGCCTGCGTGCCGCGATGCGGGCGGTCGATTTGGCCCTTCCTTTGTTGGAGGCCGGAAAGTCCCTGCGCTTTGCGCTGATGCCCGAGGGCAAAGATCCAGACGACCTGCTGCGCGCCGAAGGGGCAGGGGCCGTACAAAAGGTGCTGGACGGGGCTATTCCGATGGTTAAGCTGCTGTGGCAGCGTGAAACCGAAGGCAAAGTCTTTGACAGCCCGGAACGCAAGGCCGCATTGGACAAGGTGCTGCGCGACAAGATCAAACTGATCCGCGATCCTTCGATACGCTCTCACTATGGGCAGGAAATCAAAGACTTGCGCTGGCAGCTGTTCCGCCCGCAGCGCCAGCCACAGAACCGAACATGGCAACCACGGGGCAAGTGGCAGCCCCCCAAACAGCCCGCGACTGCCGGGGCGAGGGCGTCATTCCTTGCGTCTGCGGACAATGCCGACATCCACATGCGTGAAGCAGCCATTCTGGCCATCGCTGTTCTGAACCCGCATGTGGTGGTGCAGTTCGAAACGCAGTTGGACGATATGGATTGCCATGATCCCGATCACGCGGCGCTGCGCCACGCCATTCTGCGTCATGCGATCGATGATCCGGACAACCTGAAAGACCACATCATCGAAACTTTGGGCCCCGAGCCCCTTGAAAACCTGCTGAGCCTTCGCCATGTCGCTGTGATCCCTTGTGTGTTCAAACCAGGCGACGTTGAAAAGGCCCAGATGACGCTGGCCGAGGAACTCGCGAAAATCAAAGCGCTCCGGGGATTGGATGCAGAGATTGCTGAAGCGACCGAGGAGTTGTCCGACTTGGCTGACGAGTCATTGACGTATCGGGTGGGTCAGGCCGCCGAAGAGCGTAACCGCGCAAGCCGCAGCCAGAACGAGGACAAAGCCCTTTTCGACATCGCCGACAACGGCGCGCGAATCAACCGCGACGAGAAGGACGCGTTCAAAGCAATCATGTCTGGGATCAAATTCGAGCGGAAACGTCGATAAGTGATGTTTTCGTAAGGCACTAGAAAAGAAAAACAGGTAAACGGGTGGCCGAATCAGTTTCACGCGCTAATGATTCGGTTCCAACGAATCACCCATCCCTGCAGGAGCATTGAATGGCCGCCAAGGATACAAACGAAGATCGCAAATCCGACGAGCAGGAACAGGAAATCTCGCTGGACATGAGCCAGGCCAACGTCAAGAAGATGATCGCCGAGGCCCGCGAGAAAGGTTACATCACTTACGATCAGCTCAATCAGGTTCTGCCGCCTGATCAGGTCAGCTCGGAACAGATCGAAGACGTGATGTCGATGCTGTCCGAAATGGGCATTAACATCATCGAAGATGAAGAGGCCGAGGAAGAAGAAAACAAAGGCTCGACCGAACTGACCACGACAGACAGCAACCGTGAAGTCGCGCTGGCCGGTGCCGCCACCGAAAAACTGGACCGTACTGACGATCCCGTCCGCATGTATCTGCGTGAGATGGGCAGCGTCGAGTTGCTGAGCCGCGAGGGCGAGATTGCCATCGCCAAGCGGATCGAAGCGGGTCGGAACACGATGATCGCAGGGCTTTGCGAAAGCCCGCTGACCTTCCAGGCGATCACCATCTGGCATGATGAATTGCTGTCCGAAGACATTTTGCTGCGCGACGTCATCGATCTGGAAGCCACCTTTGGCAACCAGTTGGACGAGGACGGCGATGTTGAGGAACCCGTCGTTGATACCGCTGTAGTACAGGCTGCCAAGCCAAAAGAAGATACTGGCCCGGAATTGGATGCGGACGGTAACCCGATCGCCAATGACGACGATGATGACGAAGACGATCAGGCCAACATGTCGCTGGCCGCTATGGAAGCGGCGCTGAAAGATCAGGTTCTGACCACGCTGGAGCGCATCTCGACCGACTTTGCGATGTTGTCGGAAATGCAGGACAGCCGGATTTCGGCCACCCTGAACGAAGATGGCACGTTCAGCGCCAAGGACGAAGAGACTTATCAGAAGTTGCGGTCCGAAATTGTTGAGCTCGTGAATGGTCTTCACCTGCACAACAACCGGATCGAGGCGCTGATTGACCAGCTTTACGGTATCAACCGCCGCGTCATGTCGCTGGACAGCTCGATGGTGAAACTGGCGGATCAGGCGCGGATCAACCGTCGTGAATTCATCGACGCCTATCGTGGTCGCGAATTGGATCCGAACTGGATGGCGGATATGGCCGAAAAGCCAGGCCGGGGCTGGCAGATGTTCATAGAACGCTCGACCGACAAGGTAGAAGAACTGCGCAACGATATGGCTCAGGTCGGTCAGTATGTCGGTCTTGATATCTCAGAATTCCGCCGCATCGTACAGCAGGTTCAGAAAGGCGAGAAAGAAGCTCGGCAGGCCAAGAAGGAAATGGTCGAGGCCAACCTGCGTCTGGTGATTTCGATTGCCAAAAAATACACGAACCGTGGCCTGCAATTCCTTGATCTTATTCAGGAAGGGAACATCGGCCTGATGAAGGCGGTGGACAAGTTCGAATACCGCCGCGGCTATAAATTCTCGACCTATGCGACCTGGTGGATTCGCCAGGCCATCACCCGCTCGATTGCGGATCAGGCGCGGACTATCCGTATTCCGGTTCACATGATCGAAACGATCAACAAGCTGGTTCGGACTGGCCGTCAGATGCTGCATGAAATCGGCCGCGAGCCGACGCCGGAAGAACTGGCCGAAAAGCTGCAGATGCCGCTTGAGAAAGTGCGCAAGGTGATGAAAATCGCCAAAGAGCCGATCAGCCTTGAGACGCCGATTGGTGACGAGGAAGATAGTCAGCTGGGCGATTTCATTGAGGACAAGAATGCCGTGCTGCCGCTCGACAGCGCCATTCAGGAGAACCTCAAGGAAACGACGACCCGGGTTCTGGCCTCGCTCACCCCGCGTGAGGAACGGGTTCTGCGGATGCGTTTTGGCATTGGCATGAACACCGACCATACGCTGGAAGAGGTCGGCCAGCAGTTCAGCGTGACCCGCGAACGTATTCGTCAGATCGAGGCGAAGGCGCTGCGGAAACTGAAACATCCCAGCCGGTCGCGAAAACTGCGATCTTTCCTGGATCAGTAAAGTCAAAGGCGCCGAGCACACGGCGCCTTTTTTCTTTGTCCGTCAGATGCGTCCGGGCGGAATCTTCCGTTGTTCTTTCATGTCGCATTGCCCACCGCCAGGATGCATGACACCGTTGCCTTGCCGGGTTCGACCGAAAGAAACCACCCTATGCAAGGTTCTGAAATTTCAAAAGAATGGGATGTTGGAAACCTGATCGTGTTCGATGGGGAATGTGTTCTGTGTTCGGGCTTCTTTCGGTTCATGCTACGGCATGACCGGGCGCAAGTGTTTCAGTTTGCAACAGCGCAATCACCCTTGGGCCAAAAGCTATACCGACAGCTAAATCTGCCCACAGAAGACTTCGAAACCAACTTGGTGATCGTGAACCAAAAGGTACATCAGCGTCTGGATGCCTTTGCGGCTGCGATGGCGCAGCTGCCGGGCCCTTGGCGCGCCCTGTCGCTGTGCCGTTATTTGCCGCGCTTTGTAAAGGACCCACTTTATCACGCCATCGCGCGCAATCGCTATGCCATCTTTGGGCGGACCGACAGCTGCATGGTCCCGGATGCGGATGTCCAGTCGCGTTTTACAGCGTGCGGATTCTGAGGCGAATGGACCCGTTTCTGCAAGCGCTGCCGCCGCAATCGGATCTGCCGCAGGCGGTACGGCAGCTGCACAGTGCCGAAGGCGTTTACGAAGGGCGTTGTGATATCCAGCGGGGGCGTGGACGTTTGGCGAGCATTGTGCTGAACCTTGCTGGGTTTCCCCGGAATGGACGTGACGTGCCGGTTCGGGTGACGGTGATGCGCGACGGTCAACATTGGCTTTGGACCCGCGATTTTGCGGGCCATATCACGCGTTCTCGCTTGTGTTATGACCCCAATACGAGGTGCGTGCGAGAAAGGTTCGGCCATGTATCCATCTGGCTTAAGGCCTTGATTGTAAAGGACAAGTTGCAGGTCGACATCCAGCGTTTGACTCTATTGGGGCTGCCGGTACCGACCATTCTTCTTCCGCGTTCTTCGACGTTCGAGATGCAGGACGATCAGGGAAGGTACGTCTTTGATGTGTCCGCTCGGGTTCCGTTTCTTGGGCGGCTGATCCGCTATCACGGCTGGCTGACGCCTGTTCACGCCGCCGATGAAATCGACTAAATTGATCGTGAACCCAGCAGCTATTGGACCACCGGGGCCTATCTTAGGCCTATAGGCAACAACGAAAAGACAAAACGATGAAACAGACGATCTTATGTGCACTGTCGGTGGCCGCAACCCTTGGCTTGGCGGCACAAACAAATGCGGCGCCGAACGGGTATCGAACCGAGCCGATCAATAGCACCGATTTTGAGGTCATACCGCGCGCTCAGCAGTTCACAGATGGCTATTGGTGCGCGGCGGCAGATTTTGCGCGCCGAAAGCTGGGCTTGGGCTGGCAAGACCGCATCTATGTCCTGCGCGGCTATGGACCTAGCGTCACCACCGGACGCAGAACAGCGGTACAGTTTACAATCAAAGAGCCATCAGAGACTCCAGTACAACCCAGTTTTGTCTTATCAAGCTTTGCCGCAGGCTCCAGCATATCAGTCCAAGGGGCAAATGCGAAATGCGATACCCGCCCGTTCTTTAGATAATAAGGTCTGAGCCAGAATAGATGCGCACTGAATTCGCGATCCAAACTCAGGGCGCGGGCCTGTATGAGTTCACCAATGATGTGCATCGCTGGCTTGGCCCATCTTTGAAGGATGGCGTTCTGACACTGTTCGTGCGCCATACTTCATGTTCGCTGCTGATACAGGAAAACGCCGACCCCGAGGTTCAGACTGATCTGAAGGCTTTTTTCGAAAGACTGGTGCCGCCATCGGATCATCCCGCGATGTCCTATCTGCGCCATACCTATGAAGGGCCGGATGATATGCCCGCGCATATCAAATCCGCGCTTATGCCCGTTTCGCTGTCGATCCCGGTCTCGGCGGGTCGCATGTGTCTTGGGACATGGCAGGGGATTTACCTGTTCGAACACCGCTCTGCACCGCATCGTCGTTTGATTGCGGCGCATCTTGGATAACCCTTTATCTAGGGGTTGAAAATTCCGACTACCCAAATCCTAGCGGCTGCCCTATAGTTGTGGATAAGTAAGCCAAAGTGCTTACAAAAAGAGGCCGAACTTGGGACGAGGAGACGGCGGATGCGCTGCCCGTTTTGCGGAAATATCGACACTCAGGTGAAAGATTCACGCCCGGCAGAGGATCACGTTGCGATCCGCCGACGCCGGTTTTGCCCGGCCTGCGGGGGCCGGTTCACCACATATGAACGCGTGCAACTGCGCGATCTTGTGGTGATCAAGACCAATGGAAAGCGCGAAGATTTCGACCGCGACAAGCTGGAGCGTTCGATCCGTATCTCGATGCAGAAACGGCCGGTCGATCCTGAACGGATCGATCAGATGATCTCGGGCATCGTGCGTCGGCTGGAAAGCATGGGCGACACGGATATCCCATCCAGCAAAATCGGCGAAATCGTCATGGAAGCTCTGGCGCGGATCGACACCGTTGCCTATGTTCGCTTTGCAAGCGTGTACAAGAATTTCCAGGCGGCCGATGATTTCGAGGAGTTTGTCCACGAGTTGCGACCGCCGCAACCTCTGACGGACGAGTGAGCGAAACAGATAGGCGATTTATGGCGCTGGCCCTGTCATTGGGGCAGCGTGGTCAAGGGTCGTGTTGGCCCAACCCGGCCGTCGGGTGTGTTATCGTGCGCGAAGGGCGCATTGTCGGGCGGGGCTGTACCCAGCCGGGTGGACGGCCTCACGCAGAACCTGTTGCGTTGGCGCAGGCTGGATCGGCGGCCAAGGGTGCCACGGCCTATGTGACGCTGGAACCTTGTGCGCATCACGGCCAGACCCCCCCCTGCGCAACCGCTTTGATCGAGGCCGGGGTGTCGCGCGTCGTGGCCGCGCTTGAAGACAGCGATCCGCGTGTGTCAGGGCAGGGTTTCGCGATGCTACGAGAGGCCGGGATTGAGGTCGAGACCGGTGTGCTGGCGGATCAGGCGGCGCAGGATTTGGCGGGGTTCTTCCTAAAAACAGAACAAAGCCGCCCCTTTGTCACCCTGAAACTGGCCAGCAGCTTTGATGGGCGGATCGCGACGCAAAGCGGCCATAGCCAGTGGATCACGGGCTCAACCGCCCGCCGCGCTGTGCACGCAATGCGCGCGCGCCATGATGCGGTGATGGTTGGGGCAGGGACGGCGCGTGCAGATGACCCCTCGCTGACCGTGCGGGATTTGGGCGTCTTACATCAGCCTGCACGGATTGTCGTATCGCGGCATTTGGATTTGCCTCTGATGAGCCAACTGGCACGCACGGCCAAGGATGTTCCCGTCTGGATATGCCATGGTCCAAGCCCCGATCCCGATCGCGCTCGCACGTGGGAAGGGCTCGGCGCCCGGCTGATCCCTTGCGCGCTGCGGGATCACCATATCGACGCCACAGATCTGTTACAGCAATTGGGTCAGGCTGGTTTGACACGGGTGTTCTGCGAGGGCGGTGCGGCCCTTGCCGCATCACTGCTTGAGGCGGATATGGTGGATGAACTGGTCGGTTTCACCGCTGGTTTGACCATTGGCGCCGAAGGGCTTGCTGCGGTCGGTCGATTGGGTCTTGAGACACTTGAGGCCGCGCCGAGGTTTGAGCTGATCGAAACACGCGCGATTGGTGCGGATATCCTGCACCGCTGGCGACGATCCACACAGTGACTTAGCGCCACAAGCGCGCATGCGTGGCAAGAGCCCCCTGCAGCTTTGACAGCAGGCGGTTCAGCAGGCCTGTTTTCGCTGGTACTCCGTTAGCCAGACGCTCAACCGCGACTTCGACGGGGCAGGGTTGACCCGTCAGCGGATCCATATAGCGCGGATAATCGATAAGTGTTGCGTGGACCAACCCCATCAACGATGGCCGTGCACCGCGACGCGCGGGAACTGTGCCCAGATCATGGGTCAGACCCCATCCGGCATAAAACGGAGCCCCCAAGGTCGTGACCTTGACCCCACGCAAGAGGGCCTCGAATCCAATCAGCGAGGTCATGGTCCAGACCTCTTGCACATGCGCCAGCACCGAGGCCGGATCGCAATCGTCCAGAACCAGATCGGCCAGACCTTCAGCCTCGACCTTCCCCTCTCGCAGCCCCGCCTGAACATCCGGGTGGGGTTTATAGACTAAAACGGCGTTCGGGTTCGCTTCCCTTGCGGCACGCAGCAGTTCGAGATTGGTGCGAATGTTGCTGGTGCCCAATAGGACTGAGGCGTCATCCTCCACCTGTCCCGGCACCAGAATGCAATGCCCCTCGGGCAAGGTCGGAGCAGGGTGTCCAATGTTGTATTTGCTGAGTCCACCCGACAAAAGGCGCGCCACCAAATGCTCCGCTCGCAGTTCCTGGTCTGGGCGCAAGGTCTCGCGTTGGGCAATCAGTTCTTCCAAGCGGCTTGGGCGCGTGGGGTCGTAGTAAATCCCCAGATCATCGGTCACCAGCGACAGGGGCGGGATTAACTCTGCACCCAACCCGCGTGAACGCAGAAAGCCGTCTTCGACACGAATGACCCCCTCGGCATCTCGCGACTGACTGGCCCACACCATATGCGGCCGATCGCGGGTGGTGGGCACAGTGCTTTTGAATTGAACCTTGCGATGTCTGCCAAACATTTGCTGCAGATGTTTTCGCTTCCAGAGCCGCATGCCTGAGGCTGTCCAACCTTGCCGATCCTGACGCCAAGCGCGCGTCGTGGCCTCCAGCGTGTCCAGAACAGTTTCCAACTCGCACAACCTGTCCCGATAAGGATCGTACCATGTGGGATACAGCAGCATGGCCGCTGCAAACAACTGCGCGCGCGTCAGGTTCCGGGTTCGGCGCGGGATCGGCACCTCATCTAGCGTCAAACCCCAACCGGCGTAAAAGGGCTGCCCGAAAACCCTGGGTTTGTGACCGGCCAGTATTGCCTCGAACCCCAGCTGCGAGGACAGCGTGTAAACACCAACCGCGCCATCCAACAGGGACCACGGGCTGAGCGCATCATGCAAAAACGAGACACGATCAGAGAGGTCCTGATCGCTGAAGTATCCCGGGCGATGGCCCGCTTGGGTTTCAGGATGGGCCTTGATCAGGACACGCGCGCCCGGGTTTTCCTCCTGCGCGATCACCAGCATTTCGCGGAACCGGGCATAGTCGCCTCCGCTCGCTGTCACGGCGGCGTCGCCTTGCGTTTGATCAATGACCAGAACATATCCGGGATCAGGCGGCGCGATGTCAGTGTCAAAAGCCGAGTATTTGCTGAGATGAAGGTCCTTTATCCGCGCAATAGCACCGCGCGCGCGGTTCAGCAGCGCGGTATCGTCCAGAGGATGTGTCGCCAGTAGCGTTTCAAGGTCTGAGGGAGCGGACGGGTTGAAATGCAGCCCGGTTTGATCCAGTAGCAACCCCAAAGGTGGCTCGCCCGCGCGCCCGGGATTTAGAGAGCGTAGAAAGGCGTCTTCAACCCTCAGGACCGGGGAGCCGTATTTTTCGGCCATGCTCAGGCCGCGATGGGCGGTTGGGCTGTTGCCCCAGACCCCAACGGTATCGGCCTGTTTGGGTAGGCCAAGGCGAATGTCATAGCCGGTCAACGACAGGATGCGCCGTATGCGACGGTTGGTCAGAAACCCCCCATTATAAACAAACAGCCGGGTGCGATTTGCCCCGGCTGCGGTGTCCGTTTCTGGATACACGGGTTAGTTTCCGGTCAGTGTGGCGACGTTTGCGACCGGTGTCAGACCACCCGCGATCAGCGAGATCGACTTGCTCCACTGTGCATAGGGGGCTTCGGTCACATAGATCGTATCATCATCGCGGATGACAAAGTCGCGGGCGATGAACAGACCGTTGGGCGCGGTCAGATTCAGCAGGTAGATCATGCGCTGATCCCCTTGCAATTCCGCGCGACCTGTTACGCTGCGGGCGATGTCCTGACCTTCTTTCCGAAGGATGAAAATCCCCGTCGGATCTGAGGAGAGGCCCTGCAAACCACCCACCTGCGCCAGCGCTTCCAGCGCCGAAAGATCTTGACTGTCAAACGCAATCCGCGACTGCCCACCCGTCGCACCCAGCGCGATGTAAGAGCGGCTGTCAGCCTCAACCAGGATGCGGTCACCACCGCGAAGCGCGACATCCAGATTGGGATTTTTAAACAGGTCTTCGTACCAAACAGTGCCTTTCTGGTCGCCTCGGATCAGCGTCACCAGTGCGATGTCCGATCCAACGGCTACTCCCCCTGCCTGGGACAACATACCCAGCAACGTGCGGGTCGGGCGTTCGATCGGGTAAATACCGGGCGCGCCGATTGTTCCGGTCAGAGACACGGTCGAACCGTCACCGGCAACGCGGCGCACTTCGACCTGTGGATCAGGGGTCTGTTCTTTCAGCTCGTTTGTGATCAGCACGCGCAATTGTTCAGGCGTATTGCCCGCCGCGCGCAGACGGCCCGCATAGGGGACGAATATGAACCCGTCACTGTCGACCTGCACCTCTTCCAGGGCGGTGGCGGCACCGGTTTCTCCTGACAGCAAGCCATCATCCACGTTTTCCCATACCGTCAAGCCCAGAACATCGCCCGGGCGCACGGTATCTGCTGCCACGTTCGATGCGCTGCGGAAGGATGAAGAAAACCCAAATTGCGGGATGCTGGAGGTGGCCTTGGTGACGCGGTCATCCACTTCGACCACAAAGGCGTTGCCGCCGTTTTCGACTGAGCCCGCCAAAATCTCTGATTTATTTGGGCCGGATTTGGGAAGCTGGCATGCGGCGACAAGGCCGCAAAGAACCAAAAGGGTAACCCCCCGTAGTGCTCGGGTAGAAAAGCGTTGCACTGCCTCTGATCCTCAAACTTCTTTTTGTTGGGGGCAAACTACCCGGATTGGGCAGCAACATCCAGCAGAGGATGCCTTATTTCACTCGACAAGTCGCAACTGTGGCGTGCGTGCCTCGTTGTTCCTCAGAACCGCCTGGTAGGGATCATGCGCGCGCAGGACCATATCCGCGGCACGGCGGAGCAATTGTCGGCGCCCCCGCCGCGAATAAAAGCCACCGGGAACCTGACTGGTTTCCAAAAGGAACTGACGGTAGATGCGATAGGCTTTTGCATCCGGCATTTCGGGGTCTGCAAAGAAGTCTTCAATCGGTTGTTGCGATACAAATTCAGGCTTGTCGTAAACCGATCTGCCGAAAATCCGCAGCGGAATGCCGCGCCACAGTACCTGCTGACCTGCAGTTGAATTGATGGTGACGGCCGAGTTTGCTTCATCCAGCAACTTGGCCAGCTTGCCTCCAGGCACATAGTGAACGCGCCCCTCGATCCCGTGCTTGCGGGACAGATCGCGAACCCGACGGCGCAGCGGTTCACGATGGTTTTCCAGCGGGTGTTCCTTGATCACCAATCGGTGATGGCCCGGTGCGCCCTTGGCGAAACCTTCGATCATCTGTTCCAGAAACGCGCTCATGCTTGCGTAGTCGGAATGCGACTGGACTGAGCTGTCGTGACCCAGTTGAAGCAGCACAAGATGGTAGGGGAACGCACCCCGGCGTACCCGCAAAGTGGACCAGCCGCGCTGGAGGCGGTGAAACGGCATCAGGGCCAAGCGCTTGAAATACAATTTGAATTCCTTGGCGACCGAAAGGTCGCGATGCGGGCGGAAGTTGCGGTAGCGGCGGTTCATGAACAGAACGAACCAATGGTATAGCGCGCCATAGAAGATGTGCTGGCGCATATCTCCCCAATGCGAAGGTGGCGGCGGTGATGCCGTATCGGATTGCTCCAGCGCCTGATGCATATCCGCGACGTCCAGCGACATCAGTCTGGAGTTCCCGTTGGACCCCCAACGCTCATAAGTTACCCACCAGGGCCGCAGATACCCTTCCTCAAAGACATGGATCGTTATGCCACGGGATCGCGCGATTTCAACAGCACGGGCATGAACCGGGCGTGTATCGCCGTACAGAACGATATCGGTTACGTCCTTGCGGATGATCAGATCGATCAGGGTCTCGGGCCAAAGCTCTGGCTTGTAGCGGAACGGAATATAGGTAGATGTGTCAGACCAGAACGCCCGATCCCCGGCATTGAACCCGACCCGCCAGACCTGCGCGCCGGCATCTTGCAGCATGCGCCCAAGCGCGCTGAAGAACGGGCCATGTGGCCCCTGTAGAAACAGAAAAACGCGGTCGCTTGATGAAGTGGCGGAGTGGGTCATCCCTGACATATTATCCAATCTTTTGGGCGAAACTATGCCTGATTGTCTCAGTTTTTTACTCATTTGTGCCTTAATTGAGCGGTCGGTCCTTGCCCGCGCTTGGTGAAGGTCGTACCCCAGCGATTAAAGTCAGGATCAGGTTAGGGATCGAGGGTTAACAGAATGTTTACAGGGATCGTCACGGATATCGGCACCGTTACCGAGTTAGAGCAGCAAGGCGATCTGCGAGCGCGCATTCAGACGGCTTATGAAACCGCTGGCATTGATATCGGTGCCTCTATTGCCAGCGACGGTGTCTGCCTGACAGTGATTGCACTGGGCGATGACTGGTATGATGTGCAAGTCAGCGCCGAGACGGTGTCGAAAACAAATCTGGACAGCTGGACGCCTGGCAAACGTGTCAACCTGGAACGCGCTCTGAAGGTTGGCGACGAACTGGGTGGCCATATCGTTTCGGGCCATGTGGATGGCGTGGCCGAGGTTGTAGCGGTTCAGGATGAGGGCGACAGCACGCGGGTCACATTGCGCGCGCCCAAGGAATTGGCACGCTTCATAGCCCCCAAAGGGTCGGTTGCTCTGAACGGAACATCTCTGACCGTGAACGATGTTGAGGGGTGCGAATTTGGCATCAACTTTATCCCTCATACCAAAGAAGTGACCACCTGGGGTGATGTCACCGTTGGGGATCAGATCAACCTTGAGATCGACACGCTGGCCCGCTATGTCGCACGCTTGGCCGAGATGTCCTGAGGTAAATATACGTCGCGTCCTGACCCGCGCACGCCGTTTGCGCTCTGGTCTTTGGGCGCGGTGTGGTCTATTCCGCGTTGCAGAAATGCTCTTGTGAAAGGCTGCCCCATGAGCTTTGAAACCCCCGGTCCGGTCGAGGCCCAGCTACGCGACGCGATCAGCCCGATTGAAGAGATCATCGAAGAGGCGCGCAAAGGCCGGATGTATATACTGGTCGATCACGAGGATCGCGAAAACGAAGGCGATTTGGTGATTGCCGCTGAATTCGCGGATGCCGAGGCGATCAACTTCATGGCCACCCATGGACGCGGGCTGATCTGTCTGCCGATGACGGCGGAACGGATCGACAATCTGGGCCTGCCGATGATGGCGGTGAACAATTCATCGCGTCACGAAACTGCGTTCACCGTATCGATTGAAGCGCGCGAGGGAGTTTCGACGGGTATCTCTGCCGCCGACAGGGCGCTGACCGTGGCCACCGCGATCAACGAACAGAATACGATGGCCCATATTGCCACCCCGGGCCACATCTTCCCGCTGCGGGCCAAGCGGGGCGGGGTGCTGGTGCGCGCGGGCCATACTGAGGCTGCTGTCGATATCTCGCGCCTGGCGGGGCTGAACCCGTCGGGCGTGATCTGTGAGATCATGAAGGCTGACGGCACCATGGCGCGCCTGCCGGATCTGGTCGAATTCGCGCAAGAACATGATATGAAGATCGGCACCATCAGTGATCTGATCGCGTACCGGTCGCGCAATGATAATCTGGTGGTTGAAACCTCACGCGAAACCGTAACCTCGGAATATGGCGGCGAATGGGAAATGCGCCTGTTCACCGATCAGCTTTACGGCATCGAACATGTCGTCATGATCAAAGGTGACATCACCACGCCCGAGCCCGTTTTGACCCGCACCCACGCTTTGCACGAAGCGCCGGATATTCTGGGCCTCGGCCCCAAGTCTTCACGTGAATTGCCGCGCGCGATGGAGAAGATCGCGGAAGAGGGTCGGGGGGTCGTCTGCCTGTTCCGCCAGCCGCGCAATTCGCTCTACGCGGTTGAGGATGAAGGTCCACGGACAATCAAGCAAACGGGTCTCGGGTCTCAGATCCTGTCCAAGCTGGGCGTTCAGGAACTGGTTCTGCTGACAGATTCACCTGAAACCGTATATCTGGGGCTCGACGCGTTTGGCCTGTCCATCGTCGGCACCCGCTCGATCCTGAAGGAAGACTGATCATGGCTGCTCAAGACGAACATGGCATCCTGCCGACACCCAAATTTGACAAGCCGGTCAAACTTCTGATCGTGGCAGCCCCTTTCTACCGTGCGATTGCCGACAACCTGATCGCAGGCGCCATGGCCGAAATCGAAGCGGCTGGCGGGACCTGCGAGGTTGTCGAGGTTCCTGGTGCGCTGGAAATTCCTACCGCTATCGCCATGGCTGATCGCCACTGCAATTTCGATGGTTATGTTGCGCTGGGCTGTGTCATTCGAGGCGAGACCACGCATTACGAAACCGTTTGCAACGACTCTAGCCGTGCCATTCAGTTGATGGGCCTGCAAGGCCTGTGCATCGGCAACGGTATCCTGACGGTCGAGAATGACGAACAGGCCGAGGTGCGCGCCAATCCAGAAAAGATGAATAAAGGCGGTGGCGCGGCTGCTGCGGCCTTGCATCTGATCGCGCTCAGCCGTAAGTGGGGCTCTTCCAAAAAGGGCGTCGGATTCAAGCCGCCGTCCGAGTCCATCCTTGTGGCGGGCGACAGCAACGGACCCACGACAGCATGAACCAGACTAACGCGCCGAAACCGGCCAACCAGAAACGCCTGATGAAATCCGCGGCCCGGCTTTATGCCGTGCAGGCGCTGTTCCAGATGGAGCAATCGGGCCAGACCACTGAGGCGGTCGTGACCGAGTTTCTGGATCACCGGTTTGGCGCTGTCTATGAAGGGGACGAGATGCTGGATGGCGATATCGGCGTCTTCCGGTCGCTGGTCGACAATGCGGTGAACTATCAGGCCCAGATTGACCAGATGACCGACCGTGCGCTGGTCGCCAAATGGCCGATTGCGCGCATCGACCCGACCTTACGGGCCCTGTTCCGCGCCGCCGGGGCCGAGCTGACCCAAAGCGACACACCCCCCAAAGTGGTCATCACCGAATTCGTCGACGTGGCGCGCGCCTTTTTCCCAGACGGCAAAGAGCCCAAATTCGTCAACGCCGTATTGGATCACATGGCGCGCGAGGCCCAGCCCGAGGCGTTCTGACGCCTTTACCGCAGGCTGAGAGGCGCTAGAATCATGTCCACAGCGCAAGGAGGTCTGCCATGCCCAAACTGATCCGTCTATATATCACGCAGGTTGTCTGGGGATTTGTAATCTCGGCGGTGTTTGTCGGGGTGTTGCTGGCATTCAACGTGGCCAATCTGCGGAGCCTGATGATTGGCTCAGATGTCGGCTTGATCGCCTTGCTGATGATCTGGTTTATGAACGGGATCGTCTTCGCGGGCGTCCAGTTTGGCTACAAGATCATGAGCATGGCCGAGAAACCCAAAGGCCCACGCGGGGGCAAGCCGGTTGTACATGAATTTGAGCCGGTCGTGATCAAGCAAGAGGCGAGTGTTTCACGCTGAATCGGGTGTTAGGCCAAATCACCCTGAGCCCCTCATGTTCTTTCTGATCGAGAGGTAGACGATGGCACTGGAATTGACCGTTGTGAGCCCTGAGTGTCGGATGCTGCGGCTTCTGCGAATGTCCGGTTTGACGAAGCCTGGTGTATCTTCCAAATGCCTTGGGAAATTGGCATAAAGGAGTGCCGGTTGATGGGCCGTGCGCTTCACCAGTTAATCTAGCTATGTCAACTTAGGTAAACTCATAGAATGTCGATGTTTTCGATGCCAACAAGTTTTTCAGATTTTCTTGTCCGAAGCATCAAGACGCTTCCGTACTTAGCGGTGACGATGGGCCCGTTGTTCTTCTGCATTGGTCTGTGGATGAGTTACTCTGCCGCCAATTTCTCGGCAAATTCGTTCGCAGTAGAAGCTCTGGTCGTTACTGTAGAAGAACGTCGTGGAGACAACGGGATAGTCTACAGACCGACCTTTGAAGCAGCGCACAACGGAAATCGAATTCAATATGTTGGAAACACGTGGGTCGCGCCAAAGCCGCATGAAGCTGGAGACATCGTACCTGCTTACTATGATCAAGCATCGGGCGTAATCCGTAGTGATGTAATGTTGAAACAGTCCCGATTCATGGGTAGCGGTTTTATGAGGATCGGTGGAGTTTTTGCGCTACTTGGCTTCACCTTTTTTGGGTGGCGTCGTTATTCAAGTCGTCAGCGACGATAACAATTAAATCTGATCGGCACGAAGCTCCTGCTCGCAAAGCGGTCATTGTATCAGAGACGATGTAAGTCCGGTTTGTCCGCAAAGCGATTGTTGAGGTAGGAAGTACTAGGCTATCAGAGTGTAATCGTTGAACCTGCCGCTAATTCAGTCTGAAATCCGAACCCTAGAAGGCGAACGTGGGTGGCGTTCTGAGCCAGTTCTGGTATGCGGCGGGACCACCAGTCAACCGTGCGGTTTGATTCCCGAGGACCTGTATGTACAGGTGGGCGCCAGGTAATCAGGCCAGGACCTGAACAGAGCCAGCCCCCTCGGAATTGCTTAAGGCCACCAGAATGCTACCAGTCACAAGAAGGGCAGAACCCGCCAAGCGCTTAGTTAGGGCGTCGGGCGGGTTCGTACAAGGGGTTTGTGGACAGATCAGGCGTCGACCGGCTCGTGCAGGGCAGCGCGCATCTTGCCAAAATGCTCGTCCCAGCCATTGTCCAACGCCAGGATCAGGCCAAAGGCCTCGGCGGTTTGGGGTAGGCCTTCATGTAACAGGCTCAGGCGCGTGCCGCCCGCAACGGGTGTCAGTGTCCATTTGACTACGCTGACAGCATCGCCCATCGGTTTGACGGTGAACGTGTATTCCAGATATTCTGGCGCGCGCGCTTCCCGGACCTCACCCCAGATCAGCAGATCGCCGCTGGTGGTTCCGAACATCTCAAGCTTCTGGCCTTTGGTCAGTTTTCGTTCGGGTTTGTGAAACCATTCGGCAAGCCGTTCGGGCTCGGTCAGGTAGGCCCAGACCGTGTCCGGCTCGGCCCGCAGGAAAATGGATTTTTTCAACACAGCATTGCTCATTTGTCTTTCCTTTCAATTGCTTCTTTAAGAGAGCTAAGGCGATCATCCCAGAACTGGTCAAAATAGCTGAACCAGTCCAGAACAGGCGCCATGCCCTGTGGTTCTATTCGGTTGATGCGTTCCCGGCCGCGAGCTTCCACCGTGATCAACCCGCCATCAGACAGGACTGTCAGGTGCTTTTTCACGGCGGCGCGGGTCATGTCGAACCGGTCGGTCAACTGGCCGATCGTCATGTCCTCGGACGCCAGCAGTTTGACGATGTCTCGACGGGTTGGATCGGCCAGCGCACGAAACGCGTTTTGAGTTAGGTTCTCCATCGGTGCCTCATAAGTAGTACCTTTCGGTGTTATATTAATTGAATACCAAAAGGTATCATGTCAAGTCTGGATCTGTGCTTTACATTTGTTCACTGATTGTTCACATTTTTTTCATGACTTTGGATTTGCAACCTGGACAGAAACTCGCACGCGGCGTCGCGCGCCACCTTGCGGCGCATGGGTTTGTTTCTGTTGAGGAATTCGTGCCAGCCCGTGGTTTGCGGGTCGATGTTATGGGGCTGGGCCCCAAAGGTGAGCTTTGGGTGATCGAGTGCAAGTCCAGCCGCGCGGACTATCAGTCAGACGCAAAGTGGCAGGGGTATCTGGAGTGGTGTGATCGATTCTTTTGGGCCGTTGATACAGATTTTCCGACGGAACTATTGCCGGACGAAACTGGCCTGATCATTGCTGATGCCTATGACGCCGAAATCATTCGAATGGCGCCAGAAGACAAACTGGCCCCGGCGCGGCGTAAGAAGATGATCCAGAAATTTGCAACCGATGCGGCACGGCGTCTGCACATGCTGCGTGATCCGCGACTTTAAAAAGGTTCAGCCACCAACGGCGCGGGCGGCTTGCGCTGCGGCGCGGAGTTCCTCGGCGATTTCCTCAGCCTCTTCCGGGTCGAAATCCATGGGGACTTCAAGGCCATCAGCCTCGATGAACAGACGCACCATACCCTGATCGGTTGGACCGATCTGCAGGTTGGCCTGAATCTCGCGTTCGGTGTTGATACCCATACTCGCCTCCGGGACTGAGCATTTGTGCTAGCGCGCAAAGGGTTGAGAATCAAGCCGCCTTTGCTGTCAGATAAGGAATGGAAGAAGTAGTTCTCAGATCGTTTCGGGCCGATGATGCGCCCTGGCTGGTCGAACGGCACGGCACGCTTTATGCGCGCGACGAAGGCTTCGACGACAGTTTTGCACCGCTGGTCGCCAACATCCTTCGCGATTTCATTGCTGATCACGATCCATCCTGTGAAACTGGATGGATCGCCGAACGCGCAGGTGAAAGGCTGGGCAGTATCTTCTGTGTCAGGCTGGACGCACAGACTGCGAAACTGCGGCTGTTCCTGCTGGTGCCCGAGGCGCGCGGGCTGGGGTTGGGTAAGCGGCTTCTGGAAACCTGTATGGGCTTTGCCAAACAGGCCGGATACCAGCAAATGCAGCTTTGGACCCATGAAAGCCACCGGGCTGCCTGTGCGCTGTATCGGGCCAATGGATGGCAGCTGACGGGCAGTAAACCGGTGCATTCTTTTGGGGTCGATCTTGTCGAACAAAGCTGGAAAATTCAGCTTTAATCCTCTTGCAATCCCCGGACGCGTTCGGTACATCGCCCTTCACGAGTGCCGCCTTAGCTCAGTTGGTTAGAGCGCTGGATTGTGGATCCAGAGGTCCCCTGTTCAAGCCAGGGAGGCGGTACCATCTCCCCCACATAGCAAGCAAATTGCTGCGTGATCAAACCTGTTTGATCTACAGAGTCCAGCGCGTTTGGTCAGCGCGCCAGATTTAATCTGAATTTCATCTTGCTCTGTCTTGCGACGGGCAGATGGCGGTTCAGGCGCTTGTTCACCTGTCCAAAGCCCCACACGATGACTAGTGTCAACAGGATGAAATAAAAGGCCAAAATCGGGTAGGGTACAAACGGGTTGAAGGTTTTGTCGGCAAAGTAGCTGGCATAGTACAAGGCGTCTCCACGCTGCTGCCAAGCCGGGAAGGCCGAGAAAAAGACCAGTGTTGTTGACTGGAACACAAAGATCGCTTCGTTTGTGTAGGCAGGCCATGCTAGCCGCAACATGGTCGGCCAGACGATGCGGCGGAACCGGGCCCAGCCGGACATGCCGTAGGCATCTGCAGCCTCAAGATCGCCCTTTGGGATGGAGCGGAGTGCACCATAGAAGATCTCACCCGAATAGGCGGAGGTGTTCAGGAACAGCACGATCAAAGCCCCCAACCAGGCCGAGGTGAACGCGTCGAACATCGGATAGGGTTTCTTCAACGACAGGAAGAAGAAATAGGCGAAGAAGAACTGGATAAAGAGCGGTGAGCCCCGGAACAAAAAGATGAACCATTCGGACGGTTTGCGCAGCCATTTGTTGGGCGATGCTTTTCCGACCGCCAGCGCGGTAGCCAGAAAGAACCCTGTCACCATTGCCATGATGCCGAAATAGATATTCCAGATCATGCCTGAACCGATCAGGGTGAAGTGCTCACATAGTGTGAAATCGGTCTTGGGCAGCAGGCGTTCGCCATATCCAAGGGAACGCAGGCCATAGTCCTGAATGGTCTGGATGCAGCTCATGCTCGGGCTCCCTCAAAAGGAGACGGCGCGCGAGAAAACGATTGCAGCGCAATGGCGTGCTGCACCACCCGGTTGGTGTCTTGAGGCGCGAGTGTCATGCCGTGGTTTCCTTGCGCAGAAGCTCTCCGCCCGAGGTGGCCTGACCGTGGGACAGGCGGCGCATCAGTCTTTCGAGCCCGATTTCGGACACGCGGGTCATGCTAAGATAAAAGACCAGCAGGGCGAGGAAGTACCACATACGCCAGTCGCCATGGGGATAGTCGGTGAAGCGCGATGTTTTGGTGCCGCCCAGTTCGCGGGCCCAATAGACGATGTCTTCGACACCCAGTAAGAACAGAAGCGGCGTGGCCTTGATCAGAACCATCCACAGGTTTGACAGGCCGGGCAGCGCGTATACCCACATTTGCGGAACAAGGATGCGCCAAAAGGTCTGGCTGCGGGTCATGCCATAAGCCTCGGCCGTTTCAAGCTGCGCATGCGGCACAGCGCGCATTCCGCCGAACAGGACATTGGCAGCGAAAGCGCCGAACACGATGGAGAATGTGATTACCGCAAGGAAGAAGCCGTAGGTCTCATGCACCCATTCTGGCGAGGTCCCAAGCGGCAACTTGGCGGCCTGACACACCAGAAAGTCGTTGCCTTGACGGATCGGATCTGTCCAGTCGGGGCAGAGGATCTTGTGGCGGATCCATTCGAACCCCTGATCCAGCGCGATGACGAAGAACAGGAAAAAGGCAATGTCAGGCACACCGCGCACAATCGCGATATAGGCCTTGCCCAGCCAACTGAGAGGCGGAAAGTGAGACCGTGCGGCCATCGCGCCTGCAAAGCCAAATCCGAGCGCGACGGGTGCGGTCACAGCCAGCAAGGCCAGAACTTTGATGAATGAGACGTAGAACGACCAGTGGACGCCATTGGTCAGATAGCACGAGAACCAGCGGAACGTGCCCAGCGTGTCAGGATCAGCGCAGTAGGAGAACATAAGGCGTCTTTCGAACGTCTGGTCCGGCAAGGCCGGAATGGGCCCGGCGCAAGGACGCCGGGCCGTAACAGGTCAGTATCAGTTGGTGACGACCGAACCGTCAGCTCCGTATGTGGCGGTGCCTTCACCGAACCACTTGATTAGCATCTCGTTAAGTGTGCCGTCAGCTTTCATCGACGTGATGGCTTCGTCGAACTTGCCGCGCAGTTCACCGTCGCTTTCACGCAGGCCCATGCCGACGCCACCGCCCAGTGGAACCGGATCGCCGACAAAGACCAGCTCACCGCTCGATTCTTCGACCAGCGGCACCAGATAGTCGCGGTCGGCCAGAACGGCATCGGCTTCGCCGTTGCGGACGGCTGCGATGGTTTCTTCCGGGGTCGCGAATTCAACCAGAGTCGCGCCGGTTTCGGCGACGTGGCCCGCCTGAATGGTGGCGGTTTGCGCAGCAACAACACCGCCGGTCACATCGGCTGCGTCAGAGGTCGCGACATAGGCCGACGCGGTTGGCGGGTAATAGTCCTGTGTAAAGTCGATGACCTCATCGCGTTCGTCGGTGATCGACATACCCGCGATGATGGTGTCGTAGTTACCCGAAACCAGGTTTGGAATGATCGAATCCCAGTCATTCTTGACCCATTCGCAATCCAAACCGGCGCGCTTGCACAGCTCGTCGCCTACATCACGCTCGAACCCGTCGATCTCGCCGGCATCGTTGATGAAATTATACGGAGGGTAGGCGCCCTCGGTACCCATGCGCACAGTGTCGGCCATGGCGATACCGGCGGTCAGCGCCAGTGCTGCGGTGGACAGAATCAGGTTTTTCATTGGTTACTCCCCAGTTTGGTTCTGTTTTCGAAATTATGCCGCTTTGGTAGCAGACAGAAAACCCTGAAGTCGTTTGGATTCAGGGGCGGTAAAGATATCCTCGGGCGTGCCTTCTTCTTCGATCAGCCCTTGATGCAGGAATACCACGTGGCTTGAGATATCGGCAGCCATCTGCATGTCATGGGTTACGATGATCATGGTCCGGCCTTCGGCGGCCAGGTCTTTGATCACTTTGATCACTTCCTGTTCCAGTTCGGGGTCCAGGGCTGAAGTTGGCTCGTCAAACAGCAATGCCTCGGGTTCCATGCACAATCCGCGCGCGATTGCGGCACGCTGCTGCTGACCACCGGATAACTGTGCCGGGTAGACGTCGCATTTGTCACCGATGCCAACCTTATCAAGGTACCTTCGCGCACTGTCTTCGACTTCGGCCTTGTCACGGCCCAAAACGGTGACCGGGGCCTCCATGACATTTTGCAGGATGGTCATATGTGCCCAAAGATTGAACTGCTGGAACACCATGGACAGGTTGGTCCGAATACGCAGAACCTGCTTTGGGTCTGCGGGGTGGCGGGCATGGCCTTTGCCAGCCCATTGCACGGGTTCGCCTTTGAACAATATTTCGCCCTGCTGGCTGTCTTCCAATAGGTTGCAGCAACGCAACAGGGTTGATTTTCCCGATCCGGATGATCCGATGAGCGAGACTACATCCCCGCGCCTTGCGGTGATGTCGACACCCTTGAGCACCTCGAGATTGCCGAAGCTTTTATGAAGGTTCTTGATCTCGATGACGGCTGATGGGTCTGACACGAAGGATCCCGTTGTTGCTGGTATTGATGCGCTAATAGGACGGAAAATCCGGCACAATGCAATGCGCAAATCACAGAATCAGGGATCGAATCTGCCGAATTGACCAGAGGTTATTGTCAAAATGAGTAGAGACTGTGCAATCAGGCTGCAGGTGGAGGGGGTGTGGGAACGGCCAGATATTCTTCGGCGGGAATATTGATCAACCCACGGATGTGAAGGAGGCGCTGGTCTTCTTCTGAGAGAGCGATGATGGCTGCGCGAACGGCATCTGCAATCTGATCCGGGTCCTGGGTAAGCGATGTTATGTAGGGCAGCGCGGGGGTTGGTGATGTGTGGACAACGTCGCGCAGATACCGGCCCAGATCCGTATGCTTCTTCAACAGCGCCCATGTCAGTGCATCCAAGGCGGCAAAATCAGCGTCGTGGTCGGCAACGGCTTGGGCGGCCAGGGCGTGCCCGCCGGTTTGGATGAGCTCGGCGGGTTTCAAATCCAAATCATCCAGATGGGTGATCGGCGCAGCCCAACCGGATTGCGACAGCGCCTCGTTATAGGCGAAACGTCCCATCACTAGGTCGGCAAGGTCGCGCGGATCGTCGCATCGCGCCACAAAGACCGAGCAATAGTGACCAGCCGGACAGCCCGGCAATCCATAGTCCGGCGTTCCGACCAGTTGAACGTGGCCATGAAGGCGGGTGCGGTAGGGCATGCCGCAGGTCTGGGCGAATACCAGACCAGGGTCCTGCCAGATCTCCCAAACATCTCGATGCCGATCCAGTTGCGCCCAGCCAAATCCAAGATGGGTGCGGATCAGTGACCAGAATCGATCATTGGCGGCCTGCAGGGCAGGCATGTCATACATGCCCAGCATCGCTGTCACGATTGTGCAGCCTTTTGCCGGGCCAGCGCCGAATCCACATCGCTAACGCCCAGCAAGCTAACCACAAGGCGCAGCAGGGAATCTTCTTCGCCTGTGCGCTGCCCATCAGCCAAGGCGACTGACCACATGGCCTGCACGACGGCCAGCCGATCCTCGTAGGCAACGGCCTCCTTAATGGCACGGGTAAAGCGAACGGTATCGGGGGCTTCAGCCTCAAGATCTTCGGCACGTGCGCGCAGTCCGGCCGCTTCGAACGGGGACAGACCATAGCGTTGGGTCGAGATCTTATCGATCCGTGCCATCTCGGAATCGGCATAATCATTGTCGGACCGGGCGATGCGCACCAGCAAAGCCGTTAGCGCAAGACGGGCATCATGATCGGGAAGCGGGTCGGGAGCGGGCTGTGTCAGCCGGGACAGAAAATCACTAAACATGACATAGATATAGACGCGGGTTAGCTGGCTTCCAAGCGGCTTTGCACCCGTTCGCGTGCTGCCTTGCTGTCGTTGAAGCTAAGGCCCATCGCTGCGCGCGCTTCTTCTACGATCTTAATCTCACCCTCATCCGAATCTCCATCGGCCAGCACGACCTCCCACAACGCATCAAGCGCCGCGAGGCGTTCCTGCAGATCGGTAGTTTCGCGGATCAGTTTGCCAAACGTATCCGTTTCTGGCGCGGCGGCATGGAGTTTTTCGCAGGTGGCACGCACTTTGGCGGCCTCAATAGCATTATGTTCGTACAGGCGTGCCAGAATCCGGTCGATCAGGCTGATTTCTTCCAGCTTATAGTCCCGGTCCGCCTGAGCCACGCGCACCATCAAAGCGCCCAACGCCAATTCAGCATCAGGATCGGGCAAATGCTCGGTTTGGGGCGGTCGGAACGCCTGAAAGAACTTCTTCAACATAAGCGCAGATTATCCCATATTTTGTGGCACGCCAAGCGATGACTACCCGTCATAGCCCTGAATGATCACAAGATCGCCGTTCGACACCGGGTCACGCAGGCTTTTGGCGTATTGATACCCTTCGCTTTCATAACAGGCGAGCGCGTCTTCATAGCTGGGAAATTCGATTACTACAGTGCGGGCACGTGCGCCGCCTTCCTTGAGCTCGCGCGTGCCGCCGCGCACCAGAAATCGGGCGCCATAGGCGGCGAATGCCTCACCATTTGCTGCGATATAGTCTTTGTATCTCTCCATGTCGTCCACATCGACATGGGCCACCCAATAGCCTTTGCTCATCAAAGCCTCCTGCCCAGTTTCCCGGGAAAGGTGCTTAGAATTGACGAAAATAGCAATCCCGATCCGTAAGAGGGATCAGCCGTAGTTGATTGCCGCGCGCGCCTGTTCTGTCAGCCACGCAATCATCTGCCGGTAGGGCACAGGGCCATAGCTGACCCGCGCGACCCCAAGTTCTGCAAGGCGTGGGGTGTCCGGCGTGCCGGGCAGGGCGATGATGTTGACGGGCAGGTCGGTTGCTTCGCAAAGCTGTCTAATCATCGCCTCATCCTTCAGGCCGGGGGCAAAGAAACCGCTGGCCCCAGCGGATTGATACGCGGCGGCACGTGCGATTGCATCGTCCAGCATGGCTGCGTCATGGGTTTCAGCCGGGGCTTTCAGGAATATATCGGTGCGGGCGTTGATATAGGCCGGTATACCAGCCCCGTCGCAGGCTTTGCGTACAGCTTCGACCCGAGCGGTTTGGACTGCGATGGGGTAAAGACCATCTCCGCCAATGATTTGATCCTCGAAGTTGAACCCGACCACGCCGCAGTCCAGCGCGCGGGCAACGTTGTCTGAAATTGCTTCCGCATCAACGGCATAGCCGGATTCGAAATCCAGCGTCACGGGCAGGTCAACCGCATTGACAATGCGTCTGACATTATCCAAGGCAGCTTCCATAGGGAAATCCTGCCCATCGGAATAGCCTCGCGCCATGGCGACAGGTGCGCTACCTGTTGCGATCGCTTGCGCACCGGCGTCACGCACCGCACCGGCGCTGCCGGCATCCCAGATGTTGAACAGGATGACGGGATCACCCTTTTTGTGCAGGCTGGAAAAAGTTTCGGCGCGTTGGGATTGGGTGGTCATGGGGGTTCTCCTGTCGAAGCTTGTTCAACAGTTAACCCCATGCCGGGCAATCGCTAAGCGCTTAATTGTGTCAATACATCACTTTGCAACGGCCGCATCAGACCAGGCGTGAGGTGTCCTTGGCCGCGCGTACAAAGTCGCGGAACAGCGGATGCGGATCAAAGGGTTTGGATTTCAGTTCAGGGTGATATTGAACCCCGATGAACCACGGGTGATCTGTCCATTCAACGATTTCCGGCAGACGTCCATCCGGCGACATGCCCGAGAAGTTCAGGCCAGCACCTTCAAGCTGTTTGCGATATTTTATGTCCACCTCATAGCGGTGGCGGTGCCGCTCCTCGATCTGAGTGCCACCGTAAACCGCGGCCACTTTCGAACCTTCGGCCAAAACCGCGTTATACGCTCCCAGACGCATGGTGCCGCCCTTGTCGTCGCCGACTTTGCGTTCCACCTTATGGTTGCCCTGAACCCATTCCTTCAAGTGATAAACTACGGGTTCAAAACGCTTTTTACCGGCTTCGTGGTCGAATTCCTCAGAACCGGCCTCTGTGATGCCTGCTGCATTCCGCGCGGCTTCGATCACCGCCATCTGCATGCCGAGGCAGATACCCAGATACGGCACTTTGTGCTCGCGCGCATATTGCGCCGCCTTGATCTTGCCTTCGGTGCCACGCTCACCAAACCCGCCAGGCACGAGGATCGCGTGGAAGCCTTCCAGATGCGGGGCCGCATCTTCGGTATCGAAAATCTCGGCATCGACCCACTCGACTTTGACCCGAACCCGGTTGGCCATACCACCATGGGTCAGCGCCTCGGCAATCGACTTATAGGCATCTTCCAACTGGGTGTATTTGCCGACGATTGCGACCTTCACTTCACCTTCGGCGTTGTGGATGCGGTCGCTGACGTCCTCCCATTTCGCCAGATCGGGCTTAGGGGCGGGGCTGATCTGGAACGCGTCCAGAACCGCCTGATCCAAACCTTCACGGTGGTAGGCCAGCGGGGCGTCATAGATTGTGGACAGGTCTTGGGCCGCGATCACGCTATCGGGGCGCACGTTACAGAACAGCGCCAGCTTCTCGCGTTCCTTGGTCGGGATCGGCCCCTCGGACCGGCAAACCAGAATGTCGGGGGCCAGACCGATTGAGCGCAGCTCTTTCACCGAGTGTTGGGTTGGTTTGGTTTTTAACTCACCTGAGGCTTTGATGTAGGGCAGCAGCGTCAGGTGCATGAAAATACACTGGCCGCGCGGTTTGTCCTGGCTGAACTGACGGATGGCTTCAAAGAAAGGCAGGCCTTCGATGTCACCTACGGTGCCACCGATTTCGCACAGCATGAAATCAACCTCATCCTCACCGATGGCGATGAAATCCTTGATCTCATTGGTGACGTGGGGGATCACCTGAATGGTCTTGCCGAGGTAGTCTCCGCGGCGCTCTTTCTCCAGCACGTTGGAATAAATCCGCCCCGAACTGACCGAGTCGGTCTTGCGCGCGGCCACACCGGTGAAACGTTCGTAGTGACCAAGGTCCAGATCGGTTTCGGCCCCATCATCGGTGACAAAGACTTCGCCATGCTCGAACGGCGACATCGTGCCCGGGTCTACGTTCAGATAGGGGTCCAGCTTGCGCAGACGCACCGAATATCCCCGGGCTTGCAGCAAAGCACCCAAAGCCGCCGAAGCCAGCCCTTTGCCCAAGGATGAAACCACACCACCAGTGATGAAAATAAATCGCGCCATGTTTTTCGGCTGCTCCCGTGAGACGTCATTATCAGCTGCCCGGCGGCTTGAAAAAAACCGCAGCACCACGGGACTTCACATATAAAGGATTCGCGCCCATAGCGCAAGAGAACCGCAAGATGCTGTTGCAGTTCTCTTTAAGATTTCTAGGTTTTGTGTATCAGTCGGCTTGCGGGATCAGCGGTGCGTTGTCGCCCTGTGCGGGGGGCAGTAGGTCATCCGCCGACGGAACCGCCGGTGTGCTTTCTTCAGTCGCGGCCGGGGCCGGAACACCCAAACGGTCAATCACCGAACTGCCCGAAGACTTCTGCGCCGCCAGAATCGTCAGCGTGATCGAGGTCACGATAAAGCAGGCAGCCAAGATCCAGGTCAGCTTACCCAACGCGGTCGCCGCTGCACGCCCGGTCATGGCGCCACCACCGCCGCCACCCATCCCAAGGCCACCGCCTTCGGACCGCTGCATCAGCACAACGGCAATCAGGCCCAAAGCCAACAGAAGGTGGATGATGAGAACGACGTTTTCCATGGTGGTCCCGAACAGCGTAGCGTGTATCGCGTGGTACTTATGCAAGTTTGCCAGCGGGGGCAAGTCAGGAGTTCGCATCACCCTGCGTGATGTCTCATATCACGGCAAAGGGACTGGACAGAACGCTGGTACGTGACGCAGGCTGCGGCCCATGCCCCATGACGATCCTGACCACCCGCATGCCTTATTGCCGCCTGAACCTGCTTTGCGTGTCAAAGCGCTTGAAACGATTCTGACCCGCAAAGGGCTGATCGACCCGGCTGCGCTGGATGAGATCATTGATACTTATGAGAACAAGATCGGCCCACAGAACGGCGCGCATGTGATCGCAAAGGCCTGGAGCGATCCTGACTTCAAAACTGCGCTGTTGGAAAACGCCACCTCCGTAGTTGCGGATCTCGGCTATTACGGGCGGCAGGGCGAACATATCGTAGTGGTCGAGAATACGCCCCAACGGCACAACATGGTCGTGTGCACCCTATGCAGTTGTTATCCGTGGCCTCTGCTTGGCATTCCGCCGGGCTGGTACAAATCCGACGCTTATCGCGCCCGCGCCGTGCGCGAACCGCGCAAAGTGCTGGCTGAGTTTGGCGTTAAACTACCCGAAGGCACTGCGGTACGGGTCTGGGATTCGACGGCCGAGATTCGCTATCTTGTTCTACCCATGCGGCCTGCGGGCTCGGAAGACTTGAATGAACAAGAACTGGCGGCACTGGTCACGCGTGACAGCATGGTCGGAACGGGGCTGGCAAAGGTGCCATCATGACCCGCGTTCACGATATGGGCGGGCGCTTCGGAGATGGGCCAATCCAGCCGGACGGCGAAAACACCCCGGTTTTTGCCGAAGACTGGCACGCCCGGGCTCTGGCGGTCACTTTGGCGGCAGGGTTTCTGGGGCAGTGGAACATAGATATCTCGCGCCACGCGCGTGAGCGTCTTTCGCCCAAGGACTACGCGCGGTTTTCTTACTATGAGAAATGGATATCCGGTCTCGCCGATCTGTTGGTTGAACAAGGCGTGCTGTCCTTGGACGATCTGAAAAGCGCTAGCGGGGACCAACCGCATCCTCTTTCCGTGAAATGCTTGCGGAAGGATGCGGTTGCAGCGGCACTGGCCAAAGGTGGGCCAGCAGATCGTCCTTCGACCATCGCCCCACGCTTTGCGCCGGGGCAGAATGTTGTCACTGCACATCCATCAGCCAATCGTCTGGTTGAAGGCGGCCATACCCGTCTGCCTGTCTACGCTTCAGGAGCACGGGGACGAATCCTGCGCCTGCACGGGGCCCATGTCCTGCCCGATTCAAACGCGCATGGATTGGGTGAGGCCCCCGAGCCGCTCTATGCCGTTCTGTTTCCTTCGTCAGAACTTTGGGCCAACCTGGAACATCCCGAGGATGAAGTGGTGCTGGACCTCTGGCAAAGTTATCTGGAGCCCGCATGAACACATGCCTAGAAGTCACTGCTCCCGAACCGGTCTTTGCCGAACCGTGGCACGCACAGGTCTTTGCCGTGACCGTGGCGTTGAATGAAGCTGGCTGGTTTGATTGGCCCGACTGGGCAGGGCGCTTTTCGGATACGCTGAAACGCAACGGTCTGAGCCGCGAATTGGATGGTGGGGATGATTATTTTCACGCCTGGCTTGAAACACTCGAAGTTCTGCTGACAGAACGCGGCGCGGCGGTGCCTGATGATCTGTGTAGCCTTGAACGGGAGTGGGAACAGGCCTATATGACCACGCCTCATGGGCAGCCGGTGCATTTGCGGCAAGATTAGAAAAGGGGGCGCTGCCCCCGCCGCCCGTTCCGGGCGACTCCCCCGGGATATTTCTGGCCAGATGAACAGGGGTCCAGTCTTCACCTGGCTAAAAATATCCCCGCCGGAGGCATCGCGCGTCAGCGAGATTTTCATCTGCGGCGAAATACCAGTTTCCCTGCCGCCAGAGCCCCGGTATACGAGCCGAGTTTGATTACTCAGCACGAAAAGGACCGGATATGGCCAACGTGGTTGTTGTCGGCGCTCAGTGGGGCGACGAGGGAAAAGGCAAGATTGTCGACTGGCTCAGCGAACGGGCGGACGTGATCGCGCGTTTTCAGGGCGGGCATAACGCCGGTCACACGCTGGTGATCGATGGTGAGGTCTACAAACTGCACGCTCTGCCTTCGGGTGTCGTTCGTGGAGGTAAGCTGAGCGTCATTGGCAATGGCGTCGTGCTGGACCCCTGGCACCTGCTCAAGGAAGTTGGGACGATCCAAGCGCAGGGCGTTGAGATTACACCAGAAACGCTGATGATCGCCGAAAACACGCCTCTTATATTGCCCATCCACGGAGAATTAGACCGGGCGCGGGAGGAAGCCGCCAGCAAGGGCACCAAGATCGGGACGACGGGTCGAGGAATCGGCCCAGCTTATGAAGACAAGGTCGGGCGGCGTTCCGTGCGTGTCGCTGATCTGGCGGATGAAGCAACGCTAGAGGCCCGGGTCGATCGAGCGTTGCAGCACCATGATCCGCTGCGCAAAGGCTTGGGCATTGAACCCGTCGACCGTGATGCGCTGATTTCGCAACTGAAGGAGATCGCGCAGGAGATTCTGCCGTTTGCAGCACCCGTCTGGAAAGTGCTGAATGAAAAGCGCAAAGCGGGTAAGCGCATCCTGTTCGAAGGCGCCCAAGGCGCTTTGCTGGATATTGATTTCGGGACCTACCCGTTTGTGACCTCATCGAATGTGATCGCCGGGCAGGCGGCGACGGGGGTGGGCATTGGGCCGGGCTCGATTGATTTTGTACTTGGGATTGTCAAAGCTTACACCACCCGTGTTGGCGAAGGCCCGTTCCCGACCGAACTGGAAGACATGGATGGACAGCGCTTGGGTGAACGTGGTCATGAATTCGGAACGACCACCGGGCGTAAACGCCGCTGCGGTTGGTTCGACGCTTGCCTCGTTCGCCAGACCTGTGCCACCAGCGGCGTCAATGGTATCTCGCTGACCAAACTTGATGTTCTGGACGGATTTGAGACACTCAAGATCTGCACCGGCTATGACTTGGACGGGGACCGTTTGGATTTTCTGCCCACTGCTGCCGATCAACAGGCGCGCTGCAAGCCGATCTACGAAGAAATGCCGGGGTGGAGCGAATCCACCGAAGGTGCACGCAGCTGGGCGGATTTGCCCGCCAATGCGATTAAATATGTGCGTCGGGTCGAAGAGCTGATTGAATGTCCAGTGGCCCTTCTGTCCACCAGTCCGGAGCGGGATGACACCATTCTGGTGACCGACCCGTTTGCAGACTGATGAGCGACGATAAAGCCCCTGGCCTTAGCTACAAGGCCCGCCGCCGTTGGTCCTTGGTAATCTTGTTGGTGGGGCTGCCGCTTTACATCGTGGCGGTGGTGACAGTTGTGAACTGGCTGGACCGCCCGTCTATTCTGGCCGAGTTGCTGGTTTATGTCGTCCTGGGGATCGTCTGGGCCTTGCCCTTCAAATTTGTCTTCCGCGGGGTCGGCAAGGAAGACACGCAAGACCACTGATCCGAAACGAGAAAGGGCCGAGACATGTCTCGGCCCCTTGCGTTTAGGGGGTGATCAGCCTACTGCGCGTTCATTGTTGGGTCGAAATCCGATCAGGTTCGAGGCGGCAAACCTACCGCCTCCGGCTTTCTGGATTTTACCATCGCGCAGCAATTGACCGAAAGAGCGAAGGCTTTCTTCGCGATTGAACTCATCCTGTTTCAACGAACGGACCTTGTTCATCAATTGTGGGCGCGAGAATTGTTCCTGACCCTCGATGAAGGACAGATAAGATGCCGCTGCTTCAAGCAGATCCAGCAAAGATTGTGCCCCTTGTTCGTGTGCGAACTGGGCGAACCCGCTTTCCTCTGCCGTGCTGCCCTCTTGATCAGTTTTGACCCGACGGGGGGCAACCGGGCCCGAAATCGCCTCGCTCTGATCGACGCGCTGTTCTGCAACTAGTTTCAAAGGCGCCGCTGCATCGGATTCGGGGCGCATGCTGGTGACCTGAATTTCGGGGCGGCGCGGGCTGACGGCCGAGGCCAGATCGCCGCGATAGGGTTGATCTGCCGCTGCCATATCGGTCTTGCCATCAACCTCGGCAGCCGCAACAGCATTGCGCAGGTGCGAATAGGTTTCGCGCGTGTCGCTGGCCGATGGAGTGCCCATCTGCTGGTCGGCTTTTTCCATCAGGCGAAGAACGTCCTGATCCAACGTGCTTTCTTCTTTGGATTTGGCATCTGTGCCGCCTGCCATTTCGGCTTCAACGCTTGAGATATCATCCAGAAGGTTTCTCTCATCCTCGGCGGACAGAACACCCTGGGCGGTGGTCTCTTCTGCTTGCTCTGCCGCGCTCTGATCTTTCATGATGTTCAGGATGTCATCGGTGACCGTGTCATCCTGGGTGGTGGTTTCGGGTTCAATTTGCAAAGCATCGCCGGGTTGGACATCCGCTACCGCTTCGTCTTCGAAGAACTCGGCAACGGCGGAAAGAGCATCTTCTTTCGCCGCAGGTTTCGCTGCTGCCGGTGCTGGCTCCAAATCCTCCTCGGTCAGAGCGCCGGCTTCAAACGCGGCTGCTACCGCATCGACAGGGGCCGGGTTTGCGCCAAGCAGAGAGTTATCATCGTCTTCGGCATCAGTCATCGGGGCTGTGTTCGAATGCGTGACCACAGCGCGGATGCGCTGCAACTTGGCTGAGATGCTGTCAGCCGCAAGGGGCTCAACGTCAGTTGCGGGGTGTTCAACCGAAGAGGGGGCGGCAACGGTCGAAGGCGATGGCGGGCGGGGCGAGGACATGGCTGCATCCTTTGTGGCAGTCTCGGGCGCAGTGTCCGGCGCGGTTTTTGTGGCGCGCAGAAGCAGGCCGGTTTCATCTTGCCGGGCCTCTACGTGTTGGGCTTTGTCGCCTTGGGCAATGCGCGACAGCATTTCAGCATCCAGTCGTGGGGGTTCCGAACCGAAGTACCGATCATCTGCTGCGATTTCGCGGAAGTAGTCTGCAATGGCTTTGAGTGTTTCAAACGAATTGTCGAACCCTTCTAAAGTGCAGGAAAAGGCCCCATAAGAAACAGTTAACACCTTCTTATTCTGTACCATCAGACACACGTCCTCTACAAACTAACAAAGCCAACTTACCCAGAATCGGGCGCACACATTGGCTTACAGCTCTACATGAACCTATCAATTTGTGGTCTCAATGTGTCCAAATCCGGAAAAAATGATCAATCTGAGAAAAAATAAGCCAATTGTGCGTTCAAACGGCCCAATTGGCCTGGTTGGAGGGGGGCAAATTGGGGTTTCCGACCTGAGTTTGGTGCTGAAACGTGTCAATTCAGTGGTCGCTGCGGATGGCGGCGCATCGATTCTGGTTGATTCGGGCGTTATGCCCGAGGCCGTGATCGGTGATTTTGATTCAATAAGCATGGCTACGCGCGGGCATATACCCGCGGACCGTCTGTTTCAGATTGATGAACAGGACAGCACGGATTTTGATAAAGCCCTGCGCAGCATCGACGCCCCGCTTGTGATTGGGGCTGGTTTTCTGGGCGGACGTCTGGATCACCAACTGGCGGTGCTCAATGCTCTGGTCACACGACCCAGCCCGGTTTGTATCTTGTTGGGGGAACATGAGGTGGTGTTTCACGCGCCTCCATCGATCATTCTGGATCTGACGCCGGGCGATGTTATCTCTCTGTTCCCGCTGCGCCGAGTGACGGGACAAAGCCAGGGTCTGGAATGGTCCATCGATAAGCTGGTTTTTGAGCCGGATGGGCAAGTTGGAACCTCGAACCAAGTGGTGTCGCAGGTTCAGCTGAGCCTGGATGGGCCCGGGCTGCTGGTCATGGTGCCGCGCGCCGCACTGGATCAGGTCATGCAGGTGTTTCTGTCGGGGCAGACCGGGCGGTGGCCCTCTCTCGCAGAATGACATACAGCCCGGCGGCCATGGTGATCAGGATGCCAAGCGCTGCGATCCCGTTGGGCAGATCGTAGAAGATCAGCCAACCAAACAGGGTTGCCACCGGGATTTCCAAATATTGCATTGGGGCCAGCGTTGCCGATGGCGCAAAGCGTAGCGACCATGTCATCAAAAGATGGGCGACGGTTCCTAGAATGCCGATGGCCAGCAACAACCAATGGGCGTTGCCGGTTGGCATGACCAAAGACAGCTCCCAAATTCCGGATTGGGTTCCCCACAGTATGAGGGGGAGCAGAAAGATCGTAGCCATCACTCCCGAAACCGCCTGCAAGGATACCGGATCGGTTTCCTTAGCGATCTGTCGGGTGACCAGCATGAACAGCGCAAAAACCACGGCAACGATCAGTGGTAGCAAGGCGGGCAATCCTACTTCGGCAAAGCTTGGCTGGATCACCAACAAAGTGCCAGCAAATCCGACAACACATGCGATCAGACGCCGGTGGCCGACCTCTTCATTCAACACATACTTTCCAAGCAGCAGCATGATGAAGGGCATCACGAATGCAATAGCGACCGCATCTGCCAGTGGCAGGAATTGCAGCGCGCTGAACATCGCTGTGATGCCGATGATATGAAGACCGGTGCGGAACACGGTCAGACGAAGCACGCGCCCCCGCATGCGCCAGGGTCGGCCCGTTGCGGCCACCAGCGGGATCAGGATCACCGCTTGAATCGCAAAGCGGACCAGCACCAGCAGCCCCAGCGGAGTGGATTCGCCCAGCAGCTTGGCGATTGAATCGCCAAGCGGTGCGAGCACGCAGAAACCAAGCATCAGAACGATGCCGAAAACGGGACGATCCTGTGTCATGGGCGCGACGCTAACCGTTTCGGATCACTGTGGAAAGCGTTGTTCTCAGGCGTCGGGCAGAGGTTGAACTTTTGTGTAATCCGGTCCGATGCAGGTGGGCAGACCATCACCAAGCTTGAGCCAGTTCAGCTTTTCCTCATGCGCCACATGCAGGGTCGGCTGCAACGCCTCGGGGTTGTCCAGGGTTGCAACATATAGATGCAGCACATCGGACATCTTGCGCGATCGAAATGAGATCGGGGTTCCGCAATGGGGGCAAAAGCTGCGCTCTGCTCCGGGAGAAGAGTTGAAGCGCTTGGGCTCTTCACCGGTCCAGCGCCACTGACCGTCGCGGATCCCGAAATATGTGGTCATCGGTGCGGCGCATTGACGGCGGCAGCTGTCGCAATGGCAAGTGACGCAGGACAGAACCGGAGGGTCGACGTGGTAGCTGATATTGCCACACAGGCACTGTCCGCGCATTACATCCCCTCCGTTATTCCGTCAGCAGTTTGGCACGTTGACGGCCAGACCGCCAAGCGATGTCTCCTTATACTTCTCGTGCATGTCCTGGCCGGTCTGGCGCATCGTTTCGATCACCGAATCCAGCGGCACGAAATGCTGCCCATCACCGCGCAGCGCCAGTGACGCGGCAGAGACCGCTTTGATCGCGCCCAACCCGTTCCGTTCGATGCAGGGAACCTGCACAAGGCCTGCAACGGGATCGCAGGTCATGCCCAGATGATGTTCCAGCGCGATTTCTGCGGCGTTTTCCACCTGCTCAGGCGTGCCTCCCATCACTGCGCACAATCCAGCAGCGGCCATGGCGGAGGCGCTGCCAACCTCGGCCTGACAGCCCGCTTCGGCGCCCGAGATCGAGGCGTTGAACTTGACCAATCCACCGATCGCGGCGGCGGTCAAAAGGAAATCTTCGACATGGCTTTCCGATGCACCCGGTACGTGGTCAAGATAGTAGCGTATGACCGCAGGCAGCACGCCTGCCGCACCATTGGTCGGCGAGGTTACAACCTGGCCACCAGCGGCGTTTTCCTCGTTAACAGCCATCGCGTAGACGCTCATCCAGTCATTGATCGTGTGGGGGGCGGTCAGGTTCATGCCACGCTCGGCTATCAGCGCATCATAGATGCCTTTGGCCCGTCTTCGTACCTTCAGGCCGCCGGGAAGAATGCCATCGGTCGCCAGGCCACGCTCGATGCAATCGTTCATGACCTGCCACAACCGGGCTGATCCCTTGGCGAAACTGTCTGCACAGCCGCGCACGACCTCGTTGTCGCGCTTCATCTGTGCGATGGATTTTCCGCTGGTTTTGGACATCTCCAACATCTCAGCGGCAGATTTGAAGGGGAACGGAACGGGCGGGGCGCCTTCATCCGTGGCTTTGCCATCGGCCAGTTCCTCTTCGGTCAAGACAAAGCCGCCGCCGATGGAATAAAACACCTGCCGCAAAATCACATCGCCTTGCGCGTCGGTTGCCATCAGGATCATCCCGTTGGCGTGACCGGGCAGGGTGTGGTCATAGTCAAAGACCAAATCAGCTTTGGGGTCGAAATTCAGGGTTGGCAGATTGTCAGGCGAAACCGTGTGGGTTTCGGCGATTGAAGCCAGCGCAGCCTCGGCTTTGTCTCGGTCGTAGGTTTCGGGCACAAATCCGGCGAGGCCCAGAATGGTGGCCCGGTCAGTGGCGTGACCAACCCCTGTAAAGGCCAGCGACCCGTGTAGCGACCCGCGCAGGCCAGCAAATTCGAATGGCGATGCGCGCATCATGTCCAGAAAACGCGCCGCAGCCACCATCGGGCCCATCGTGTGCGAGGAAGACGGGCCAATGCCCACCTTGAACATATCAAAAACCGAGAGGAACATGTCAGACAGCTGACCCTTCTGGAGGAGTGGCGTAAGTAGGCGAAGTAAACGGATTGGCCCCAAGCCCTTCGGCGGCGATGGCGGCACGGGTCGCAGGACGCGATTCCAGCTGCATCAGGATTCTCTGCAAATAGGGCGTATCTGCCAGTTGATACCAGCTACGATCGGCTTTCGCAGGATAAAGCGCCATCCAGCGCATCATGCATCCCAGGTAATATGTCAGGACCGAGGGTTGATCGGCATGCAGCCAATCGGGGGCTTGTTTTGCGACGACGTCGAGATTTTGCAGATGTGCCTGCAACCGGGGCCGTATGCCGGCGCGCAGGGCCTCGGCCTGTGATGGGGCGATGTATTTCTCGGCATAGAACAGAATGCGCAGATCGGCGTGCAGCGTGTTCGACGCAAAGAACAACCATTTCAGAAATGCCGCGCGATCCGGGTGATCGGCGGCTGGGGCAAGGTGTGCCTGGGTGTCGGCAAGCCACAGCAGGATGGCAGCGGTCTCGAAAATCGCTCCCTGCGGCGTTTCCAGAACCGGGATCAGACCGTTTGGGTTCAGCGCACGATAGGCGGCGCTGTCCTGTTCGTTCTGGCTGCGATCGACCAGTAGGGTTTCATAGGGCAAGCCCATCTCTTCCAACACCAGCCGGATCACCAGTGAGGCGTTGTCGGGGGCATAATGCAGGCGATAGGGCTGTGTCATGGCGCGTATCTATGGTGCAAAGCGAGCAGGGGAACGCATGATTGCGACGTATCCGATGGGAAACGCGTAGTTCAGCAGACTTTCCTGGGGCTCTGGCATGAATTGGGTCTCGCAGTTGCGTTTTGCATTCCGTATAACTCAAAAAAAAACAATTCGGGAAAGCTGCCGATGACCGCCGAGATGTCGCCAATCGATACCGCAAAATATGTCGCGGCAAGGCGCGCGGCTGACATGGTCGAAGACGGAATGCGTGTCGGGCTGGGAACCGGTTCAACCGCAGCCTGGCTGGTGCGTCGGTTGGGCGAGCGGGTGGCGCAGGACGGTTTGCGGATCAAGGGTGTTCCTACCTCGACCCGAACGGCGCAGCTGGCGCGTGAGGTCGGGATCGAGGTCGTTTCTTTGGATCAGGCCGGGTGGCTGGACCTGACAATTGACGGAGCAGATGAGTTCGATGGCGATCTGAACCTGATCAAAGGTGGCGGCGGGGCACATCTTCAGGAAAAGATCGTGGCGACCGCCAGCGATCAAATGGTGGTGATTGCAGATGCAGGCAAAGAGGTCGAAACCCTTGGTGCGTTTCCCTTGCCAGTCGAGGTGATCCCTTTCGGCTGGCAGACTACGCGCACCCTGATCGAAGAAGTTCTGGATACGATGGATGTGCTGGGCACCAACTGTGCGCTGCGGATGAATGGCGAGGCCCCCTATGTGACGGACGAGGGTAACCATGTCCTGGACCTGCATCTGCAACGCATCGGCAACGCCCGCCAGATGGCGCTGGTGCTCAATCAGGTGCCCGGCGTGGTCGAGAATGGACTGTTCATCGATATTTGCGACAAGGTCATCGTGGGCCATGGGGATGGTCGGGTCGAGTTGAGGGACATCAACGCAGGCACGATCGAGATGGATCAGCTGCTGAGCGGCGTGCGCGAGAATCTGTTTTCGGATCTGGCGGATTGAAGAGTGCCTGTGTGTCCGACCGCAGAATACCGTGAAACCGATGCAGATGTGCGCGCAAGAACTCGAGCCTTCAAAGGCAATCTAATCAAGATCGGGATTGCCGCCGTGGTGGCCGTGTGGGGTTTTGCATCTACGGGATGGGGTGGTGGAGCAGCCTTGGTCTTGGTGCTAGCTATCCTTGGATCCGTCGGGTTGTTTTTGAACTATCTACGCTTAGAGAACATGCCATCGCTTGTGGCACTCGTTGACGCAGAGGGAATGAAATTGCGTGGAAACAGCGGAAAAATCCAAGACATTGCTTGGTCGGAAGTGCGTTACATTGAGGCGTATGACGAAATCGAGCGGAAACAACGCCCGGTTTTTTATGTCAGTTTCAAAAAGTCGGATGGCTCGCATGAGAGTTGGCCAATTCCGTTGCAATCCATGCCGAAGCCCATATCTGAGCATTTCGTGAAAACAATAGAGTACTATCGGCCCAATTTGAATGCGTCTTGGCAAGATCAACTGTCTGACAATGACGATCTGAACCACGTCGAGTGATAAGATACACTCTTTGCGGCACCTAATCGGTGCTGTCATAAAACTGAAAGAGGCACGGAAAATGAGCTTTGACTATGATCTGTTTGTCATCGGAGGCGGCTCTGGCGGGGTGCGCGCGGCGCGCGTGGCGGCAGGAGAAAACGGTGCCAAGGTGGCGCTGGCCGAAGAGGACCGCTATGGCGGCACCTGCGTGATCCGGGGCTGTGTGCCGAAGAAGCTGATGGTCTTTGCCAGCGAGTATTCGGGCATGGTCGGGGATGCACAGGCTTATGGTTGGGACATCCAGCCCGGTGCCTTCGACTGGAACACCTTCCATGGCAAGCTGGTCACCGAACTTCACCGCCTGGAAGGCATCTATCGCAATATCCTAAAGAACAACGGCGTCGAAAGCTTTGATCAGCGCGCCCATCTTGTCGATCCGCATACGGTTGAGCTGACCGATGGAACCCGCAAAACCGCCAAGCACATACTGATTGCAACAGGTGGCCGCCCGGTGGTGCCGGATTTCCCCGGTTCTGATTTGGCAATCACATCGAATGAGATTTTCCATCTGCCGAAACTACCCGAAAGCATTCTGATCGTCGGTGGCGGTTACATCGCAAGCGAGTTCGCAGGCATCATGAACGGATTGGGGGTCAAGACCACACAATTCTATCGCGGCGCACAAATCCTGCGTGGGTTCGACGAAGAAGCGCGCGGGCTGATCTGTGAAGAGATGCGCCAGAATGGGATTGATGTGCGTCTGGGCACCAATGTGCTGGAGATGACCAAACAGGGCGACAAGATTCGCGTCAAAGCCACGGATGGGACCGAGGATCAGTTTGACGTCGTGATGTACGCCACCGGTCGCGCACCGAATGCCGATAATCTGGGGCTGGAAGCCGTGGGTGTCGAGCGGGGCCGTAAGGGTGAGATTGTCGTGGACGAATACAGCCAAACCGGCGTGCCTTCGATCTACGCTATTGGTGACGTGACAGACCGGGTGAACCTGACTCCGGTCGCCATCCGCGAGGGCATGGCTTTTGTCGAAACCGTGTTCAAAGGCAACCCAACACCCGTGGATCATGAGCTAATCTCAACCGCGATTTTCACGCAGCCGGAATTCGGTACAGTTGGACTGAGCGAAGAAGAGGCGTCGGCTCAGGAACCAATTGAGGTCTATGCCACCTCGTTCAAACCCATGCAGAAGGCCTTCGCTGGTGGCACGCAGCGGGTTCTGATGAAGCTGATCGTCAGCCAGGCAACGCGCAAGGTGCTGGGTTGTCATATCGTAGCCCCCGGCGCGGGTGAGATGATTCAGTTGGCTGGGATCGCCGTGAAAATGGGCGCCACCAAGGAAGATTTTGACCGCACGGTTGCCGTTCATCCGGTGATGGCCGAGGAATTGGTGACAATGCGGCAACCTGTACGCACGGCTTGATTTGCAACTGCGCGCACACAAGTTACAAGGGACTCCGTGATCACACGGGCCAAGATAAAGGAATTGAGACATATGGCGGGCAACAGCGGTGGCCCCTGGGGGGGCGGAGGCTCTTCAGGTGGTGGAGGAAATCGGGGAAATAACGGGGATGGTCGAAAGCCACCCGAAGGCGACGGTCCGCAGATCCCCGAGATCGATGAGCTGATGAAAAAAGGCCAGGAGCAGCTGCGCGTTCTGATGGGCGGTCGTGGTGGCGGTGGCCGTGGCTCCAATGGTTCAGGCGGCGGTGGCGGTGGCCCGTTGTTTACCAAAGGGACTGTGGCGATTGGTGCATTGGTCGCCATTGGCCTTTGGGCGGCTGCCAGTTTCTACACCGTGAAACCCGAAGAACAGTCTGTAGAGCTGTTTTTGGGCGAGTTTTCCGCTGTCGGGAATCCGGGTCTGAACTTTGCACCTTGGCCGCTTGTGACCGCCGAAGTCATTCCGGTCACACGCGAACAGAACGAAGACATGGGTGGTGCTCGTGGCAGCGACGATGGCCTGATGCTGACCGGCGATGAAAATGTCGTCGATATCGACTATCAGGTCGTGTGGAACATCAGTGACCCTGCCAAGTATCTCTTTAACCTGCGCGACCCACGCCAAACGATTCGCGCCGTTTCGGAATCGGCGATGCGTGAGATCATTGCACAAAGCGAGCTGGCACCGATTCTGAACCGGGATCGTGGTGTCATTGCCGACCGCCTGCAGGAGCTGATTCAGTCAACGATGGACAGCTATGATTCCGGTGTGAACATCGTCCGTGTGAACTTCGACAAGGCCGACCCGCCGCAGGACGTTATTGCAGCCTTCCGCGATGTTCAGGCCGCCGCGCAGGAGCGTGACCGTCTGCAAAACGTCGCTGACGCTTATGCCAACCGGGTTCTCGCTGAGGCGCGTGGTGAAGCCGCGCAGGTTCTGGAAGAGGCCGAAGGCTATCGCGCCCAGCAGATCAATAGCGCGCAGGGTGAAGCCAGCCGTTTCAGCGCGGTTTTGGAAGAATATAGCAAAGCCCCTGATGTGACACGAAAACGTCTGTATCTGGAACGTATGGAGCAGGTACTGGGCGATGTTGACAAGATCATCCTTGACGAGAACTCGACCGGCTCAGGGCAGGGCGTTGTGCCTTATCTGCCGCTGAACGAACTGCGTCGCAGCCCTGCAGGGGAGAGCAACTGATGCGTAAGTCACCTATAATCCTGATCATCGTTGCTATTCTGGCCGTTGCCGGTTTGTCATCGATTTTTATCGTGGACGAGCGTGAACGGGCGCTGGTTCTGCAATTCGGCCGCGTTGTTACGGTGAAAGAAGAACCGGGCCTTGCGTTCAAAATCCCCCTTATTCAAGAAGTCGTGCGTTACGACAACCGCATCCTATCGATCGACGTGCAACCGCTTGAAGTGACACCTCTGGATGACCGTCGTCTTGTTGTCGACGCTTTCGCGCGCTACCGGATTTCGGATCTGGAGCAGTTCCGTCAGGCCGTTGGTGTCGGTGGTATCCCCGTGGCCGAGGATCGTCTGGATCGCATCCTGCGGGCCGAAACCCGCGAAGTGCTGGGTTCGGTTTCGTCGCGTGATATCCTGAGTTCGGATCGTGCGGCACTGATGCTGCGTATCCGCAACAGCGCGATTGCCGAAGCGCAGGCGTTGGGTGTCAGCGTGATCGACGTCCGCTTGAAAGCCACCGATCTGCCGCAGGCCAACCTTGAGGCCACATTTGACCGGATGAAGGCCGAGCGGGAACGTGAAGCCACCGACGAACGTGCACGCGGTAACGAAGCGGCGCAGCGAGTTCGTGCGCAGGCCGACCGGACTGTGGTCGAATTGGTTTCGGACGCCAATCGTGAGGCCGAGATCATTCGCGGTGAAGCTGATGCCGAACGCAACGCGATCTTTGCCGAAGCGTATGGTGCGGACCCAGAGTTCTTTGAATTCTACCGCTCTCTGACCGCCTACGAGAACGCCTTGCAGGGCAGCAACAGCTCGTTGATCCTGAGCCCGGATTCCGAGTTCTTCAACTACCTGTCGTCGCCTACCGGGCGTCCGGCACCGGCTGCTCCGGCGTCTGAGTAATGGGGATGATCCTTCTGGCCCTTGGGCTGGTGCTGATCGTTGAGGGGCTGGCCTATGCGCTGGCCCCTTCGCTTATTGAACGGATGCTCGAGGCGCTCCGGTCCCTTCCGGAACAGGCGCGACGGCTGTCAGGATTGCTGTGCGTGGTCAGTGGACTGGCTCTGATCTGGGGTGCCTATCAGGTCGGGTTTTAACGTTAGGGCTTCACGCGCTGGTGATTTCCCCGCGATCCTGAGTTGCGAGCCGCAGCAAACCGACTACATTGGATGCCAAGAGGGCGGCCATAGGGCGGTTCGCCAAGAGTGACGACAAGGAGTTCCCAGGTGCAGGCACAAGCACGCAGTATGTCCGTTCGGCAGAACGAAGGGTTTGGTTTTATGCGGCTGATGTGGCTGGCATTTGCGGGAATGGTTCTGATCGCTGCGCAGACGGTGGCGGCGTATGCGCGTGGCGAAAGCCTGGCACCGCTTGCGGAACAGATCAGCCCGGCTGTGGTGAACATCACCACATCGACCCTGATCGAAGGACAAACCGGCCCGCAGGGCATCGTGCCCGAAGGATCACCGTTCGAGGATTTCTTTCGTGAGTTCCAGGACCGTGGGGACAATGGCGAAAACGTTCCGCGTCGCAGCAATGCGCTGGGCTCGGGGTTTGTGATCTCGGAAGACGGGTTCATCGTGACCAACAATCACGTCATTGCCGAAGCGGACGAAATCCTGGTGGAGTTCTTCCCGGGCGATGGTCAGCCTAAAAAAGAGCTACCCGCCAAAGTGATCGGCACCGATGAAAAAACCGACATTGCTCTGCTCAAGGTCGAAGCTTCTGGCCCGCTAAAATACGTCCAATTCGGCGACAGCGACATTGCGCGCGTCGGGGATTGGGTGATTGCCATGGGCAACCCGCTGGGGCAGGGGTTCTCGGTTTCGGCCGGGATCGTTTCTGCGCGCAACCGCGCACTGAGCGGGTCATATGATGACTACATCCAGACCGACGCGGCGATCAACCGGGGCAACTCGGGCGGTCCGCTGTTCAACATGGATGGCCAGGTGATCGGGGTGAACACCGCGATCCTTTCGCCCAATGGTGGGTCGATCGGGATTGGTTTTTCGATGGCTTCGAACGTAGTTGTCAAAGTTGTCGATCAGCTGCGCGAATTCGGGGAAACCCGCCGGGGTTGGCTGGGTGTCCGTATTCAGGACGTGACCGAAGATATGGCCGAAGCCATGGGCCTTGAAAAACCGGGCGGCGCGCTGATCAGTGATGTGCCCGAAGGTCCAGCGAAAGAGGCGGGCCTGCTGGCGGGTGACGTCATCCTCAGCTTTGACGGCGTCGATGTCGAGGATACGCGCGGCCTTGTCCGTCAGGTAGGTGAAACAACCGTGGGCAAAGCCGTCCGCGTCGTGGTGAGCCGGGATGGCAGCACCCAGACCGTTTTGGTCACGCTGGGCCGCCGCGAAGATGCGGAACGTACCGAGAATGGCGAAGAAGAAGCCGAAGACACACCTGCCAATGAAAACACGGATGTTCTGGGGCTGACTATTTCTCCGCTCACCGATACGCTGCGCGAAGAACTGGGGCTGGACGCGGATGCCGAAGGGCTGGTGGTTTCTGATGTGGATCAGGCTTCGGAAGCCTATGCCAAGGGCTTGCGTGCCGGAGATCTGATCACCGAAGCGGGCCAGCAAAAGGTTGCCACAATCGAAGACCTGGAAGACCGGATGGAAGAGGCACAGGTGGCCGGACGCAAGTCTCTGCTGTTGCTGGTGCGTCGTGGAGGTGACCCACGGTTTGTGGCGCTCAGCCTGGAAGAATAACACCGGTTTTGATCTGCCAAGCAATGATCTAAGAGGCTCCGATCAGGGGCCTCTTTTTTGTCCGCTGAGCCTAGGTCAGGCTCTCTGAACCGGGGCTGGAATCAATGTCTAACATCATGTCGCAAACAGAGCGGACCTGATCCGAAACCCATGTTACGGGCCGGGTGAAAGGGCAAATCGTGTCGGAAAACAAGATTTTACAAAACCCTACTTTGGCTATCGTCTTTATCCTGATCGGCATGCTGGGGATTTCCCTCAACGACATGCTGATCAAGTTTTTGTCTGGCGGGTATCCTTTGCACCAAATGGTATTCACTCGTTCACTGATAGGGATCGGCTTTAGCCTCGCCCTGGTTCAGTTGGAGGGTGGATGGAATATCCTGAAAACCGATCAGCCGGGCCTGCATGTTCTTCGAGCGATGTTCCTAGTGATTGCGAACCTGACCTTTTTTACCGCGCTTGCGGTTATGCCTCTGGCCGAAGCGACGGCTGTGTTCTTTGTTGCCCCATTGATGATCACCTTGCTCAGCATCCCGATCCTGGGCGAAAAGGTCGGCCCGATGCGCATCGGTGCGGTTCTGGTTGGGTTTGCAGGGGTGATCATCATGACGCGCCCCTGGGAAAGCGGGGCAGAGCGCACGATCAGCCTGTGGATCTATGTCCTGCCCATTGCCGCCGCTTTCACCTATGCGCTGAACAACGTAATGACGCGGTATCTGGGCGCCAAATCCAAGGCGTCTGCCATGGCGGTCTATATTCAATCCGCCTTCATTGTTGTCAGCATTGTCTTCTGGCTGGTCGCCGGAGATGGGCGACTTGCCGAGGGTGTCGAGAATGAAAGCCTGTTGTTTCTGTTCCGCGCTTGGGTCTGGCCCGAAGGTCATGACCTTTGGTTGTTCGCAGGGTTGGGGCTGAACGCAGCCCTTATTGGGTATTGCCTGGGACAGGCCTATCGCATCGCAGATGCCGCCACGGTGGCCCCGTTCGAATATGTGGGCCTGCCTTTGGCGATTTTTTGGGGCTGGGTGATCTGGGGCGAGCTACCGGGCCTACCGGTTGTTTTGGGGATACTCTTGATCCTGGGGGCGGGTTTGTTTGTCTTCCTGCGGGAAAAACAAAAGAACCGAATGGTTGTCCGTGGCAAGCACGTGCATCGCAGGTACTGACACGCGTGGGTATGCAAGGTCTGGGTTTGCAAAGAAAATGAGCCATATGCCGGGACGACATATGGCTCAGATACAGGGAGAGATCAGTGGACAGATATCGGGGATGATTCTCTGACCTCCTACGGTAACAAGCTCACCTTAGGTCAGGTTCGACCCGTCGTTCTGTGAACCAGATCACACCAAACTACGAAATCGTCAGATCAGATCGGATTCGGCCAATTCGCGCAGGGCTTCGAAATCCTGAATCAGCAAACCTCCGCGCGAGGCTTCGACCACATTGTCGCGTTTCCAGGTCGAGATGGTTTTTGACACCGCCTCGCGCGTGGCGCCGACAAATTCGGCTAATTCGCTTTGCGACAGCGTGATTCGTTCCGATGGGTCATCCTGCAGGTTGGACAGATGAAGCAGTTTGCGCGCCAGCCGGATCGGCATAGGCAGAAAGACCTGCTCGTTCAGCTGTGATCCCATCCAGCGCATGCGCAAACCGGCCAGACGGACCATATCAACGGCCAGATCGGGATGTTCGCGGATTTGGCCCATCACATCGCGGCGGCGCACACGCAGAACGCGCGATGGCTCGGCAGCGGCGACTGTCGCTGTGCGTGGGCCGCTGTCAAACAGGGCAATCTCGCCAAAAACTTCGCCGGGCCGCATGAGGGTCAGCGTCAGCTTTCGCCCGCTCATGGCCAGAAACGACACTTCGAGCGTGCCTGACAGTATCGCGTAGAGCGCGTCGCCCTCGTCGCCCTGTTCAAACAGGGTTTCCCCCTGTTCAAGGGTTAGTTCGGACGCAAGATCAGAGAGCATCTCTCGAAGCTCGTCAGAGGCTTCTGATAGAAAGCCACTAGAAGGAAAGGCCGTCATACGGGCGGTGAACTCCGGATTTAGGTGCTGAGTGGTGCCTTAACCTTTCATAGCTTCGGGCTTAAGCCAAGTTCTTTTGCAGCTTACGGATTACTTGCGCGGTGTGATGGTGGTGCATCAACGCAGCGTTGGCGCTCATTGCTGATCCGGATCTTCCATATAGTTTTGCAGCAGGCTGAATTGCAGCATCAAAAACGCCATCAGGGCGATCGGGAAAGCGAAGGTTTCGATCTTCACCCATAAATCGGTCGACATGGTGCGCCAGACGAGTTCATTGGCGATGGCCAGAACGGCAAAACAGGCGCAGAGCCGGCGTGTGAGGATCATCCAGCCTTCGTGTTTCATGGGCAGCATCTCATCCAGCACATAGGCCAGATAGGATTTTCCCTGAAGCAGACCGATCCCCAGGATGGTCGAAAAGACGCCGTAGACCAGAGTGGTCTTCATCTTGAAGAACCGTTCATCATTGAACCAGGCGGTCAGGCCACCGAAGAAGATGACCATGAAGGCGGTAAAAATCTGCAATCTGCTGAGTTTACCGGTCAGAAACCACAGGATGCCCATCGCGGCCAGCATCAGGGGCACAAAGATGATCGTCGCGATGATAAAGCCGGAGTATTCTGTACCGGCGATCAGAAAGCTGTCATCGCGCAGGCGCAGATAGATGAAGAAAAAGGCCAGTGGGGGGCCGAGTTCGAGCACCTGTTTCAGAAACGGGTTGATGTCTTTTTTGCCTGTCATCGTATCTTCCTGCTGCTTACCCGCCCATTTCAACGATTACGGCGCCCAATGCAATCAATGCCATCAAAGCAATGCGTCTGGGGCCGACCGTTTCTTTCAAAACAAGCCAACCGATCAGGGCCGCAAAGACTGTTGAGGTCTCGCGCAGAACGGCCGCTTCGCCCACTTTGTCGAGCCGTGTGGCCAACATAATGGCACCGAAGGACATGGGCGCGATGATGCCGCCGGCAAGCCCACGCAGCATGAGGGGACCAATGGCCGGGCGGTTGATCATGGCGCGCCATCTGAGGAAGGCGTAGATCGGCATGGCCGCGCCGTCGATCATGAAGAACCAGGCCAGAAAGGTGAATGGATCGGCAGTGGCGCGGATGCCGTAGGCGTCATACGTAGTGTAGAGCGCCACGAAGAGGCCGGTTGCAACCGCCAGCGCCAGTGCGATCCCAAGGGTTTCCCGGTTGGTTTCCAGAAAGCGTAGGTTGTAGAGGGCAAGGCCGAATATTCCCGCCAGCAGGACCGCGACGCCAAACCATTGCATGCCGCTGAAAATCTCGCCGAACAACAGATAGGCGCCGATCACAGTAAACAGCGGGCCGGTGCCCCGGACGACGGGATAAACAACCGTGTAGGATCCTTTGGTATAGGCCATCGCCTGAAGAGTCTTGTAGGCGATGTGGATCATCCAAACGACGGCGAAGATCGGCCACATATAGGGTTCGGGCCAGGGTACGACGAAGAACGCAAAAGGGGCGGCCATCAGGCAATAGCAGGCGTCTATCGCTCCGCGCGACAGCCAGGGATCATGGCGGCCTTTCTGAAGTGCCCCGAAGACCGCGTGCAGAAAAGCGGCCATGAGCGCCAGCCCAAGGGCAAGCTGGTGGCCCGCTTCGGTGCCTTCAAGTGAGATCAGCCAGTCGCTCAAGTATCAGATCTTTTTGCTGGAGGGAGAGGCTGGGGGTTTTCCACCCCCAGACCCCCGGAAGATATTTATGGCCAGATGAAGACTTGGATCAGCTTTGATCCAGGCCGGTCAGGGCGGCGGCGAATTCTTCGGGATCAAAGGGGGCCAGGTCGTCGATTTGTTCGCCGACGCCGATGGCGTGGATCGGCAGGCCGAACTTGTCCGCAAGCGCCACCAGAACACCGCCCTTGGCTGTGCCGTCGAGTTTTGTCATCACAAGGCCCGAAACATCGGCGAGGTTGCGGAAGGTTTCCACCTGGCTGAGCGCGTTTTGTCCGGTGGTGGCGTCGAGCACCAGCAGGGTGTTGTGTGGGGCGGTGTCGTCGACCTTACGGATCACTCGGACGATTTTGGCCAGTTCCTCCATCAGATCGGCGCGGTTTTGCAGGCGGCCTGCCGTGTCGATCATCAACAGGTCGGCGCCATCTTCCTGGGCTTTGGTTAGGGCATCAAAGGCGAGGCTCGCGGGGTCAGAGCCTTCCGGTGCGGTCAGGACCGGGACACCAGCGCGCTCGCCCCAGACCTGGAGTTGTTCGACGGCGGCGGCGCGGAACGTATCTCCGGCGGCGATGACGACCTGTTTGCCTGCTGATTTGAATTGGCTGGCGAGCTTGCCGATGGTCGTGGTTTTTCCTGATCCGTTCACGCCGACAACCAGAACCACCTGCGGGCGTTTTGGATAAATCGGTAGCGGGCGCGCCACAGGCTCCATTACGCGAGCGACTTCCTGCGCCAGCAATTGTTTGATTTCGCTTGTCGAAAGTTTGCGGCCAAAGCGGCCCTCTGCCATGTTTGCGGTGACGCGCAGGGCGGTATCGACGCCCATGTCCGAGGCGATCAGCAGCTCTTCGAGCTGTTCCAGCATGTCGTCATCCAGCGTGCGGCGGACAACGGTTTGGGCATCGCCGCGGCTGAACAATCGGCCTAGCAGACCTTTTGGCTCAGCGACCTCCGGCGGCGTTGGTGCAGGCGTGGGGTCTGCAGGTGCGGGAGCAGGAGGTTCGGATGGCACGGGGCTGGGGGTCGGGCCGGGTACTTCTGGGGCGGGGTGCGGTTCGGGCTCGGGCTGCGGGATCACCGGGTCAGGCGTGGTTTCCTTGCCGCCATCCTCGACAATGGCATCCAAACCCTCTTCTAGGCGTGAAGAGGATTTGAACAGCTTGTCCTTGAGCTTTGAGAAAAACGCCATTTTGGTCTCCGCAGGTGATCCTTTCACCTAATGCGGATTTACGGCAGTTGCAAAGGGTCAGGTGAAAGCGATCAAGAAGCCGGCTTGTGCACCCCAATAGAGCGGCCAGATCAGAAAGGGGGTCAGTTTCAGGACCGGGTGGTTGGCAGGTAACAGGAACTTTTCAGTTGCGAGAATCAGATCTGAGGCGATGAAGGCCATCGCGGCGGGCAGGGCCCAGCGAAGAGCGCCTGTATCAGGTAGGGCGAGGACTGTAATGCCCATGCCGAGGATGATCGGGATATAGGCCAGAACCGGCACCTTGAGGTCTCCGGCGCGGGGGGCGAGGAGGGTGGCGGCGACAATGCCCAGCAAAATGAGGGGCCAGACATATTCGGGATGGTCGAATATAAGTGTCGCATTGCTGCTGGGATGAGACAGGAACAGGGCGATATAGGCAAGGTGGCCTGCCGCAAACGCGCCGATACCGGCCATGAAGCTGGTCTCGGATTCGCGCGAAAGCAGGGCGTCTCCCAAGGCGCAGAGCGCCAATGCCAGGATCAGCAGTGCCGCGCCGCCGCTGAGGGCGGCGTACAGGGCCAACAGGGCGACTGATGCGGTTTTGAGCATTGTACGCATTGTGCTGGCCGGGCGTGGGGACAGAGGCAGATAGGCCAAAGCACATGCTGCGGCGATCCATATCAGGCTGGTCACTCTGGTTTCCTCCCTATCTCCCGGCTTTACTGTCTTTCAAAATCCTCTTGCGGTACAACCGGTGACGTTGAGGCATGTGAACCCTCAGTGCGAATAGCCACGGCCGCATGTATCTGACACTATGGCGTCATGTTGAGGTTCTTTGCGATTCTTCTTGTGCTTTCGACCCAACCGGTGGGGGCGCAAACAGCGCTGTCGGGGGCGGAGTTTGATGACTATACGCGCGGAAAGACCCTGTTCTACGGGTACAGCGGCGAGGTTTACGGGGTAGAACGCTATTTGCCCAATCGCCGCGTGATCTGGTCGTTTCTTGATGGAAACTGCAAGGAAGGCGTGTGGTATCAGCGCGAAGATCAGATTTGTTTTGTCTATGAAGACAGGTCAGATCCGCAATGTTGGGTGTTTACGCGAATGGGCGACGGATTGGTTGCTCAATTTGAAGGCGACCCGCAGGCGACGCAACTGTATGAGGCCGAAGATCTGGGCGAGGAGATGATCTGCCTTGGGCCAGAGGTTGGGGTTTGATCTCAGCTTACCCGCAGCTCTTCGTAACTGATCATGACATTCTGCCTGAACGCAGGTCTCTCAATAAGACGGCCGTAGTAGCGTTTGAGGTTTGGGAACTGCGCGCGCGAAATATCAATATCGTAGTATCGGTACAGGATGTGGCCGAACTGGATGTCGGCCAGGGTCAGGTCGGGGCCGGTGAGGAATTGGCGACTCTCCAAAAGTCGATCTGAAACTTCCAGCTTTGTTTCAAGCTGTTCAACGGCGTTCCTGATCTTGAACTTATCCCTATCGGCAGGAGCAGTTCGCACCACCTGCCAGAACACCGGGACCGTGAATGCCATTGCGACATTGATCTTCGCCCATTCAGCCCATTTGTCTATTTCGGCGCGTTGAACCGGGGCGTTGGGCCAAAACGTGTCGGGTGCGTAGCGGTCGGCGAGATATCGCAGAATAGCTCCGGTCTCCCACAGGGGTGGGTTGATGCCATCCTGCAGGACAGGGATGGTGAGGTTTGGATTCATATTGGCAAAGGCTTGCGTGTCCAGCCCACCAAAGTGATGGCCGACATCATGGCGATGATACTCCAGCCCCAATTCGCCGACACACCACATCAGGGCCTGCACATTCGAAGATGTTTTGCGCCCCCAGATCGTCAGCATAGCTTAGAACAGCGAGCCCTGATCGGGTGCATCTGTTTTGGTCTTTTTGGGGGGCGACTTGCTGGAACCTCCGGTCGTCAGGCGGCCATCGGCAAATTCGATTTCCAGAACCGGGTGCTTGGCGGCTTGTGACTTGGTGGTGATCACGTCGCCCTCGGCCCGCACGACGGCATAGCCGCGTTCCAGCGTGGCTTTGTAGCTGAGCGTTTCGCGCAGGCGGTCTGTGGCATCCAGCTGTTGGCGCAAGCGGTCCAATCGGGTGCGTTGAGCGGCGTTTAGTCGCTCGGCCAGTCTGGCAGTGGCTTGGCGCTGCTGGTCGATCTCGCGTTGGATCGGGCGCATGGACAGGCGAGAAGACAGGTTGCGCAGGCTTTCCTGCCGAGATGCGACAACGGCGCGCAAGGTTGTCGGGCGCAGATGGGCCGACATCTCGACCAGTTGCAGGCGTCGGTTTTGTACGCCTCGGGTCAATGCGGGCGTCAGTCGTTCTGCAATCAGATCAAGCCGTTGCCGAGGAATGTTCAACAAACTGTCCGGGCGCGGCAACGCGCGGGCCACGTCGCGCAAGCGCTGGCTGCGGCGCTGGACCGCATCGCTGGCCGCACGGGAAAGTCGTGCGCCCTGTTCGTTGGTCCAAGCCAGCAGTTCCATCCGGACAGGGACAGCCAGTTCGGCGGCAGCGGTTGGCGTGGGTGCCCGGTGGTCCGAGACAAAATCGATCAGCGTTGTATCTGTTTCGTGACCCACGGCCGAGATCAATGGGATGTCTGAGGCGGCAGCGGCACGTGCCACGCTTTCTTCATTGAATCCCCACAGATCTTCGATGGACCCGCCGCCGCGCGCAACGATGATCAGGTCAGGGCGTGGCAACGCGCCGCCAGGTGTAAGCGCGTTGAACCCTTCGATAGCGCGGGTCACTTCGGGCGCGCAGTTGGCACCCTGCACGGCAACCGGCCAGATCAGAACTTTGCGGGGAAAGCGATCCCGCAGCCGATGCAGGATATCGCGGATCACCGCGCCGGAGGGTGAAGTCACAACACCGATGATCTGCGGCAGATAGGGCAGTGGCTTCTTGCGTTCGGCTGCGAACAGGCCCTCGGAGTCGAGCTGTTTCTTACGCTTCTCCAGTAGCGCCATTAAGGCGCCTTGGCCCGCGACAGCGACCTCATCCACGTTCATGTTGTATTTGGACTGTGCACCAAAAGCAGTCAGACGGCCGGTCACGACAACCTCAAGCCCTTCTTCGGGCACAACCGACAAGCCCGAGATCTGACCTTTCCATGTCGTGCAGGCCAGCACGTTCCGATCATCCTTGATGTCGTAGTACAGATGCCCCGAGCGCGCTTTGAACACCCGACCGACTTCGCCGCGGACGCGGATTCGTCCAAACGTTCCTTCGAGCGTGCGTTTCACCTCGCCAGAAAGCTCGGAAACCGAATATTCGGGAGTGTTTTGGCCGGGAATCGGGTCGTCGAGCAGGTCGGACATTTCAGCGCCTTGTGTCAAATGCCCACCCAGCTTAGAACGCCGCGCAGGCAAGGCCAAGCAGATCGGAGAGCTTTCATGAACATCCTTATTCTCGGCAGCGGTGGGCGCGAGCACAGCCTGGCCTGGGCGGTGATGCAGAACCCCAAATGCGACCGCTTGATTGTTGCGCCGGGAAATGCCGGGATCGCTCAGATCGCCGATTGTGCTGCACTGGATATCGAGGATGGTGGCGCAGTGGTCAGCTTCACCGAGGAAAACGCGATTGATTTCGTCATTGTCGGCCCCGAAGCGCCCTTGGCGGCAGGCGTTGCAGATCGTTTGCGAGAGGCTGGCGTGCTGGTCTTTGGCCCCTCGGCCGCGGCGGCACAGCTTGAGGCCTCAAAAGGCTTTACCAAAGAGATTTGTGACGCGGCCGCCGCACCGACAGCAGCCTATGCACGGTTCACTGAGGCGGAACCGGCCAAAACCTATATCCGCGAACAGGGCGCGCCCATCGTGGTCAAGGCCGACGGGCTGGCCGCGGGCAAGGGTGTGATCGTAGCGATGGATGCGCAAACCGCGTTGGAGGCTATCGATGACATGTTCGGCGGCGCCTTTGGCGGTGCGGGCGCCGAAGTTGTGATCGAGGAGTTCATGGAGGGAGAGGAAGCCTCTCTCTTCGTGTTGTGTGACGGAGAGAACATCTTGTCCATCGGCACAGCACAGGATCACAAGCGTGTGGGTGAAGGCGATACCGGGCTGAACACCGGTGGCATGGGCGCCTATTCGCCCGCTCCGGTTCTGAGCGCTGAGGTTGAGGCCCGTGCGATGGTTGAAATCATCCGCCCGACCATGGCCGAGATGAAGCGGCGCGGGACGCCGTTTCAGGGGGTGCTCTATGCCGGTTTGATGATCAAGGATGGGCAACCGCGTTTGGTGGAATACAATGTGCGGTTTGGCGACCCCGAATGTCAGGTGCTGATGATGCGTCTGGGTGCGCAAGCGATGGATTTGATGCATGCAGCGGCCGAAGGGCGGCTGGAGGATACCCGTGTGAATTGGGCTGAGGATCATGCGATGACCGTGGTCATGGCTGCGCAGGGTTATCCCGGGTCCTATGAGAAAGGGACGGTCATCAAAGGTTTGGATAGCCTGCCGGAAGACAGCAGCAACATGGTGTTTCACGCGGGCACCAAGGCGGTTGACGGGCAGGTTCAAGCGTCGGGCGGGCGAGTGCTTAATGTCACCGCCCGTGGTGACACATTGCAGGAGGCGCGGGATCGGGCCTATGCAATGGTCGATGGGGTGGACTGGCCGGAGGGGTTCTACCGGCGCGATATTGGCTGGCGGGCGCTTTGAGCACTGCTGGGTGAGGGGGCTTTGCCCCCTCGGCCTGCGGCCTCACCCCCAGGATATTTTGGGCCAGATGAAGTTTGGATCAGCACGTCAGGGCTTGGGTAAGGCTTTCGGATCCATTGAAGGGGCCTAGATCGGTTTTGACCCAATCCGTTTGGTAAGAGACTGCAATGATCCGGGACCAGTTGGCGTTAATAACAATCAGCTCTGGTTGACCTTTACAGTCGCGCAGGCCGCCTGAGATAAAACCCTCACCGATCTTGTGATTGGTCAGGCCGGGGATTGCGGCGATCTCAGTTAGCCGGTCATCCTTGAAACGCCAGATACGCAGGGTTTTGGCCAGATGAGGGCGGTCGATATAGGCGATTTCGACATAGCCGTCGCCATCCAGATCTGCGGCTCCGATTGGGGCCAGCCAACGGAAGCGGGTACCTATGTAAGGAGTTGCAGCGATAAGGCCGCCACCGTTGTAGATTGCGAGCCTTGCACCTTTGTCGCGATGGCTTTCGACTACAAGTGCTTCTCGACGGTTATCATTGTCTATGTCGACAAGGCGCGGTTGGATGTCTTCGAAAACCCGTTCCTTGGGTAGCCGGATTGTATATTTTGCCCATGTAGGTGCGTATTGCAGAACCAACGCGCCGTACTCGATCTGATCGCCGAGAACGCCATGTGGATACCGCGAAGTGGGTTCGGCGTATTCCGCCGAGCCCAGTGGTTCATATTGCCATGGTTGCTGTGACCGAGCCTGAAACGGACAAACGCCAAATGCGATTGCGACGGCGGCCACCGGCCAAGATGACATCAGATCTGCTTTTCAGGCATCTGGACAATCAGGCCGTCCAGCGCATCGGTGACCTTGATCTGGCAGGTCAGGCGCGAGCGGGCCGGGTCGGGCTCATAGGCGAAATCCAGCATGTCCTCTTCCATGTCGTCCTTTGCCGGGATCTTCTCGACCCAGTCGGGGTGGACATACACATGGCAGGTCGAGCAGGCGCAGGCACCGCCGCAATCGGCCTCGATGCCTGGGATATTGTTGTCACGGGCCCCTTCCATGACGGTCAGTCCGTTGGCGACCTCGACTGTGTGTTCGGTACCGCCATGCTCGACATAGGTGATCTTTGCCATTGCGTGCGTCTTCCTTTTGCGATGTTCGGATTCTTCATTAGTCAAGGGAGCTAAGTGTTTCCAGTGGCAATTGCGACGCATCGCGCCGCGTCTGGGCTTTCTCGGTAGATGTTTGCCATTTGTTCGCGATTTTTTGATGCTTGTTTGCAGCGATATCGGGTCGAGGGTCCGGTGACGCAATTGGCGCGGTCGAGCGTGGTGAATCGAAGCTTCTCGGGCCGGGGCGCCTATTGTGCTGCAGGTGCGCGATTGGCCGGGTTCAATCTGTTTCTTCTGCTCGAAGGCGGCGTATTTGACCTAGTGCGGTGTTGATCTTGAGTTGGATCATTGCTTCACCGATTTTGGAGGTCGCAAGATCAGGGCGGCCGTCAAAACCTGTGTTCCAGCCGGAGGGCGCAGATGTTTCTGTACGACCTGCAGCGTCCGGTTTGACGTATAGAAGCTCTGACGTGTCTCGCAGGGCAGCGTGATTTCCGATTTGTTCGACGCTGAAGCCTTCGTTTTGCAGGTAAGTGATTTGCCCATTGTCTGCGTAGTAGTCGGAAACATGCCGCACAGATACGCCGGCAGGCGAAAGCTCAACGGTCATCGAGGCAGCAGCCCGGTCTTGTGCTGCCTGATTCCCACCACTGTCTCCGATTAGCAGAATTTCTTTGAACCCATGTGTAGCCAGGCTGCGGATCGTCGCGATAAGTAACTGTTCAAAAACCGGTTCGGGTACAGATATCGTTCCGGGCCACCGCATATGTCCCGTGGGAATTGGCGCTACATCACCTTCAGGAACATATTGAATGACCGGAGCCACAAGGGCATCGCCCAAGCGTTCGGCAATTTCTCGGCTGGTATATGTGACAACGAAATTGTGTTTTCCAAGCGCTGCATGGGGGCCATTCTGTTCGGTGCCGCCGGTTGGAATGATAACAGTTTTGTACCCGGCATTCAGCGCCGCATGAACTTCGGGCCAGGTCATATGTTCCAGAAACAGTTGGTCATGGGCACGGTCGGTGCCAGATGCGGTCCAGAGGTAGCCAAGGGCGGCCAAACCCGTGCCAAGGATACAGGCTGCCCAGACTGATTTATGTCGCATGCGTATTCCCTGATGAATGGTTGTGGCGGCAGAGTGATCGTCAAATACAGCCTAAGCTCACTTACCTTTTGAACAAAACGCTTTGCGCTGACTTGTCCCGGTGGTCGCCTCGCAGCTCTGCATGCAGGGCGCGGCCTGCCAGTACCGCCGGTCGGGCGCTGACTGCGTTGAGCCAACGGGTGAAATGCGGTTTGTCTTCGAGCATCTGTTGCTGGCCTTCCCACAGGCTGGCCCACCCCCAGATCGACATATCGGCGATGGAATAGAAATCGCCCGCGACGTATTCGTTTTCTGCCAGCCGTCTGTCGAGCACACCGTAGAGTCGCCCGACCTCGGTGCGGTAGCGATCCTTGGCATAGGGCAGGTCCTGGGGTGGGTCCATCTGCGGGGCATATTTTAAGAAGTGATGTGCTTGTCCTGCCATCGGACCGACACCGCCCATCTGCCACATCAGCCATTCTTCGACGGCGATGCGGTCCCGTTCGGATTCGCCATAGAAACGCCCGGTCTTGCGCGCCAGATACATGAGGATCGCGCCGCTTTCGAACACGGAAACGGGTGCGTCATCCGGGCCGTCAGGGTCGACGATGGCAGGCATACGATTGTTGGGTGAAAATTTCAGAAAGTCAGGATCAAACTGATCACCCTTGCCGATATTGATCAAATGGGTGGAGTAAGGCAGCTCCATCTCTTCCAAAGCGATAGAGACCTTCCAGCCATTTGGCGTGGGCCAGAAATACAGATCGATCATGATATCTCCTCAAGCTGAGGGGATCATGAAGCTTTCTGCGCAAACGGCAAGAGTGCCTGCGGCCGGGGCAGGGCAAAAAGCCGTGACCAGCGCCGGTGCGGCGTCTTGGGGATTCCGCGCCTAAGCGTGTGCAGGCACAGGCGTTCGGGGTCGCGCAACAGGGCGTTGTAGACGCGCAGCACGCCGGGGCGTGTGTAGCTGGACCAATGACAGATGCGTCGCTCGGGCGCAGCGAGTGGGAAGATCAGCGCCGACAGGTGATCCACCGTGTCCGGACAATCGATCTGCAATGTGACTGCGTTTGGTGCCGTCAGGCCCGCGCCAATGCTAAGATCCCCGCGGCGGGGCGGCTGAATGGCGGTTTCATACAGAAAGTCGAACAGATCGTTCTCGCGGCTGATGATATTGATGAACTCGGCCGCGCGCCCGGCGGGTGTGATCAGGGCGGCAATGGTGCGGGATTGATATGCAGCCCCGGTGAGCGATACGATGCGACTGAGTGCACCCGTTGGAATGTGATGCAACGCCTCAAGCGCCAGTTCGGTGCCCATCGAATGGCCGATGAAATGAATCGGACGCTGAGGATTCAAGTGATGCACTTGACGAATGACCTCCGCAAGAACCTTACCTGCTTCAACGGCGCGGCGCTGCGCTGACCAGAGCGGGCCGCGCGCGTCCCAGCCAAAGGCGATGGCCAAACCTTCGTCTTCAAACCCGCTGCCAAAGCCCAGATGTTGCGGCCAGCTGGGGCTGTACCAGGGCATCGCCTTGGGATGCAGCGACAGAATATGCCGGTGTGGGCAGGCATTGGCATCATCCGGCCGGTACTTGTACCCGTGGGTCATGATAATGACTGGACCGTCGGATTGCTGGGCCTCTTGCAAAGCCCCGAACAAGGGGCGGGAACTACCGTGCAATTCAGCACGCCCGTTGACAGCATTGATCCTGATCACTGGCATAGTTCTGCCTCATACAAGATGTTGTGGTGCCGCTTTGTCATGACGCTATGACGTTTCAATGAATGAACGATTACAGAACCGTGACGATGCAGGCGCCGGGCTTGACGAATTCGCAACTGCGGCGTATGGGCAACAACACCACGTGGCGATTTGTTACCGGATTGCGGGCCACGCTAAACAACACCGCTAAAAGGTCAGGATGAAAGGCCCCTTTCGCTTGACCGCGTCTGGGGTTTTTTTGATGCGCCTCGGGGATTGAGGCCGAAAGGAATGACATGAGCGAGAGCTGGAACAAACGCACTCAGGCCGTCCATGGCGGCATTCGTCGCAGTCAGTACAACGAGGTGAGCGAGGCGATCTTCCTGACCCAGGGCTTTGTTTACGACAGTGCCGAGCAGGCCGAGGCCCGGTTTCTGGAATGTGGCCCCGATGAGTTCATTTATGCCCGTTACGGTAATCCGACCGTGTCCATGTTCGAACAGCGCATCGCCGCGCTGGAAGGGGCCGAGGATGCCTTTGCCACCGCGTCTGGTATGGCTGCTGTCAATGGTGCGCTGACCTCGATGCTGAAGGCCGGGGACCACATCGTATCGGCCAAGGCGCTATTTGGCTCTTGCTTGTACATCGTCGAAAACATCCTGACCCGGTTTGGGGTTGAGGTGACATTTGTGGATGGCACCGATCTGGAGCAGTGGGAGGCCGCCATTCGGCCAGACACCAAGGCGGTATTCTTCGAATCCATGTCGAACCCAACGCTTGAAGTGATCGATATCGAGGCGGTTGCCAAGCTGGCCCATGCGGCAGGTGCCCTGGTCGTGGTGGATAATGTGTTCTCAACCCCCGTGTTTTCGCGTGCGGTAGAGCAGGGCGCGGATGTGGTTGTGTATTCGGCCACCAAACATATCGACGGGCAGGGGCGCGCACTGGGCGGTGTCATTATCGGCACGCGCGACTTCATTCGGGGCACGGTTGAGCCTTACCTAAAACACACCGGTGGTGCTTTGAGCCCATTCAATGCTTGGGTCATGCTGAAAGGTCTGGAAACCATGGCTTTACGTGTGAATGCACAAGCGGCCACAGCCCAGCACATCGCCGAAGCACTGGAAGGGCATCCTGCTTTGGAGCGGACGCTCTATCCGGGGCTGAAAACCCACGCGCAAAACGCTCTGGTACAGTCGCAACTGGGCGGAAAAGGCGGCACCGTTCTGTCGCTGGATATCAAAGGGGGCAAGGACGCTGCGTTTAAGTTTCTCAATGCCATGACGATTCCCGTGATTTCGAACAATCTGGGCGATGCGAAATCCATTGCGACCCATCCGGCGACGACCACACATCAGCGCCTGAGTGATGAGCAGAAGGATGAGCTGGGCATTACCCCCGGATTGATCCGGTTTTCTGTGGGGCTTGAGGACGCAGATGATCTGCTGACTGATATCCGAAACGCTTTGCAGGCGTCACAAACCTGAGGCGATTGGGGGCGGGAATGCCCCCATTATCATGATGAAACGCGGCGTATCCCTGTGCTCGCTGTCGGTATCGGCCTAAAAGCGCCGGTATTTTTCATTTCATTTCAATCCGGAATGGTATCGCATCCGTAAAACGCTACACTGGCAAATGAACTGCAGTCATCTATATCAAGGATGATCAATCAAGGACCCTAAGCCAATGAACGTTCATCCGCGCGATATTGATACTCCGGACCGTGATGAGGCCGCCGCCGCCCTGAAGCTGCTGCGCAAATGGGCCGAAACTGCATCATCGCTTGAGATTTCGCAGCTTGATCCTGCTGTGGCGCGGCTGATCCCGGGGTTCGATGCACAGAACTATCCGGCGCTTGCGCGGGAATATCCCGAGGAATTTGCGGTGGATGCCGCCTATCGCGCCTCGCTGCCCGATCTGCAAAATGGCCCGTCCAGCCTGATCCGTGGTGCAAAGCAGCAGATCCAGCATGTCGGGATTTCCAACTTCCGCCTGCCAATCCGCTTTCATCGCAAGGGCGGGGACGACCTGACGCTTGAGACCTCGATCACAGGCACCGTAAGCCTTGAGGCCGAGAAGAAGGGCATCAACATGTCCCGGATCATGCGCTCCTTCTATAAGCATGCGGAACGGACGTTCAGCTTTGAGGTGATTGAGGCCGCGCTGAGCGACTATCTGACCGATCTCGACAGTTTCGATGCCCGCATCCAGATGCGGTTTTCCTATCCGGCGAAGGTCAAAAGCCTGCGCTCGGGGCTGGAAGGATATCAGTATTATGACATCGCGCTGGAACTGGTCGAACAGAACGGTGTGCGTCAAAAGATCATGCATCTGGACTATGTTTATTCTTCGACCTGCCCCTGTTCACTGGAACTGAGCGAGCATGCCCGGTCGCAGCGGGGGCAGCTTGCAACGCCGCACTCTCAGCGTTCGGTCGCGCGGATTTCCGTTGTTGTGGATTGCGATGCAGATTGCCTGTGGTTCGAGGATTTGATCGAACTGTGCCGCCGAGCGGTGCCGACAGAAACGCAGGTCATGGTGAAACGTGAAGATGAACAGGCCTTTGCCGAACTGAACGCGGCCAATCCGATCTTTGTCGAAGATGCAGCACGGCTGTTCTGTGCTGAGCTGCTGGCCGATCACCATGTCGGAGATTTCCGTGTGATCGCAAGCCATCAAGAAAGTCTGCACAGTCATGACGCGGTTTCGGTTTTGACTGAGGGGCCCACCTTCGAGGCGGTCAGTCTGGACCCCAGACTATTCACAACCCTGTTCCACGTCGGGTAACGACAGCGCCTAAGCGCCTGGATTTTCATCACAAAGGGCGCGTATCAGCGCCCTATCGCCGCATTGCAGCAAAAATGCTGCAATCGCGTGATGTTTTGATGTAAGAGTAGTGGGGAATGCAGCTGCCGCATGATGGGCCCTGGCCTGCGTGCTGCCCCGGAAGGACACCGAGACGTGCCACGCCTTGGACTGCAATACCCAAGCCTCTGCCCTGATGATCTGGGCGGACAGGGACACTCACCCTCAGATTTTAAGCTGCTTCGCTGTTACAGGAGAGACATGTAATGAATCCAATTACCCAACCGCTGGAGTTTCAGGCAGCGGCATTTCGCGTGGCTGGTTACGCCATGGTGAGCCAAATCAAGATCATGCAAATCGTTGCCCGATCGGCGATGGAGTTACCATTTGCTCAGGTTCAGGCAGTGCAGGCGACGACCACGGGGTCGACCCCCGTTACGAAAACGCCTGCACCTGCAAAGCCTGTCGCAAAACGTGCCCAAGCAGCCCCGGCAAAAAAACCTGCTGCATCAAAGCCTAAGGCGGCAACTACAGCGAAGCCCAAAGCAGCAACAACAGCGAAATTCAAGGCTAAACCGCGCACGGCAGCTAAACCTGCACCTGCAGCAAAGCCCGCGCCGGTTGCTAAATCCGAGCCGGTGGCAAAGCCTACCGCTGTAGCCAAAGCACCTGTCAAAGTTGAAGCTGCCGTCACCAAACCCGCAACGCCCGTAGCAAAGACTGCAACACCAAAGCCCGCTGCTACGAAACCCGTCGCGGTGAAACCAGCGCCGAAAGCGCGGGCCTCAAAACCGGTTACTCCTAAGTCTGCGGTTGCAAACGCCACTGCAACAGCAGCAAAAACGACGGCTACTCCGAAAGCGGCGCCCAAGCCGCGGCAGGCGGCGGCTGAAAAGACAGCGCAGGCGGCTGAAGCACCGAAACCCCAAGCCCGCCGCACACGCGCGCCGTCAAAACCGCCCGTGATGCCCAAGGCAACCGAGAGTTCCGACGAATAATCACGGATCATCTGCTTGACACGGTCGGGTCGGCGCGCCAACGCTGCGCCTCATGATGGATCTTCGCCCGGTCGGATATGTGATTGGCTTGCTGGTCGCCATTCTTGGGGCGACCATGCTGCTGCCTATGATTGCCGACCTGATCGAAGGGCGCGGCGAATGGAATGTCTTTCTGGAAAGCGCCATCATTACCATGCTGGCGGGTTCGGTCCTGGCCATCAGCTGCTCGAACGGGGTGGGCGAGGGCCTGACCATTCGCCAGACCTTTTTGCTGACCACGGGCGTCTGGGTTGCCTTGCCAGTCTTCGGGGCGATCCCGTTTCTGTTTGGTGAAACCGAACTGCGTTTTGTCGATGCGTATTTCGAGGCGATGTCAGGGCTGACCACCACCGGTTCAACCGTCATTTCAGGGCTGGATGATCTGCCCCAAGGTTTGTTGCTTTGGCGTGGCATTCTGCAATGGTTGGGCGGCATTGGTATCATCGTTGTCGCCATGGTGTTCCTGCCCGAGCTACGCGTGGGCGGGATGCAAATCTTCCGTTCGGAAGGGTTTGAAACCATGGGGAAAATTCTGCCACGCGCGCAGGAGATCGCGGGCCAGATATCCTTGATCTACGTGTTCCTGACGGTTGTCTGCATGTTGGTCTACGCAGCACTGGGCATGGGTTTTTTTGATGCGTTGGTGCATGCGTTCACGACAATCTCGACCGGCGGGTTTTCGAACTACGATGCCTCATTCGGGACGTTTGCAGGGCCGACGGAATATGCCGCATCGGTTTTCATGATTTTGGCGGCACTGCCATTTGTGCGCTACGTGCAGCTTGCCAACGGTCATACGCTTTCACTGTGGCGTGACAGTCAGATCAGAGCATTCATAGCCACGATATTGGTTCTGGTCGTCGTCATGTCGGTGTTCCTGACATCTGTGTTTCCACACCATTGGGAACAGGCGTTCAGGGAATCCCTGTTCAACATTACCTCGATCATTTCGGGCACAGGTTACGCCAGTGTCGACTATATGAACTGGGGTAGCTTTGCGATCATGCTGTTCTTCCTGATCGGCCTGATTGGAGGTTGCGCGGGCTCGACCGCCTGTTCGATCAAAGTGTTCCGCTATCAACTGCTGTTTGCGTCGATCAAAACACAGATCCGGCGTATCAGATCACCAAATGGTGTCTTTGTACCCTTGTATGATGGCCGCCCCGTCAGCCGGGACGTTCTGACCTCAGTCATGAGCTTTTTCATGTTCTTTGTGCTGTCGATGGGCGTTCTGTCCTGGGCGCTGGCGCTGACCGGGCTCGATTTCATCACCTCGGTTTCGGGTGCGGCGACGGCACTGGCCAATGTGGGCCCCGGGCTGGGTGATCAGATCGGACCGGCGGGCAACTTTTCCGGGCTGAACGATACAGCGAAATGGCTGTTGATCATCGGCATGCTCGTGGGACGGCTGGAGCTGTTGGCCGTCTATGCAATCTTTACAGTTCAATTCTGGAGAAGCTGATGAAAAGACACCTTGGCGCGCAACTCTCGCACATGCTCAGGGATCGAGGCGTGGATGCGATCTTTGGCATTCCGGGTGTGCATAATCAGGAACTGTACCGAGGCATCGAAGAGGCGGGGATCACCCATGTTCTGGCGCGGCATGAACAAGGGGCGGGGTTCATGGCGGATGGATATGCGCGTGCGACCGGTAAACCGGGTGTGGCCTATGTGATCACCGGGCCGGGCTTGTGCAACATCATGACGCCCATGGGGCAAGCCTATAGCGACTCGGTGCCGATGCTGGTTCTTTCATCCTGTCTGAATGAGACGCAGGAGTATCGCGGCCAGTTGCATCAGATGAAGGATCAGCAAGCGGCGGCGGGAACTGTCGTAGACTGGTCCGCACAGGCGAATACGGCACAGGCTGCCTATGGGTTGGTGGAACGTGCATTTGAGGAGTTTGAGCTCAATCGCCCCCGGCCCAAGCATATTCAGGTGCCCATCGCACAGCTGGAGGCTGATGCTGATCCGGCCCCGTTTCCGAACCAACCCGCGCTGCGCACCAAGGCGCAGCCGCCCGATGTGGCTCCGGTTGTCTCGCTGCTGAACCTTGCCAAACGGCCATTGTTCATTCTGGGGGGCGGTTGCCGGTCGAACGAATGGCGGCAAATCCTGACACAGCTGGGCGCGGCCTGTTTCACCACCTATGCCGGGCGCGGTATGGCGGGGGTAAACTATCCGCTGGATTTTGGCGCGATGCTGCCCCGACCCGGCAGCGCCGATGTCATCGCCTCGGCCGATCTGGTGATCGCGGTTGGTGCGGAACTGGGAGAGGTCGATCTGTGGCGGCGCGAGCTTGGGCACAAAGCCACCCTGATCCGCGTTGATCTGGACCCCGAGGTGCTTTCGGATCATCACCGGGCCGCCGTCAAAATTCAGGCGGATAGTGCAAGTTTCGCGCGGGCGCTATGGGCGGTCACCGAAGATGCCAAACCCGCCACGGGCTGGACCGCGGAAGAGGTTGCCGAAACGCGCGCCCGCTGGCGGGCTGAGGTGGATGCCGAACGGCCGGGCATCGTGCCGGTCGTCGACGCCCTGCGCGCTGCAATGCCTGCCGATACGATGATTTATTCCGACATGACGCAGTTCGCCTATGTCGCGAAAGAAGTCTGGGATATGGCCTATCCCCACCATTGGCACCACCCGACAGGCTTTGGCACGTTGGGATATGCGCTGCCTGCCGGGATCGGCGGGGCAATTGCGCGCAGGGGGAAACCAACGGCGGTGATCGCCGGTGACTATGGGTTTCACTACACGATGCAGGAACTGGGTGTAGCAGTCGAACTTGGCCTGCCTCTGCCCATCATTCTGTGGGACAATGGCAAGCTGAAAGAGATCGAGGACAGCATGATCCGCAGCCAGATCGCGCCAAACGCAGTTGAGGCGCGCAATCCCGTTTTTTGCAAACTGGCCGAGGCGTTTGGCGCGCGGTCTGCTGCGCCCTCTACGCTGGATGGGCTGCAGGATGCGGTACGCGCTGCGTTTCAGGCCGAAGGGCCAACGCTGATCCACGTCACGCCCGATATCCTGTGAAAAAAAAGCGCCGCAGGAAACCGCGGCGCTTTCAGATTTACCAATGCGGTAAGCTTAATCCCAGCAATGCACCAGAACGGTCATGCCCGTCGCCCTGCGGTTTAACTCGTTGGGCGAGATTTGCGTGCTTTCCTGACTGGGCTGTCCAGACACACCGGCCTGGGTCAACACATCCGTTAGGCGCGCGGCAGTTGCGGCCAGGCTGACCGAAGCGGGCAGGGTGCGCCCTTCGGTCGGAGTTGGCAGCAACATGCCCACCACATTACCGCTGTCGTTGAAGACAGGGCCGCCCGCGTCACCGGGCTGGGCGTTCAGGGCCAGACGTTTCACGCCTTCTTCTCCGTTTAGGCCACGGATATCCGCGATCTGCCCATAGGTCAGGGTCGGAGCGCCAAGCGCACCCTGATAGGAAAAGCCGGATACCGCGATCTCAGACTGAATGCGCGGGGTGTCTGCGCTGAAGGCGGCGACATTCATGGGCGCGAGATTTTGGCTGGGGCGCAGGACCGAAACGCCCAGATCGGCATCGGTCCAGGCCACTTGAACCTCTTGATCGCCGTCCAGTGTGATCCGGGTGCAGTTGTCTGCGGCTTCGGACACGGTCAGAACCGCCCCGCTGGAATCGGCAAAGAAACCCGACCGCGACAGGCGCGGTTTGCGCACCTGCAGGCCCGAGATCAGGTCGATCCGCTGGTCCGCCGATGCCCCGGCTGCTGAATCCAGAACCGCATCAGTGGTCGCAAAGCTTTGCACCATCGCGGCCAGAACGCGCAGGCGACGCGCCTCATCCCCTTCGGGCCAGACCAGAGTGAATCCTTTGATCTGCCCGTCTTTCAGCGTGGCCTGCGTAAACGAAACAATGCCGTTTCCGCGCCCCTCCAGCGAGAACCGATCACCGCGCAGCTCGCGCGCACCATCAAGTGGTACGATTTCCAGTGACTGCATCACTTCATACAGCGCGCGCAGGGTGGATTTGTCGCCTTCCTGCGAGATCAACAGCGCCAGAGCACCGATATCGGAGCTTGATTTGAAATGGACAAACGGGGCCTCGTAGCGGTCAAATTCCAACGCGCCCAGTGGCATGTCCAAAGATGCGCCCGCCTGGTCGTCGGTATAGGATGCCATCCCGACACTGATCAGCGGGGCATTATAGTCATCCATCAGCGCCTTACGCTGCAGCGTTGTCAGAACGCCGGTCGCCTCATAGCCATTGAAACGCTGCCAATCGCCCATCGACCGGCGGGTGCCCTGACCAAATGCGCCATCAATGGACGAGTTATAGAACCCTGCGGCCTGCAACGCAGTTTGCAGGTCTTTGCGTTCCTGTGCGGTCAGCAAACGCTCGGACTGCAGCGCTTCGGCGCGTGTTTCGTCTGTGTCCTGTGGGGCAACCTCTGACAGGTTCTGTTCTGGCTGTGGTTCCGGCTCAACCGGGGGTGCAACTATCCCTCGATCCAGAAGATTAACGCCTACGGGCCAAAATTGCTGACCCAGATCGTTGGAGAACGCAATGAAGCTGTCGCGCGGGATTTGCCCCTCGGCGCGATAGACCCGAAGAACCTGTTCCGCGTCGCTGCGGGCATAGGGGCCGATCACGATGGCGTACCAGCCGCTGTTCAGGCGGAACCCGTTTACATCGGGCAGAGCACTGGCATAGGCCTGCGCACGATCTTGCGCTTCACGCAGCGATGGTTGGGCTTCAACCTGCACCCAAACGCCTTGGTCTTGCTGTGCAGATGCGGTGTGCACTCCCAATAGAAGAAACAAAAGAAATGCCGTCAAAACTCGTGTCATATTCTGCCCGTTTTATGCAGTGTTGATCGTTTGGCGCAGAATACGCGATTTCGCGGTCCAAATACCATGGCGTGAATACGCGGATTTCACTGTGTGGCTGTGCAGATACAGGATGTGCCGATTGGCCCGTTGACGCCCCTTGGCCCCTTGCATAGGAAGGGCGAAACCGACCGGAACCGGGTGCATGTAGCGCCCAAAGGGAATGTCATGACCGAACAGTCCAGCGCACCGCGTTCTTTTCAGGAAATAATCCTGCGGCTTCAGACCTATTGGGCCTCGAAAGGCTGTGCGATTCTGCAGCCTTATGACATGGAGGTCGGGGCAGGGACGTTCCACCCGGCGACCACCTTGCGCGCGCTGGGGTCCAAAGCCTGGGCCGCGGCCTATGTTCAGCCCTCACGCCGTCCGACGGACGGGCGCTATGGAGAAAACCCGAACCGGTTGCAGCACTACTATCAGTATCAGGTGCTGATCAAACCCAGCCCGCCGGATTTGCAGGACCTGTATCTGGGCAGCTTGCAGGCCATCGGGATCGACATGGACCTGCATGATATTCGTTTTGTCGAGGATGACTGGGAAAGCCCAACGCTAGGCGCCTGGGGCTTAGGATGGGAGGTCTGGTGTGACGGGATGGAAGTCAGCCAGTTTACCTATTTCCAACAGGTCGGCGGCCATGATTGTGCTCCGGTCTCGGGCGAGCTGACATATGGGCTGGAGCGTCTGGCGATGTATGTGCTGGGCATCGACCATGTGATGGACATGCCGTTCAATGACCCTCAGTCCCCCAGCCCGCTGACCTATGGGGATATCTTCAAGCAAACCGAAGAAGAATACGCCCGCTGGAACTTTGACGTGGCCAATACCGAGGTTCTGCTGCGTCATTTCGAAGAGGCCGAGGCAGAATGCGCCACCATTCTGGCGCAGGAACACGATGATCCCAAGACCGGCAAGCGCATCGTCATGGCGCATCCGGCCTATGACCAGTGCATCAAGGCCAGCCACATCTTCAACCTGCTCGATGCGCGCGGGGTGATCTCGGTCACCGAACGGCAGGCCTATATCGGCCGTGTTCGGGCCTTGGCAAAGCAATGTGCCGATGCCTTTGTCCAGACCGAGGCCGCCGGGTTCGGGGCCTGATGCGCAGCTCAGGCCAATCCGGGCAGCAACACCTTCAGGCCGTCGGCGATCATGCTGATGGCGATGGCCGACAGGATCATGCCCATGAAACGGCTCATGATCACCCGGGCATTTTCGGACAGGCGCTTGGCCAGCGCCGATGCGTTCCAAAACGTAATGAACAACATCGCGACGACGACCAGAAATACACCAGCATAAGCAATGGCTTCAACGGGTTTCTTGATGTGGCTTGCATACAGGATCAGCGTGGTGATCGTGCCTGGGCCAACCAGAATTGGAAAGGCCAGCGGATAAAACGCCACCGTCTCGGGCGCCGGGTAGGACTTTTTCTCCCCTTCGGTTCCGTGATGCGAGCTGCTTTCGTTCCCATTCAGCATGTTCAGCCCGATCATCAGAACAACCAGACCACCTGCCACCCGCAGGTCATCGACGCTGATGCCAAACAGTCCCAGCGCCTGATTGCCGATCAGCGCAAAGGCCGACCCAAGGATCAGGCAGTAGGTCGCTGTTTTCACGGCGACTTTGCGCTGATCCGCAACGGGAAGATCCTGTGTGACACTCAGAAACACGGGCAGATTTGTGACCGGGTTCATGATCGCAAACAGCGCGCCAAAAAATCCGACGGCAAGGGTGGTATCCATGCGTATTGCCTCGTTTCATCCTGTACAGCTGCGGACCCTGTCCTATTTTCTGCCAATATGAAAGAGGCGTCATAGATGACCGGAAAATTGCTCGCTCTGATCCTGTTGTTGTCGGCCGTTTTGGCGGGCGGAGGGATGTATTATCTGCAGGTCTATGGCTTCTATTACGAGGTTGAGCCGCAGCCCGGGCAGGATGTGCTGTTGCTGGCGACGGGGGCGGATCAGCCCCAAGCGATTGCCTATACTGCGTTTCAGGCAATCGATGCCGATAGCTCTCCGATTCGCTATCGGGCGTGTTTCGAGACGGACCTGATGCTAGATCAGATGACCGCTTTCACTCCGGTAGAAGACCCCGAGCCCCTGACTGCGCCAGGTTGGTTCGATTGCTATGACGCGCCCGCCTTGGCGGATGCGCTAAAAGGCGGGCAGGCGCAGGCGTTCATGGGCACCAAGAATATTCACTATGGTGTTGATCGCATCGTGGCCGTGACGCAGGACGGCAAGGGTTATGTCTGGCACGCGCTCAACAATTGCGGCGAAAAGGCTTATGACGGTACCGTGGTGGGTGAAGAATGCCCGCCCCGACCGCAGGAATAGGGGAACGCAGTGAGCCATGTCGTCGAAATCCCCGATTTTCTGACGGCCACGCTGGGCTTTGCCGTCTATCTGATCGGGGCCGAGATCAACGCACGGGTTTCTGCGTTGCGCAGCTTCAACATCCCTGAGCCGGTGACAGGGGGGCTGCTGGCATCAATTGTCGTTCTGCTGCTCTACCTGCTGTTTGGCATTGAGCTGTCATTTGGCCTGACAGCCCGTGATTTCCTGCTGGTTCTGTTTTTCGCCGGGATTGGTCTGAACGCGCGCCTGTCGGATCTGATCGCGGGGGGCAAGCCTTTGCTTTTGTTGTTGATCCTGACATTGGCGACCATCGTGTTTCAGAACGTTATCGGTGCTGCGGGTGCGGCGCTGTTTGGTTATCCTGCGCAGGCGGGGGTTCTGTTCGGTTCCGCCGCGCTGATCGGTGGGCATGGAACCGCGATTGCCTGGGCGCCCGAAGTGGCCGCGGCGACAGGGCTGGACGGTGCGACCGAACTAGGCGTTGCTGTTGCGACTTTGGGCTTGGTTCTGGCCGCACTTGTGGGTGGCCCCATTGCGCGCCTGCTGATCGAAGGTCGCAACCTCAGCCCCAGTAGGCCCGAGGAAGAACACAGCGTCGGCCTTCCCGAAGACACCACGGAAGCAAAAACCCAGATCAACCACCTGACGATCATGCGGGTATTGCTGTATCTGAACTTGGCAATCATCACGGGATATGGGCTGGATCAGGTGATCAGTGCTACGGGTCTGAAACTGCCCCTGTTCGTGCCCTGCCTGATCATGGGCATTCTCATTTCTAATCTTCGCACGGCCGTCTTTCCGGGCGCGCCCAAAGTGTCACGGACCCCGTCGCTGGCACTGATCTCGGAATTCGCGCTGGGGGCCTTTCTGGCCATGTCGCTCATGAGCCTGCAACTCTGGACAATCGCCGAACTGGGGTTGGCCATTGCAGTGATCATGACGGCGCAGACCCTGTTTGCGGTTCTCTTTGTGCTTTGGGTTCTGTTCCCGGTGATGGGCTCGGACTACCGCGCCGCAGTTCTGGCCGCGGGGTTCGGTGGCTTCGCCCTGGGCGCAACCCCGACCGCAATTGCAAATATGACAGCCGTAACCAAGCGATATGGTCCGTCGCCTATTGCCTTTATCGTGCTGCCCCTTGTATCCGCCTTCTTTGTGGATATCGCCAATGCCATCGTCATTCAGACGATTGTGAATTTCTAAGGACCGACTATGCCCGACCTGTTGATCGAACTGTTCTCTGAAGAGATCCCCGCGCGCATGCAGACCCGCGCTGGAGAGGAGCTGAAAAAGCGGATCACCGATGGTTTGGTCGAGGCCGGTTTGACTTATGCCGGGGCCGCTGCCCTGACCACGCCGCGCCGCCTGACACTGGCGGTCGAAGGGGTACTGTCTGAGAGCCCGACGATCCGTGAGGAACGCAAAGGCCCCAAGGTCGGCGCACCCGACAAAGCCATTGAAGGCTTCTTGCGTGGCGCAGGTCTGACCCGCGACCAGTTGGAAGAACGCGACACGCCCAAAGGCGCTGTTTATTTCGCCTCCATCGAAAAGCCTGGACGCCCGGCGGCTGAGATCGTGGCCGAAGTGCTTGAGGCCACCATTCGCAACTTCCCATGGCCCAAGTCGATGCGCTGGGGCAGTGGCCCGATGCGCTGGGTGCGGCCCTTGCACTCGATCCTGTGCATCCTCAGCGATGAGACGGGCGCGCAGGTTGTGCCATTGGAGGTCGAGGGGATCAAAGCCGGAGACACCACTGAAGGCCACCGCTTCATGGCGCCGAACCGGTTTTCGGTCACATCGTACGAGGATTATGCAGCCCAGCTGAAACGCGCCTTTGTGGTGCTGTCGCCTGAGGAACGCGCCAAACATATCTGGAACGACGCGCAGAACATGGGTTTTGCCGCCGGTCTGGAGGTAGTCGAGGACAAGGGCTTGCTGGCCGAGGTCGCCGGTCTTGTCGAATGGCCTGTGGTGCTGATGGGGCAGATCGACGAGGAGTTTCTGGAACTGCCACCCGAGGTGCTGCAGACGTCGATGAAAGAGCATCAGAAGTTCTTTTCCGTGAAGAACCCTAAAACGGGCCGGATCGAACGCTTCATCACTGTCGCCAACCGTGAAACCGCCGACAACGGCGCGACCATTCTGGCGGGGAACCAAAAGGTGCTGTCGGCCCGTCTGGCCGACGCCAAGTTCTTTTGGGAGAATGACCTGCGCGTTGCCAAGTCAGACATCGCCCAATGGACCCGCGCGTTGGAGAATGTGACTTTCCACAACAAGCTCGGCACGCAGGCGGAACGGATCGATCGCATCGCCGCATTGACCCGCGAACTGGCCCCGGTGGTCGGAGCGGATGCGGATCAGGCCGAGAAAGCCGCACGTCTGGCCAAGGCCGATCTGAGTTCCGAGATGGTCTATGAATTCCCCGAACTTCAGGGGCTTATGGGCCGATATTACATCGAAGCCGCGGGCGAAGATGCCGCCGTGGCCGCCGTGGCGCAGGAGCATTACTCGCCATTGGGGCCGTCGGATGACGTGCCCGCTGCGCCGCTTTCGGTGACCGTGGCGCTGGCAGATAAGTTGGACACGCTGACCGGGTTCTGGGCGATTGATGAGAAGCCGACCGGGTCGAAAGACCCGTTTGCGCTGCGCCGTGCGGCGTTAGGTGCTATTCGACTGATCTTGGATAACAATCTGCGTATCAGATTGGACCGCTTCTTTGATAGCCAGTTGGTTCGCGCGGAGAGCGCTGTTAATGAGGCGCTTCCGGATGCGAGTGTCCGCGACCTTTTGGAGGAAATCGCGGATCATGGCGTCTTTGGCGCTGCATTCCAGACTGTTAAGGACAAAATTGTAGGATTGCCTGCGGCTGCTTTTCTGGAGCTCGAGAATAAGGTTCCTGACGCATCCGACGATCTCCTCTCGTTCTTCCACGACCGCCTTAAGGTCTTCCTCCGCGATGAGGGCATCCGGCATGACATCATCGACGCCTGTATCGCGATGGACGGCAATGATGACCTTAACCTGCTCGTCAAACGCGCCCGTGCTCTGAATGCGGTGATCTCGACCGAGGATGGGGAAAACCTTGTGCAAGGGTTCAAGCGGGCCAACAACATTCTGACGCAGGCCGAGGAGAAAGACGGGGTCGAATACTCCTACGGCGCGGATGTAAAATTTGCCGAGACGGATAGCGAAAAGGCGCTATTTGCCGCCTTGGATCAGGCGCAGGCGCAGATTGATCCGGCGTTGAAAGCCGAGGATTTCCCGACCGCCATGGCCGCCATGGCAAGCTTGCGCGGGCCGGTGGATGCGTTCTTTGAGGATGTGCAGGTCAACACCGACAATGACATCCTGCGCCGCAACCGCCTGAACCTGCTGAGCCAAATCCGCACGATCTGTTCCAGCGTTGCTGATCTGACCAAGATCGAAGGATAAGCCAGATCGCCCTTGCGCCGTTGGTGCAAGGGCTTATGCTGCGGCGAAGCTAAAAGGTGCCGCAGTGCAGAATAACCCGCATACCACGCTCATCACGTCCCAAGCACCCGTTGCCGCCAGTACCCATGGCGGGCGGGCCAAATGTTTGCAACGCCTTGTCCGGCTGGACCTACCAGTGCCGCGCACTGTGGCGCTGTCCTTTGATCTTGTGCAACAGATTGCCGATGGTCAGGTGCCGGATATTACCGCGATTTTGGAACAGTTTGACGACACGGCGCTGCTGTGCGTGCGGCCCAGTTCCGAAGACCCTGATTGGGGCGGTCCGGGTGCGGTTCTGAACATCGGGATGAACGATGCGCGCTATGTGGACCTGTCTGATCAGATGGGGGCCGAAGCCGCCGCCGCGCTATATCTGAGATTTGTTCAAAGCTACGCCATCCATGTCGCGCGGCTGGATGCGGATGTGTTTGATGACATCGAAGCTGATGGCAGCGAAGGGCTAAAGCTGTCTCTGCGTGCCTATGAAGATGAGACCGACGAGGCCTTTCCGCAGGATCGCGGAGAGCAGTTGGTCGGCGTCTTACGATCCATGGCGCGGGCGTGGGATGGCACGTCGGCCCGGTTGCTGCGTCAGGCGAAAGGGGCCCCGGCGGATGCAGGGCTTGGGCTGGTCATTCAGGAAATGATCCCCGGTGTCGGGCAGGGTGAATGCGGCTCGGGCGTGCTGCAACTGGTTGATATCACAACCGGAATGCCACAGATTACCGGGCGGTATCTAAGCCAGAGCCAGGGACGCGATGCTTTGGGCGAAGGTGTTGCGGCGCTGTACTTGGAAAAAGACCCGCGCGGGCAGTCGCTGGAAGAACTGGCGCCCAAAGCCTTTGCCGATCTCAAAGCGCAAGCCGCGCTGATGCGCGAGAAACTGCGCGAGGAAATGCAGGTCGAGTTCGTGATCGAAAACGGTCATGTGCATATTTTGGATGGTGTGCGTGTGCAGCGATCCGCCCGTGCAGCGATGCGCATTGCTGTAAGGCTTGCCGAAGACGGGATCATCCCGCCGCAAGAGGCGGTGATGCGTGTCGATCCGCACGCGCTGAACGAGCTGTTGCACCGTCAGGTCCATCCCGACGCAAAACGCGATATCCTGACAACCGGAATTGCGGCCAGCCCAGGTGCCTCGACCGGTAAGATCGTGTTCACTGCGCCAGAGGCGCAGGCCAGTGCGGCACGGGGGGAAGCCTGTATTCTGGTCCGCCGCGAAACCTCGCCTGAGGATGTGCGGGGGATGCATGCGGCAGTCGCGGTTCTGACCGAAAAGGGCGGCATGACCAGCCACGCGGCGGTGATCGGGCGCGGGCTGGGCCTGCCTTGCATCGTCGGGGCGTCGGGGATGCGCTTCCAGACCAAGAAAAAGCTTCTGACTGCGCCGGATGGACGGACGTTCAAAACCGGGGATGTTCTAACCATCGACGGGACGTCAGGGCAGGTTCTGGCGGGGCAGCCCGCGATGCTGGAAGCCGCTTTGGACGATTGTTTTCAAACACTTATGGGCTGGGCAGACGCCGAGCGGGATATTGCGATCCGGGCCAATGCGGACACACCGGCAGACGCCCAAACCGCGCGCAATTTCGAGGCGCAAGGCATCGGACTGTGCCGGACCGAACATATGTTCTTTGACCCCGGCCGCCTGATCGTAATGCGCGAGATGATCTTTGCTCAGACGCCGTCGGGGCGGTCTGCAGTGCTGGAACGGCTGCTGCCCATGCAGCGCGAGGATTTCATCCAGCTGTTCCGGATCATGGAGGGTCAGCCGGTCTGTATCCGCCTGTTTGATCCACCGTTGCATGAGTTTTTGCCGACCACACGCAGTGGCCAGCGCGAACTGGCCGAAGCCTTGGATTTACCTGTTTCTGACGTCGAACGCCGAGTCGAGGAGATGTCGGAATACAATCCGATGCTGGGCATGCGCGGTGTGCGGCTTGGCGTCACCGTTCCCGAAATATACGACATGCAGGCGCGCGCGATCTTTGAGGCCACGTTGGAGGCCCGCAAAAACGGCGCGCCGGTTGTACCCGAGGTTATGATCCCGCTGGTCTCGGCCAAGCGTGAGGTTGAGCTGGTCAAATCCCGCATCGACTCGGTGGCTGCGGCAGTCGCGTCGGAGCAGGGGCAGGAATTTGAATATCGGCTTGGCGTCATGGTTGAAACACCGCGCGCCTGTCTGCGGGCCGAGGAGATTGCACCACATACCTCTTTCCTGAGCTTCGGGACCAATGACCTGACGCAGATGACGTATGGCCTATCGCGCGATGATGCGGGTCGGTTCATGTCGGCCTATGTCCGGCAGGGGGTGTTTACCGAAGATCCGTTCCATGTACTGGACCCGGATGGGGTGGGGGAGTTGCTGAAACTTGGCGCGGAACGCGGACGTTTGGCCAAGCCCGATGTCACCCTGTCGGTCTGTGGTGAACATGGGGGTAACCCCGAATCAATCGCCATTTGCCGTGATCTTGGGTTTGACTATGTTTCCTGCTCCCCGTTCCGGGTGCCCGTCGCTCGGCTGGCTGCCGCTCAACTGGCGATTTCGTCCAGACTTGGGGGTTGACAGCGGCCTGAAACCCAAGAAATAGTGGGTTACAGGCAGTCTTGTGGAGAATTTTTTCTTCTCCACGAGCAATTTTCCACTTGCTTTTTCTTCTGATCTGGACGTTTGCGCCAGACTGCGCTAAATGCCTCGTCGCGCCCGCCGGGGGAGGGTTTGGCGCGTTAAGTGCCTGTGCGAGGTTATCTGATGCTACGTTACATAATGGCTGTTGCCACATTGGCAGCAACCATGCTGCCAACTGCTTCCTTCGCCGAGAGGGAAGCAACCGATTCTGCTAAGCAAGAACTTGTCGCCCGCAATGAACTGCCGGCGCAAAGTTTCCGTGACTATTTTAAATTGTTCAAGCCGCGCAAATCGGCTGAACCCATTCAAGTCTCCTACTCCAAGGACTGGCTGGACCAGCAACCGAAGGCCACCGGGGATGAAAACTGGCGCTGCCTCGCGGAGGCGCTGTATTTCGAAGCCCGTGGTGAGAGTGTGCGCGGTCAGTTTGCCGTGGCCGAAGTGATCCTGAACCGGGTCAAAAGCAGCCGCTTTCCTGACAGCCTGTGTGGGGTGATCCGTCAGGGTACTGGCAAGAAGTATCAATGTCAGTTCACCTACACCTGCGATGGCCGCAAAGAGGTGATCCACGAACAGAAAGCGTTCGAACGCGTATCAAAAGTGGCGCGCGCGGCGATCGACGGGGTGTCCAAGGAATTGACCGAAGGGGCGACCCACTATCACACGACGGCTGTGAGCCCGTCCTGGTCGCGGGTCTACAAGCAGACCGCCAAGATCGGTGTGCATGTTTTCTATCGTCACAACTACCGGACGGCGAGCAACTGATTGACGCACCCGCGCTGGAAGCTTGATGGCGCGAGGCGAATTGCCGTCTATATTGCGGGTCAGGAGGCCCGCAATGCCAATCAATCGAAGACAACTCCTGAAAGCCGCAGCAGCAGCGTCGCTGCTGCCGGGTGCGGTGAAGGCTGAGTTCCCACAGCTCGAAGCGCGCGTTGCCCGTCAGCGCCTAGCGCCAGAGGGATTTCCTGAAACGGAAATCTGGGGATTTGAGGGTACGGTTCCGGGCCAGACACTGAAGTTTCGGCAAGGGGATCGTGTTCAGCGCCGCTTAATAAACAAGCTTCCTCAGCCAACATCGATCCATTGGCATGGCATTCGTATCGACAATGCGATGGACGGGGTTCCGGGCCTGACGCAACAAGCCGTCGCACCAGATGGGACCTTCGATTATGACTTTGTCGTCCCTGATGCGGGCACTTATTGGTATCATGCTCATAATCGCTCGGTCGAACAGGTCGCGCGCGGGCTCTATGGGCCCTTGATTGTCGAAGAAGCCGCCGCCGCCGACGTAGATCAGGACTTGACCCTGATGCTGGATGACTGGCGTCTGGACCCGGAAACAGCTCAGATTTCCGATGATTTCAACAATGGCCATGATCTGAGCCATGCGGGTCGCCTTGGGAATATCGTCACCGTCAATGGCGTATTTGATCCAGCCTTCCGGGTGCGCCGAAACCAGCGTCTCAGGCTCCGCCTGATCAATGCATCAAACGCCCGGATATACGACCTGGACCTCGACGGCCTGACTGGGTGGATTGTCGCGCTGGATGGGATGCCTCTGGAATCCCCGCTGAGGGTCGCCGACACTTTCCCGTTGGCCCCCGCACAGAGGGTCGATTTGATTGTCGATGTTCTTGCCCAGACCACAGCAAGTCTGGTCAGCGTCGAGCGAGACGGCGCCTTTGGTCTGGTGCGGTTCGATGTGAAAGAAAGCGCGGCCCGTGCCCCGCGTGATGGCATAGCTTCCCTGCCGCGCAATCCCGTGCCCGAGGTGACGCAGATCAGCACCGCCCCGTTGCACCAGATGGTTTTGCAGGGCGGGGCGATGCGTTGGTTGCAAAGCGCGAGACTTGGCGGTGCTGAATTGTCAGGCCGTGAACTGGCGCAGCTTGGGCGGTTCTGGGCGTTGAACGGTATCGCCGAGCGCCCATCTGATCCGTTTCTGGACGCCGCGCGAGGTAGCATTCACCGGATTGCATTCGTAAACGAAACCGCTTTCCCACATGCCATGCATCTGCATGGTCACCACTTCCGTCTGGTGCTGGAGGATGGGTCGCTGGGTCCCTGGCGTGATACGGTTTTGGTCGAGCGTGGGCAAACCCGACAGGTGGTATTGGTCGCGGATAATCCGGGTGATTGGCTGCTGCATTGCCACATGCTGGGGCACGCCGCGGCTGGGATGATGAGCTGGTTTCGCGTCACCTGACGCCGCAATCAGCGGTTGGAATGGCGTTTGTATGGATGTTATAGGCCCTCGAAACGCCTAAACTGGGCAAACTGTTTTACGAGCCGGAAAAGGCCTGATCCATGAGTTCTGAAATCCGCCTTGCCTTTGCGCACCCGTCTGAACGGTCCGAGGCGACCTCGCCCAGGGGGCCGCTGGATCGCATCTCGCTTCGCGATCACATCGTCGAAGTTGAGATCGGAGCTTTTCAGGCCGAGCGCGGCACGACCCAGCGCATCTGCTTTAACATCGTTGTCGAAGTCCGCCCGCTGACCGCGGATATTGACGATGACGTGGATCGTATCCTGTCCTATGACCGCGTGACCGAAGCGATTGCCTATGAACTGGCGGCAGAGCGTCTGAACCTTCTAGAAACGCTGGCCGAACGTGTGGCCGAGCGTATCTTGCTTGAGCCACAAGCTGTGCGCGTGTTTGTCCGGATCGAGAAACTGGATCGCGGCCCCGGCGCATTAGGGGTCGAAATCGTGCGCGGCAAGGATGCCGTGCATCATGACGTCGTCGAAGAGGAACGTCCGCATCCGCGTCTGGTTTTCCTTTCGAATGAGGCCATTGCATCTGGCAATCTGAAAGGCTGGATCGATCAGTTGGAAAATCGCCAGCGCCCGCTGATCCTGTGTGTTGGCGCCTCTGATCTGGTGGTGCCGCAGACCGGCCACGCCATGACTCAGCGCCGGATCGACCTGCTGTCCATCGAACAAAACGCATGGGTTTTGGCCGCACGTGATCATCGCTGTGTGGTTGTTTCAACTCGAACCGAGTTGGATTGGGCGATGAAAAACGGCCAAATCTGTGTTTGGGCCCCGTCCAAGATTGTGTTGGATGCAGTTGATGGTCCGTCGGCTGCGCCTTCGAACGCGGTTGCTCTGGCGGCATGGTTTGCCGCGACATTCGAGGCCAGCGAGATGATGGTTATCGGAGGAGAGTTGCCGAAAGAGCCCAAGACCCCGTTGCGCGCGGTTGCCGTCGATCAGGCACAATTGTGAGGGAATACTATCGCCCGCTCGTTCAACATGGCGCGGCTCGGCCCGATGGCGCTGTGCCATTGGCGGGTCAGGCGCTTTGGTTCACCCATGTCGAGGTTTTGTCGCGGGATCGCGCACCAGGTGTCGTCGTGGCGGCGGAGGTCCCGGCTGATCAGTTGGATTGCCTCAGCCGTCCTCGCGCATCCATTGCGGGCCTGGATATGGCACAACCACAGATCATGGGCATTCTGAACGCCACGCCGGACAGTTTCTCGGATGGGGGTGTACATAGCACCGTCGACGCGGCGCGTGCAGGCGCGGCTGATATGGTCGCTCATGGCGCAACCATTCTGGATATCGGTGGCGAATCCACGCGACCCGGCGCAGATTTTATCCCAGAAGACGAAGAAATAGCCCGGACACGCCCGCTGATCGAAGCGATCCGGGCCGAAACAGATGCTTTGATTTCAATCGACACTCGCAAGGCGGCGGTGGCCAAAGCAGCCTGCGCAGCCGGGGCGGGTTTGGTCAACGATGTTTCGGGCTTTACTTTCGACCCCAAGCTTGCTCCGTTCTGCGCCGGGCTCGGCGCGCCGGTTTGTGTGATGCATATGCAGGGCGATCCGGCCACGATGCAGGACGACCCGCAATATGATAACGTCGTGCTGGACGTTTACGATTTTCTGGAAGGCCAGATCGCTCGTCTTGAGGCGATGGGCCTGAACCGGGACCTGATCATCGTCGATCCGGGCATCGGTTTTGGCAAAACCGAACAGCACAATCTGGACCTTCTGCGCAATCTCAGCCTGTTTCACGGGTTGGGTTGCCCGATTCTGCTGGGCGTGTCGCGCAAGGGGTTTATCGGTTCCATCGGGAAAGAGCCGCAAAAAACCGCCCGTGCACCGGGATCAATCGCTCTGGCTCTGGACGGATTGTCCCAAGGTGTGCAGATCATCCGCGTGCATGATGTGACTGAGACCGCTCAGGCCTTGCGTCTATGGGCTGCGGTCCGGTAATCCGGTCTCAACGATTTTGGTGAGGGGTCATTGATGCGCAAGTTGTTCGGAACCGATGGTGTGCGGGGCACGGCCAATACACATCCGATGACCGCAGAAATGGCTTTGCGTATCGGGGCTGCGGTTGGGCGGTATTTCCGCCGCGATGCCTCAGGCGTGCACCGCGTGGTCATTGGCAAGGATACCCGCCTGTCCGGCTATATGCTGGAAAACGCGCTGACAGCAGGTTTGACCTCAACTGGGATGAACGTGCTGCTGCTGGGTCCGGTGCCGACACCCGCAGTGGGTCTGATGACTCGGTCCATGCGCGCCGATCTGGGGGTGATGATCTCGGCCAGCCACAACCCGGCCATCGACAATGGGATCAAGTTCTTTGGTCCTGATGGGTTCAAACTGTCTGATCAGGCAGAGATCGAGATCGAGCGCCTGATCGAAGAGGGTGTCAACCCGGCCCAGGCACAGAATATCGGCCGCGCTCGCCGCGTCGACGATGCGCGTTTTCGCTATGGCGAGCGGATCAAATCCTCTCTGCCGCGCGATGTGCGACTGGATGGCCTTAAGGTTGTGATCGACTGCGCCAATGGTGCAGCGCACCGCACCGCACCGGAGGTGCTGTGGGAGTTGGGCGCCGAGGTGATCCCCGTTGGCATTGCCCCGAACGGTAAAAACATCAACCTCAACTGCGGATCGACACAGCCGCAATTGGCTGCAGAGACCGTAGTGGCGCATGGCGCGCATGTGGGGATTTGCCTGGATGGCGATGCGGATCGGGTCGTCGTTATTGATGAGACTGGAAAAGTAGCGGATGGCGATCAGTTGATGGCCTTGCTGGCCTCGGCCTGGGCCAAGTCTGGCCAGTTGAAAGGCGGCGCTTTGGTCGCCACCGTTATGTCTAACCTTGGGCTAGAACGGCATTTGCAGTCGCAGGGTTTGCAGCTGGAACGCACGGCGGTTGGGGACCGCTACGTTGTCGAACGCATGCGCGAGGGCGGCTTCAATCTGGGCGGCGAACAATCCGGCCATATCGTGATGAGTGACTACGCCACCACGGGTGATGGTCTGATGGCTGGCCTGCATTTTCTGGCGGAAATGGTTCTGTCGGGCCGCAAGGCCTCGGACCTGGCACAGCAGTTCGAGACCGTGCCGCAACTGCTTAAGAACGTCCGCTATGCTGCCGGTCAGGCCCCGCTTGAGGCGCAAAACGTTAAAGCGGCTATTGCCGATGCTGAGGCCCGCCTGAACGGGCAGGGGCGTCTGTTGATCCGAAAATCAGGCACAGAACCATTGATCCGAGTGATGGCAGAATGCGAGGATGATGCGCTTCTGTCTCAGGTGGTCGATGGCATCGTGGCCGAGGTCGAAGCGGCTGCCGGCTAGCGGCCGATCAGCAATTTACGCAGGCTGAACCACTGGCTGATCGCCAGCCCGGTCAGGATCATCGCCAGCGCGATGAAGAATCGCAGTGGCAGCGCCTCGGACAGAACCCAGGCACCGAACACCATCGACCAGATCGGAACCTGATAGTTCACCAGCGTCAGAAAGACTGACCCCGCACTGCGAATGATCGAGACCCGCAGAAGCGTTGCAAAGGCGGTCGGAACCAGCCCGAGGATGATGATGGCAAGACCCGAGCGCGCGCCTTCCCATTCCGGCAGCCCTTCTATGACCAGCATAAGTGGCAACAAGCAAACTGCGCCGACCACAAGCGTTAGCGCGGCCAGAGTCACCGGGTCGATTGGCGGGCAGCGCCGGGTGAAGATCGAGGCCACAGAATAGCACAGCGCAGCTGTGATACAGGCAAGCTGGGCCAAAGGCTCGGCCCCTTGTCCGATCTGGGCAAGCCCCGGACCTATCAGGACCAAAGCGCCAGCAAACCCCAGAGATACCCCCAGCATTCTGCGCGCATTCAGCGGTTCGTCGGAAAAGAAATGGGCCAATGGTAGAACCATCAGCGGGATCGCTGCCATGGAAAGGCCTGCGAAAGCCGATGGAACATATTGTTGACCCCAACTGAGCAGCATGAAGGGCAGAGCGGTCGACAGCAACCCGATGATGACAATCGCCCCCCAAAGGCTGCGATCCGGTCCGGGCATCCGACGACCAGTTACAGCCATCAAACACAGCAAGGTGATCGCCCCCAGCGTCGTCCGTGCCGTTGCGACGGTCACGGGTCCATATCCCTCTAGCGCCATGGCGACCACCATGAACGTACCGCCCCAGATAAGGCCGAGTGAAATCACACCACTCCAATCGCGGTAGTTGGGGTCTTGAACCATAACTCCCGCTTATCCTTTGATTTTACAGATGTCACGTGCCTGAATTTGACAATACGTAAGTTATAACTTACGGTAAGTTATGACTTACCATGATACATTTTCAGCCCTAGGTGATCCAACGCGCCTTAGGGTTTTCGAAGCGGTAGCGGCCCGGCCTTCTGCGGTCGGGGCCTTGGCGGAAACGCTACCCGTCAGCCGCCCAGCGGTATCGCAGCATCTGAAGGTTTTGTCTGACGCCGGATTGGTCGAATGCCGATCAGAAGGGACGCGTCGTATTTACTTTGCACGTCCAGATGGGTTGGACAGCATTCGGGCATGGCTGGAAAGACACTGGTCGGACGTGCTGGGTAGTTTTGCAGAAGAAATCAATCGGGAAAGGCACGATGTATGACCAATCCAATTGTCAAATCTATTACCGTGAACGCTGCGCCGAGTAGGGCTTTTGATGTTTTCGTTCATCGCGTTGCAAACTGGTGGCCGCTGGACGGCCATGCAGTGTCGGCCTCCAAGGGAAAACCAGCGCTGGCGGTCATGATCGAGCCTTGGGTTGGTGGTGCGGTGTACGAAACCATGTGCGATGGCGAAAGGGCCGACTGGGGCGAGGTGCTGGTCTATGAAGACGGGCGGCGCGTGGCGTTCACTTGGCATCCTGGCACGAACAAGGACTTTCCCACGCAGGTTGAAGTGCTTTTTGAAGAGAGCGATCCCGGCAAAACCCTTGTGACATTGACCCATTCGGGGTGGGAAGTCTGGGCTGCAGAGGCGCCGGAGAAACGGGGCGGATACGATACAGGCTGGGAATTTGTTCTCGGCGAGTGTTACGCCAACGCATTCACGAAATAGAAAGGGCGACCACTTGGGTCGCCCTAACTCTGACGTGTGTCAGGCTTAGTTCTTTTCTTTGTCGACCATCTTACCGGCCGAGATCCAGGGCATCATGGCACGCAGTTTTGCACCGGTTTCTTCGATCATGTGCTCGTCATTGGCACGACGCGACGCTTTGATAGTCGGCTGGCCAACGGCGTTTTCCAGCATGAAGTCGCGAACGAATTTACCCTGCTGGATGTCGTCCAGAACCGCTTTCATGCGGGCTTTGGTCTCATCGTATTTCAGGATACGCGGGCCGGTGACGTACTGACCGTATTCTGCAGTGTTCGAGATCGAGTAATCCATGTTGGCGATGCCGCCTTCATAGATCAGGTCGACGATCAGCTTCACTTCGTGCAGGCATTCGAAATAGGCCATCTCGGGTGCGTAGCCTGCCTCGACCAGAGTTTCAAAGCCGCAGCGGATCAGTTCGACCAGACCACCGCACAGAACGGCCTGTTCGCCGAACAGGTCGGTTTCACACTCTTCGCGGAAGTTGGTTTCGATGATGCCCGAGCGACCGCCACCAATAGCCGAGCAGTAGGACAGGCCGATTTCCAGCGCTTTGCCGGTTGCGTCATTGTCGACAGCAACAAGGCAAGGCACGCCGCCGCCTTTGGTGTATTCGCCACGCACGGTGTGACCGGGACCTTTGGGGGCCATCATGATGACGTCGACGCCTTCTTTCGGCTCGATCAGACCAAAGTGGACGTTCAGGCCGTGGGCAAACGCGATCGCAGCACCCGGCTTGATGTTGTCGTGGACGTATTTCTTATAGGTTTCGGCCTGCAATTCGTCGGGCATGGTGAACATGATGACATCGCACCATGCTGCCGCTTCGGCGATACCCATCACTTGCAGTCCTTCACCTTCGGCTTTCTTGGCTGAGGGCGAGCCTTCGCGCAAGGCGATGACAAGGTTCTTGGCGCCCGAGTCGCGCAGGTTCAGCGCGTGAGCGTGTCCTTGGCTGCCATAGCCCAGGATGGCCACTTTCTTGTCCTTGATCAGGTTGATGTCGCAATCGCGATCGTAATAGACGCGCATTTTGCCGGTCCTTTCTGTTTCGATTGATTTGCTTTTACCGGGGGTTTTTCCGATTGGCGAGCGTGTTGGCATCATGTATTCACAGAAAATAAGAAGATCTATTCGCTATCGCGAAGAATTATGGAAAATTCATGCTCGATGAGATTGACCGCCGTATCTTGCGCCATTTTCAGGCCGATCCCAGCCTTTCGACTGCGGAATTGGCCGAGAGGTGCCGGGTCACGCAAGGCGTTTGTTGGCGGCGCATCGAAAAGATGCAGGCCGCCGGGATTGTCGAGGGCCAAGAGGCGGTGATTGACTGGGCCGCTTTGGGTTACGCAGTCGAGGTGTCATTGCGCGTGACGCTGGACAAAACACAGCCGCGCGCATTTGACGAATTCACCGCCGCAGCCCGACAGGTGCCAGAAGTGATCGAAATCCAGACCTTTCTGGGCAGGGTGGACGTACGCCTGTCTATTCTGGCAAAGGATATGGCGCATTATCAGCAGCTGTACCGTGATCGCATCCTGACCCTGCCGCATATCGCGGATATCGAGGCGTTGATGCATATCGCACGGGTCAAGCGGGACGAGGTGCTTCCGGTATGATCGAACTGGATGAAATTGATCGACAAATCTTGCGGTCCTTACGTCAGGACGCAACGCAAAGCGCCGGTGGCTTGGGTCGCAAACTGGAACTGTCTCAACCCGCCACGTGGCGGCGTATTCGCAGGCTCGAAGAGGCCGGTGTGATCAAGGGCCGCCGGCTGCGTCTGAATGCCGAGGCTTTGGGGTTCGGGGTCACGGTTTTTCTGGGTGTGAAACTGGCCCGCAAAGGTCAGGCCAGTCTGGAAGATTTCGAACGCGCCGTCAGTGCTATCCCCGAAGTGCAAACGGTGGAACATGTGCTGGGGCTGTATGACTACCGACTGCGCGTTGTGGCTAGGGACCTGTCCGATTTCGAACGAGTGCTGCGCCGCCGGATCATGACCCTGCCCGGCGCAGGAGATGTTGAGGCGAACGTTTTGCTCAGCGAAGAACGGCTGCCCGGGCCGATCGGCTGACCAAGTTCAATATCGCGTCCGGATGCAATAGCCGGGATGATAGGTCACCCTGGAAAAATTCAACGGTATGTCATCCTTCCACGACGTGCGCTCCATCTGGATCATCGACGTCCCGGCCGTGGTTCCCATGAACTCGGCAAGCCGACTGTCGGCGGAAATCGCGCAGAACGAAACTTCGGCTTCGGTAAATGGCGCAGCGGTCAGCAACCATTCCTGTGGGCCTTGTTCGGTCAGATCGGCATGTTCAACTTCGGGGATCGCCGCAATATTGATCCAGCGTTCTTCAAGCTGAAAGGGGCGGTTGTTAGCATAGTGCATGCAGATCACGTGCAGAACGCTGGCATCGGTTGAAACGCCCAGTTGCGAGGTCAGCCAACCTGGGCTGAACTCGACATTCCGTTCGACCAGAGCATACCGATAGGCGGCGTTTTGGTTTTGCACCATCTGTCGGGCCAGCAGAAGCTCTAGCTTGGCATGGCGGCTGGGCTCTTTCTTGACCCGTGTCCCGCTTTTGCGTTTGCGTTCGACAAAGCCCTGATCAGCCAATTCGCGCAGCGCGCGGTTTACAGTTGCGCGGGCGCAGTTGAACTCTTCAGCCAGTTGCGTTTCTGTCGGTAAAAGCGAGCCCTGAGGCCAGATGCGGCTTTCGATACGGCGTTTGACTTCGTCACGAACGACCTGGAAGCTGATCCGCTTTTGAACATTCACCTGTGAAATTATCCCTTCAAGCAAAAAGTGTATGCATCTGGTCAGAAGCAAGTAAAAGTGTAAAGGGGAGCTGACACTAATTGGCGTCATTTTTGCTGTAATTGAAGCCTTTAGCACGGAATCACGGGGATTGTTTCACTTGACCTTGGGTCATTTCTGTCGTGCCGTTTTGACTTTACCCGTCCATGTAATCCCGCCAGTCTTTCAACAAAATGCCGAAGGGAAGGATTCGAAATGCCTGCATTGCTGGAAACCGTGGATCCAGACGGTCTTGAAGAGTTCTCGGTTGTCTTTACCGACCGCTCTTTGAATCACATGTCGTCGAAGTTTCAGCAGGTCATGCGCGATACATCCGCCATGCTGCGTGAGGTTTATAACGCTGACGGCGTCGCAATCATTCCCGGTGGCGGGACCTATGGGATGGAGGCTGTCGCCCGTCAATTTGCCCGGGATGCAAGCGTTCTGGTCGTGCGAAATGGGTGGTTCTCTTACCGGTGGAGCCAGATCATCGAAAGCGGGTCGTTGACCCGGGCAACAACTGTTCTGAAAGCGCGGGAAACCGGGAATTCCAGCCCATCCCCGTTTGCACCTGCACCTATCGAAGATGTGGTGGCGACCATTCATGAGACCCGCCCGAACGTGGTCTTTGCACCGCATGTGGAAACCTCGGCTGGGGTGATCCTGCCGGATGAGTATGTGACCGCCATGGCTTCGGCCGCGCATGAGGTCGGGGCGTTGATGGTTCTAGATTGCATCGCCTCTGGCTGTGCCTGGGTCGATATGAAAGCAACCGGAGTGGACGTCCTGATCTCGGCCCCGCAAAAAGGGTGGAGCGCATCCCCCTGTGCCGGTCTTGTCATGCTGTCCGAACGGGCCGAAGCGCGGTTGCAAGAGACCGAGTCCGACAGTTTTGCAGTGGATCTCAAAAAGTGGCGCCAGATTATGCAGGCCTACGAAAACGGCGGACATGCCTATCACGCCACCATGCCCACAGATGCGTTGACTGCTTTTCGTGATACGATGCTTGAGACGCAAGATTACGGGTTCGAAAAGCTGCGGCAGGCGCAATGGGCCTTGGGCAATGGCGTGCGGGCGCTGTTGAAAGAAAAAGGCATTGTCTCAGTGGCTGCGGATGGTTTTGGCGCGCCGGGGGTTGTCGTCAGCTATACGGCTGATCCCGAAGTTCAGAATGGCAAGAAATTTGCGGCTCTGGGCATGCAGATTGCCGCCGGTGTGCCGCTGCAATGTGACGAACCGGCCGGGTTCAGCACGTTCCGCCTGGGCCTGTTCGGCCTCGACAAGCTCTATGATGTCGATGGCACCATCTCCCGTTTGAAACGCGTTCTGGATCAGGTTCTGTAAACCTGTCGGGCCTTAGCGAACGCCGAGGCCCATCTGCATCAGCGTCTTGCGCACCGGTGCCATAGAATACAGGGCGTTCAGCCCCATGGCGCGGGCATCGCGCAACGGGCGCGCTTCGATCATCGAGGCGCGGTTCAGCAGATCAATGCCTTTGACCCGCAGGTCAATCTCGGCATGGCGCGCCTTGTGATAGGCATCCAGCATTTGCGCGTCGCCCAGGCCATCAGGTCGGGCTTGCGCCAGATCCAGCAGTGACCGAAGATCGCCCAGCGACATGTTCAGGCCTTGTGCGCCGATAGGGGGCACCACATGGGCGGCCTCGGCCATGAGCGCGATGCGTTCGCCTGACAGGCGTGCAGCCGATTGGCTGATGATCGGCCAGATCGTCCGGCGTGAGGCCAGTTTCAACGACCCGAACAAACCGCAGGACCGCTCAGTCATCGCGGCCTCGAATGCGTCGGTATTGAGGTTTTGCAACTCGACGGCTCGTGGCCCGCGCTCCATCCAGACGATGGCGGATGAAGGCTGACCCTGCCAATCGGGCAATGGCACCAGCGTGAAGGGGCCACCGGACCGATGGATCTCGGTCGACACATTTTCATGCGCAATCGGATGCGTTACCGCAAAGGCCAGCGCTTTCTGACCATAGCGTGTGGTGCGAACCGTAATCCCCGCGGCTTCGCGCATGGGAGAATTCCGCCCGTCCGCAGCAATGACCAGCTTGCACAGGATGCGGCTGCCATCACTCAGGCCAACACGTGCTTCGGCAGTGCGGGTGAACAGGCTGACCGTACCGGTTCCGGGGCGGAAATCGACATTGGGAAGCTCGGCCAACCGTGCCACCATCTCGCGCCGCAGCAGCCAGTTGGGCAGGTTCCAGCCAAAGGGTTGATCCGAGATGTCCGAGGCGTTGAAATCCCGCACCACGCGCGGTTCGGGGATGTCGCCGCCCGCATCGACGATACGCATGATCTGCAAGGGCGCTGCGTGCGCCTGCAGCCGGTTCCATAATCCGCACTGTTCCAGCAACGCCTGCGCGGGCTGAAGAAAGGCAGTGGTCCGCAGGTCTGACCCATCAACATCGCGTTCCGTGATCGGAGGGGCCGGGTCAACGCAGATCACATCGAAACCAGCTGTGCCAAAGGCGGCCGCCGCGGTCAGGCCGGCGATGCCGCCACCGGAAATCAGGATGTCACAGCTGTTGGTCATGGCGCTTACTCCGTTCCCGGCAGACCCTAGTGCGGTTCCGCCGCCTGCGCCAAGTGACATCCTGTCTCGTGCCTTAGCCGCGTGAAACCAGAATGAGGATCAGGAAAACCACCGGAACCATCATCACCGCTGGAATATAAAGGCCCGGTAGTCCGAACAGAAAAGTTGAACAGCCCCACATGCTGAAGATCGCCGCCGCGGTGTACACAAGATCTTCTGGTTCGCCCTCGGCGGCGTCGCGCGCCAGCCAGCCAAGCAAGGGAATTCTATAAAACAAACGCTGCCAGATCGGCAGGCGCCTAGGCATCTCGATCGCGGTCATCGGGGTCTCCGTTCTGTTCGTCGCAAAACGGGATATAGGGTCGATGCTTCGGGCGCAGAATGTGCAGATCGTCGCAGTGTGACAGCCTATCGCAGGCGCGCCAGAAAGGCGGTCAGATCGTCCGTGTGGTGGTGGATATGGTCGGCCTCATGTGGATCGGGTGCAACGTGAACGGTGCGCATTCCCATCTCGTAAGGCGCGGCCAGATTGCGGGGGTCATCCTCGAACATTGCGGCCTTATCGGCCTGAATGCCATCCTGCGCAAAGATCGCCTCGAAGGCTTCTTTTTCCGGCTTCGGGCGATAGCCTGCATGTTCGACGCCGTAGATCGCATCAAACAGACCTGTCAGCCCACGCGCCTCAAGCACACGCTCCGCATAGGGGGCGCTGCCATTGGTATAAACGATACGCCGACCGGGCAGGGCGCGGATATGGGCAGCCAGTTCGGCATCGGCATCCATATGGCTCATATCGATCTGATGGACCGCATGCAGATAGGGATCAGGATCCAGATCATGTTCAGCCATCAGACCCGCAAGCGTGGTACCATATTCACGCCAATAGTGGCTGCGCAGCCGGTCAGCCTCGGCCCGGTCCACGCCGATGGCTTGCACGACATAATCCGTCATCAGCACCTCGATCTGGTCGAACAGGCGCATATGCGGCGGATAAAGCGTGTTATCCAGATCGAACACCCATTGGGTGACGTGGCTAAAAGCAGGTTTGACCATGCTGCGGGTGTAGGCTGCAACGCAGAGCTTTTCAATGCCGGGCTTGATTGCACGGCCCGGACACGGATAGACATGTCCGAACGAGGAGACGTAAGACACATGCCCCAATCCCGACAATCCAACAAGGATGCCTATAGCCTGATCTTGGAAGCGATTGATGTGGGGGTCTATAAGCCCGGCAATCGTCTGGTCGAAAGTGAGCTGGCCGAGCGGTTTGGTGTCTCGCGTACTCCGATCCGCGAGGCGCTGCAGCGACTTGAGACGCAATCCTTGTTGGAACGGGACGGGCGGTCGCTGATCGTGGCGTCTTTGGACCACAACCAGATGGCCGAACTGTATGTGGTCAGGCGTGAGCTAGAAGGGCTGGCCGCCCGTCTGGCCGCCAAGCATGCGACCGAAGAAGAGATCAGAGTTCTGCAAGACATGGTGGCCGAGGATGATGCTTTGGTCGATGACCCAACCGCCTTGGCGCGGGCAAACCGTCGGTTTCACGAGCAGATACATTTGGCCTCGCACAATCGGTATCTGGTGCAGCAATTGGACCTGGTACATCGCACGATGGCCTTGATGGCAACGACGTCACTGGCGGTTCAAGGGCGTGGCGAGATTGCGCAGAGCGAACACAAAGCCATTGTCGATGCCATTGCCGCACGGGATGAAGACGCCGCAGGCCACGCCCTGAAAGAGCATATCTCGGTCGCGTTTATGACGCGCCTCAAACAAGATGCCGTGCGGCGGGAGAACTAACGCTCAGACCTGTTGCAGGTCCTCGGCGGCTTGGCCGTGTTGGGTTTTGTCCCAGAAGAATGGGTTGAACACCAACTCCCACAACGCCTTGTAGGCCGCAACGACCCCTAAGGGAAAATACAGTCCCATAGTCGGCACCCAGGGCAGAAGAAACCGCCGCTCGCGCGCGGCGACAGCCAGCATTCCAACCGCAATGTTGATCGCTTCGGTTGCAATAAACAGCGCCAGCAACGACGTGATGAGAGCGGGGGGCAGGATGGTTTGCATCGGGTTTGAAATACCCAGTGTCGATAGCCAGAACACCCATAGCACCGGGGCCAGAAGGAACTGGCCCAGTGTGCCCAGAAAGAACGCCTGAACCCCGGCAATTCTCATCAATCCGAGATCGCGATATAGTTTCAAGGGGCTGCGCATATGCACCAGATAGGTGACCATAAAGCCCTTGAGCCAGCGCGAGCGCTGTTTGACCCAGGGCCAGGCGCGAAAGTTGGCCTCTTCATAGGTGGTGGTATTCACCATTTCAGTTCGGTATCCGGCACGGCTGAGGCGCACGCCTAGGTCTGCATCTTCGGTCACATTATGGGCATCCCAACCGCCGAGTTCGATCAGCTTATCCCGGCGAAAGAAAAAAGTGGTTCCACCCAGAGGCACCACAAGGCCCAACCGGGCAATGCCCTGTAAAATAACCCGAAACCAGCTGTTATACTCGATCGTAAAACAGCGTGAGCGCCAGTTGGTACGGGGGTTGTAGTAGTCCAAAACCCCTTGCAGGCAGACCACATCCGGTGCGGCTTGGGTGAAATGTTCGACAACACGTTCGATCTGATCCGGCTGCGGCGCATCTTCGGCATCCCAGACGCCCAGAATGTCGCCCCGGCAGAAATCCAGCGCATAGTTCATCGCGCGTGGTTTGGTGGTGAGGCCGCTCAACTCGGGAACTTCGACGGTTCTGATCCAACTGGGCAGATCGACCTTGGCAACGGTTTCGCGCGTAACTTCGTCGCTTTCTTCCAGCACCAGGATCACATCCAGCAGCGCCTTGGGATAGGTCAACCGTTGCAAGCGCTGGATCAAAGCGCCTGCAATCTCGCGCTCTTTATACAGTGGGACCATGATCGAGACACAAGGTTGTCGCAGGGAAATCGGGGCGGAGCTGTGATCAACCTCTCGTCGTCTGATCTGCGACAGCACAAAGGCCGACGCGCCTGCTACCCGCAGGATCATGAACAGGATCAACGTGATAACAGCTGCAGTCAGAAGAACGGAAAGCCCGAACTTCGGCATCAGCGTAAAAAGTGTGATCACCCCAATGGCACCCAAAACCGGAACGGCGCGCGAAACGGGTGTCCAGGTGCGGCAGCTTTGCGCCTCATCCACACGTGTTTCGGCGGCTTGGGCCAAAGGTATGGCGAATTGCTGCGATATCACCCGGTCAATCTGGTCTGGCGCGGCCAGAACGGGAATGATGGCGTAGGGGCAATCTTGCATCTCGGCGGTGACGGTTGGAAACCGGTCGGGACGGGCAGTCGCAACCAGAAGAAGGGGGCCAATGCGCATCCAGGGGATGACATTATGCGCCAGCCAGAATTCCACCGGCTTGAACTCGGACAGGCCCGGGGCGGGTGGGATTTCCTCGAGATCGGCAATTTGCCAACCGCTTTGTGCGGACAATGCCGTCAGGATATCGGCGCGGCTGACCCAGCCCTCACCAACCAGAATTTCCCCCAGTGGCGCCTTTTGCCGTGATTGCAGGTCCAGCGCTTGCCCCAATTGGTCCGCTGTGATTGCGCCTTGTTCGATCAAGCAGGCCCCAAGGGGCTTGCGTAATCCTTGTGGCGGGATCGGTGCAGCAGAGGTGAAATTCTGAAGATTCAATTCAACCATTAAAAAAACCCTGACGCAGCGACCTGTCGTCAGGGTTGATCATTTTAGGTTAATAGCAGGTTAACCTTGGGCAGAAGGCGATTATGCTTGCTCTTTACGTCCTGCCATGGCGTCTGCGAAACGTTCGAACAGGTAGAAACTGTCCTGCGGTCCCGGTGAGGCCTCAGGGTGATATTGTACTGAATAGACCGGGCGATCCGTCATGCGAATGCCGCAGTTTGATCCGTCAAACAAAGACCGATGAGTTTCCACAATGCCCTCGGGTAGGGTCTCGGCATCCACAGCAAAGCCATGATTCATCGAAGTAATTTCGACCTTTCCGGTCTCAAGATCCTTAACCGGGTGGTTCGCACCATGGTGACCGTGGTTCATCTTGATGGTCTGCCCCCCCAGCGCCAGCGCCAGCATCTGGTGACCCAGGCAGATGCCAAAAACCGGCAATTCTGTCGTCTCAAGAATTTCTTTGATCATCGGCACGGCGTATTTACCTGTCGCGGCGGGATCGCCCGGACCGTTTGACAGGAACACTCCGTCGGGATTGTGAGCCAGAACCTCGGCGGCAGTGGCGGTTGCCGGCAGCACGGTGACATCGCAGCCCGCCGAGGCAAGACAGCGTAGAATGTTGCGCTTGGCACCATAGTCGATTGCCACGACCTTATGAACAGGTGCGTCCTGACGGGCATAGCCCTCGGGCCAGGCCCAGCGCATTTCATCCCAGCGATAGCTTTGGGCGCAGGTAACCTCTTTGGCCAGGTCCATGCCTTCCAGACCGGCAAACCCACGGGCCGCTGCAATTAGCGCTTCAATATCGAAATTCCCCTCTGGATCATGGGCTAGGGCCACATGCGGTGCGCCTTGCTGACGGATCGCGCGGGTCAGGCGGCGGGTATCAACACCGCCAATGGCGATCCGGCCACGGCGGGCCAGCCAATCCTTCAACTCTTCGGCGGAACGCCAGTTCGAGGGTTCGGTTGGATCCCATTTGACCACCATACCGGCGGCCACCGGATCGCCGGTTTCGTCATCTTCAGGGTTCACACCGACGTTGCCGATATGCGGGAAGGTGAAGGTGACGATCTGCCCAGCGTAGGAGGGATCAGTCATGATTTCCTGATACCCTGTCATCGCGGTGTTAAAACACAGCTCGGCCACGGTTTGGCCGGTTGCGCCGAAGCCTACGCCGTAAAACAGGGTTCCGTCGGCCAGAGCCAGACATGCGGTGGGCTTGGACGGGGCATTCTGGACCATGGCGCAACTCTCCTAAAGGGTAAATCGGCGCATAACTAAGGGGGTTATGCCTTCGGGTCAAGTGTGTTCAAATTTTTGGCTATTGTTATTTATCAATAGGTTAAGTGGTTTCGCACCCTGTTGTATCATGCTTTTTGTTTGGATATGTTCGGGGTTCCTTTGTCATGGGGATGGACAAACCAAATGGACATGCGATCACGGGTGAACACTGCCCTGAAGCAAGCAATGAAAGACAAAGCGGCAGAGCGTCTGTCGACGCTGCGTCTGATCAACGCCGCAATCAAGGATCGAGATATCGCCTCGCGCGCTTCTGACAATGAAGAGGCGAAGGGCTGTGGTGATGCCGAGGTTCTTGAAATTCTTGGTAAAATGACCAAGCAGCGCAAGGAAAGCGCCCGCGCCTATGAAGAGGGCGGACGCCTGGACCTGGCCGAACGTGAAATGCGTGAGGTTGCGATTATTGAGGAGTTCCTGCCCAAGCAATTGGATGAAGATGAGGTCACACGGGCGATCCAATCCGCGATCACTGCCACAGGTGCCGGTTCGATCCGGGATATGGGCAAGGTGATGGGCGAGCTTAAGACCCGCTATACCGGCCAGATGGATTTTGGACGGGTTGGCCCGATGGTCAAAGACCACCTATGCGCCGCATCAAACGGCGGCTGCTAAACACTTAGCCAGATGTGAGTGCAGCTACTGCGCGGCTGGTCCGCGCAGTCGTTCCACCAGCTCATCATACAGCCTGATGCGTTCCTCTTCGGATAGGAACGCACCGATTTCGACTTCGCGCCCGTCTCCCACAAGGGTAACGTAATACGGAACCGGGCCGCCTTTCCTGTGCATCTCTGCACGCGCCCAATAGCGGTTGCAGGACCATTCCTGCTGCTGCTTGCCGGGTGTGCGGTGGATCAGCTGCGCGCGGGTTCCGTTCAGTGTGAGCACCTCAAACACGCTACGCGCTTTATAGTTCGTCTGAATGGCCAGCCACAGGCCCAGTACCGTCACAAGCAGAAAGGGCAACAGGCCCCACAGTATCGCAGATCCCAGCATCGCCAGGATTGGGATCAGACCGAATAGAAATACCGATAGGATAACAATCATCGCACCACGTGGCGGCAGCGAATTGTGCGGCCACAAGCGCAGCTGTTGTTCACTGTCCGAGGTCTGGGTCCATTGATAGGGCATGGCTGAAACTTAGCGTAGTCGAGGCGCGTGTCGAAGGGCGGTTTGATGGTTTATGCGACAAATCAGGCCGCAAGCAAGCTATGGTTCAAGCCTGCAACAGCGGCGGTTATGTATCCCTTACAACAGGCTTTTGCATAATGATGTAAGTTGGGCGATCAAATCCAACATGCGCCCCTTCGCCGGCTTTGACAAACCCCATGCGTTGGAAGGTGTTGTGGTTCTCAGTCAGCTCGATCCGCGTTTCCAGCTCCAGACAGGAAAGCCCCATTGACCGCGCGCGTTGCCCGGCCAATTCAATCAACGATCTGGCAAGCCCTTTCCCGCGCATGTCATCGCGGACAGACAGTTTGCCAACAGAGAGGCAATTACCTTTCGGCGTCAGAAAGATGCAACAATCTGGCCTGTCACCCATGACCCAAACCTCGCCTTCAGTGCAGGTCTTGCGGATGCTATCCTCGGTCAGGCGGTGCATTGACGAGGGCGGATCAATCCGCTGTTCCATATAGGCAAAGCTCTGCCGTACAAGGCTTAGGATATCCGGAATCATTGTGCTTGCAGGCTCGATCCTATGGGCATCAGTCGTCGGCATGATTGTCCCTGCAAATGTTGTTGTTTGTACTTTCCGCACAATCCACCGGCTACCGTCGTATCTGTGTTGGGGTAGGTATAGCGTGGATTTTTGAGAACTGCCTGAAAAAGAAAAACCCCGCCGGTTCGGGCGGGGTTTTCTGTGCTCTCTGACCGGATCAGTGCGCGTGGCCCTTATCCCAGTCTTCCTGCTTTGGCAGCTGCTCGAACGTGTGTTCAGGCGGCGGTGTCGGCAGGGTCCATTCCAGCGTGTCCGCGTATTCGTTCCACGGGTTCGGACGGGTTTCTTTCGCGCCACGCAGCAGGGCGTAGATCACGATGCCGAAGAACAGGATGAACGAGGCGAACGAGATGAACGCGCCAATCGACGAGACATAGTTCCACTGCGCGAACGCTTCGGGATAGTCGATATAGCGGCGCGGCATGCCCTGACGGCCCAGGAAGTGCTGCGGGAAGAAGGTCAGGTTGGCGCCGATGAAGAACAGCCAGAAATGAACCTTGCCCCAGAACTCCGAGTACTGACGACCCGTCATCTTCGAGAAGTAGAAGTACACACCCGCGAAGATCGCGAAGACGGCACCCAAGCTCATCACATAGTGGAAGTGTGCCACCACGTAGTAGGTGTCGTGATAGGCGCGGTCGATACCGGCCTGCGACAGAACCACACCGGTCACACCGCCAACGGTGAACAGGAACAGGAAGCCGAAGGCAAACAGCATCGGCGTCTTGAACTCGATGGAGCCGCCCCACATGGTCGCAATCCACGAGAAGACCTTAACACCGGTCGGTACCGCGATGACCATCGTGGCCAGCATGAAGTAAGCCTGCTGACGCAGTGACATGCCAACCGTGTACATGTGGTGTGCCCACACAACGAAGCCCAGAACACCGATTGCGATGATCGCCCAGACCATCGGCAGGTAGCCAAAGATCGGCTTGCGCGAGAAGGTCGCGATCACGTGGCTGATGATACCGAAGCCCGGCAGGATCACGATATACACTTCCGGGTGGCCGAAGAACCACAGGATGTGCTGATACAGGATCGGGTCACCGCCACCGGCCGGATCAAAGAAGGTGAAGCCAAAGTTGCGGTCCATCAGCAACATGGTGATTGCGCCAGCCAGAACCGGCAGGGACAACAGAATCAGCCACGAGGTGATGAAGATCGACCAGCTGAACAGCGGCACCTTGAACAGGGTCATGCCCGGGGCGCGCATGTTCAGGAAGGTGGTGATCATGTTGATCGCGCCGAGGATCGAGGAGGCGCCCGATACGTGCACGGCGAAGATCGCAAGGTCCATGGACATGCCGCCCTCGGTCGTGGACAGCGGTGGATACAGAACCCAACCCACGCCCGAGCCAAGCTGGTCATTACCGCCAGGGCTCAGCAGCGAAGCAACACCCAGCGAGGTGCCAGCGACATACAGCCAGAAGGACAGGTTGTTCATCCGTGGGAACGCCATATCCGGTGCACCGATCTGCAACGGCATGAAATAGTTGCCAAAACCGCCAAACAGGGCCGGGATGACAACGAAGAACATCATCAGAACACCGTGATAGGTGATCATGACGTTCCACAGGTGCCCGTTCGGGGTACATGGATCGGCCATGAACCCTTCGAGGCACATGTACTGCACACCGGGGTGCATCAGTTCAAGCCGCATGTAAACGGTCATCATCACCGAGATCAGACCGGCCAGAGCCGAGAAGATCAGGTATAGAATCCCGATGTCTTTGTGGTTGGTCGACATGAACCAACGCACAAAGAAACTGCGCTGGTCTTCATGATCGTGACCATGAATGGCTGCGTCTGCCATTATAGGTGCCTCCTGTTGCAACTGCACCGCGCAGTCGGACCTCTCCAACGCGCGGGATTCCTGCTGGTTTTAGAATGCGAAGAGGGCGCCTTCAATGGTCGAGTTTGATATGGATCAAGATTAATTGTCGCGGGCAGCGGTTGCGGCACTTGGTATAAGTGCACATGTAGCATCATTGGAGGAGTCCAAATGGCGTTGAAATACGCGACGACCGAGCAGGCAAAAGCAGCGTCAGGTCTGCGTATGATTGTGGTCGGCGGCGTGCCCAGCCCCTGGAGCGAGGCGGTCAAAGGATTGCTCTACGTCAAGGACATCCCCTGGATGCCCGTCTATTTGGACCAGCAGGACCGCGCACAGGCTGTTTGGGCGCAGACAGACAGCGCGCCGGTTGTTTTCTGGGAAGACGAAAGCCCGGTTTCGGACGCGGCCCAGATCGTTTCGCTGGTTCAGCTTATAGCGCCTGACCCGGATTTGGTTCCTGAGGCAGCAGTCTCCGAGATTATGGAGTTCATAAATCTACTGGCGGCCCCGGGTGGGCTGGGCTGGCACAGGCGGTTGCAGCAAATTCATTCGGGGCTTGAAGGACGGGATGGTGGTTTCCACCCCAAGATTGCCGCATATCTGGGGGAAAAATACGGGTATGATCCTGAGGCGGGCGCTTTGGCCGAAGGGCGTGCAAATGAGATACTGAAACGCGTCAGCGCTCAGCTTGAAACCGGTGGAGATTTTCTGTTCTGCAATCGTCTGACTGCCGCAGATATCTACTGCGCAGCCTTTATGGCCCTGTTTTCACCCTTGCCAGATATACTCTGCGCCATGCGGCCCAGCACCCGAACTGTGTTCGCGCATGTCTCGGATGAAACGAGGGCGGTTTTGTCATCTGGTTTGTTGGCGCACCGCGACAGGATGTATCAGGACTGGTTGGCGACGCCCTTGTCGCTGTGACACTCGTTTTTTGCGGCTTGACCGCATCCATGGGGCCTCGCACAAACGCAGGTAGGAAACCAGCATCCAACCGGAGCCTGCATATGTCCAGCTATGACCCCGACAACATCTTCGCCAAGATCCTGCGCGGTGAAATCCCGTCGACCCGTGTTTACGAAGATGACGACACGCTGGCCTTCATGGATATCATGCCGCGATCAGACGGCCATTTGCTAGTCATCCCCAAAAGCCCGTGCCGCAACATGCTGGATGCTACGCCCGAACAACTATCTGCAGTGGTGGCGACGGTGCAGAAATTGGCCCATGCAGTGAAACAGGCGTTTGAGGCCGACGGGGTTACCATCCAGCAGTTCAACGAAGCAGCTGGTGGGCAGGAGGTGTTTCACCTTCATTTCCATGTTTTGCCCCGACACGAAGGTGTTTCAATGCGCCCGCCGGGCAATATGGGGGATTTTGATCTGATTGCCGAGCATGCAGAAAAGATCAGGAAGGCGCTGAACTGAGTGAAGCGACGGAAACGCGCTATCTAAGAGGGGGATGTCCTAGAGTTTAGTGCAAACGTCAGTTTTGAACGCTCAAAGCCTTTGCAACCAGTGCCCGGCCAGCCGTGACGGACGATAGCGCTGTGATCTTCCGGTAGGGATCATGTGCTTTTGAGAAGGTGGTCCAGCTCATCGAATGCTTAGAGATAGAATTGCCGTTCCGATTTGGGGTCGGAACGGCAGACTCGTAACCAAACACTGATCGGATTTCACAGGGCAAGCCCTGGATCACCGGTTTAACATACCACTCACTCTAGATTGGCTGTTCCATGCTACTCGTAAACATTGGTGTTGTATTCAAAGAAGTGAATTTTGGTTAAATTGAAAGATAATATCGTTACATAATTGTGCAAGGCCCTCGAAATCGGGAAACAGAGCTATGTGAGCCTACGGGATTGTGTCTGCGAACTATCAAATTGCGATTCGAATCATTCAAATATGGCTTTTTGGTGGGGCTACGAAAACCTCTTCAAAGGTCTTCTGCAGCGCGGCATCCACATCCGCCATGGTCACAGGCAAGCCCAGATCGACCAGCGAGGTGACCCCGTGTTCGGTGATGCCACAGGGTACGATCCCGTTGAAATGATCCAGCTCCGGCTCGACATTGATCGAAATGCCATGAAAGCTGACCCATTTGCGCAGGCGCAGTCCAATAGCAGCTAGTTTATCTTCGGCAGGCTTGCCCGTTGCGGTCAGCGGCTTGTCATCGCGCCGAACCCAAACGCCCACGCGGCCATCGCGGATTTCACCCTGAACGTTGAATTCCGCTAGGGCGGCAATCACCCAGGTCTCCAGCTGTTTCACAAACTGCCGCACATCGCGGCCGCGTGTGTTCAGGTTCAGCATCACATAGGCCACGCGCTGCCCGGGGCCGTGATAGGTGTATTCCCCGCCACGTTTGCTTTCATAGACAGGGAAGCGGTCGGGGTCCTTCAGATCCGCGATTTTGGCCGATGTTCCGGCGGTATAAAGCGGGGGATGTTCCAGTAGCCACACGCACTCCTCTGCATCGCCCGCTGCAATCGCGGCCACGCGCGCCTCCATTAAGGCAACGGCATCCTCATACCGGGTCAGACCATCAGTGATTTTCCATTCCATACCGGCCTCATATCGCGCATGCGGGGCAGGGGGAAGGGGTCAGGCCGCCTCGGCCAAGCAGCGCTGCAGAACTTGGGTGTAAGTCTCGGTTCCCTGCGCTCCGGTCAGCAGGTATTTGCCCCCAAACACCATGGATGGAACACCCGTGACGCCCCGATTGGTCCAGAACTGCTGTTTCTCGCGCACTGATGCAGCATGGGCGCCGGATTCAAGCGCCGTGCGGGCATCATCTGGATTCAGCCCGGCCGCAGACACAGCCTCAATCAGAACATCGGTATCCGAGACATCTCGTTGGTGGCTAAAATATGCTTCGAACAAGGCCAATTTCAGCGGGTGCTGCCGTCCTTGTGTTTCAGCCCAATCCAACAGCTGATGCGCTGCGAAGGTGTTAACAATGCGGCTTTCGTCATTGAAATTGAAGGCAAACCCAAGCTCCAACCCCAAAGCGGTCAACCTGTCGCGGGCTTGCTGGCTTTGCTCAGCCGTCGAGCCATATTTTTCCGCAATATGTTCGCGCAGGTTCTGACCTTCCAAGGGCATGGCTGGATTCAACTCAAAAGGATGCCATCTGAGACGGGCCAACACCTGCTGCTGTTGCAAGGCCAGATCGAGCTGCCGAAATCCGACAATGCACCAGGGGCAAACAACATCCGAGACGATATCAACCTGAAGAACGGGGCGTGGGTCAGAGGTGTTCATGATAAGGTCCAGTCTGTCTGTTTTCGTTTCACCTGACCCAACAGATATGCCGGTTCAAATGGAATTTAAACCAGCGCTGTTTTGCCTCTTCACATCGGCCCCATCTGCGTCTATACGCCCCTCTACCAAGTCAATGGCAGAGTGCGGTCGTGGCGGAATTGGTAGACGCGCAGCGTTGAGGTCGCTGTGGGGTAACACCCGTGAGAGTTCGAGTCTCTCCGTCCGCACCAGTAAAAACAAAGGGTTACGTCCTTTCGGCGTAACCCTTTGTTTTTGGAAGTAACTAAGAAGTAACTTTATTGTTTCTGTTTCCGCCGTCGCCTACGCGGTCCTATCCCTTTGCATCGGACACGTGCTGCCTGTTTCGACCAGCGATCAACGAGCGTAAGATCACGGCTGCACCTGCAGAGCGCTCTGTTTGAGGTCTGGCTGCTAGCCTTAGCTCACCCATTCTGCGCCTCTCAGGCCGTCGATATCACAACCTGTTTTCGAGGTATCAAGTGTAACCATTGCATTGGAAACCCGCGACCTTCTGACAAGAGCGCCCATTTGAAATCGTCACCGAGCTTTATGATTTTGTCCATTTCTGAGGTGTCCCGGACGCTGCCATCGATGTACCTGATGTCAAAATATGGACCGCAGAACTCTTCAATTGCCTTTAGTTTTGCGTCTCCATCTTCAACCATTTGAGGGTGAAGTTCGATCAGGAATTCTGACTCACGAAAGTGGTGTAGGAATTCTTCTGTTAAGAGGTCGAATTCAACACCTTCGATGTCAATCAAGAAGAATATGTCGTCAGGATCGGAGGACACGGTCGCAATATTATCAACGGTATTGTCCAGGGCATTGCCAAAGATGCTGACCCGGTCTTCAACCCCATTGTGTTTGGCCGTTTCCAGGATTACTTCACGACCTTTATCGGAGATTTCAAAGCAAGCGCTTTTTTCGAACTTACCTGCAGATACAAGACCGACGCCCCAAAATCCGTCTGCGGCACCTATGTCCACCAGAACTTGTTTCTCTGACTGGCTCAAGATTTCCAGGTTTTGCTGCTCGTACAGACCAAAAATCTTTGTGGCTGTATCAGAGTGCTGACCCCAGAATGCGTTCTCGGTGAAACGAAACCCCGCCATGGGGCCGCACAAAACCTGAGAGCGGCTCTGTTCCAACACATATTGCGAAAACTCGCTGCGGAACTTTCGTACGACACTTTTGACATGCCGAAAACGCCTCTTTGGAAAGTGCATCTTTCTACCTTTTGTGTTCACTCAGACGGAAACATCTGCGGTCAGTTACAGGCTCCAGTCAGTTATTCACTCTTGGCTTACCTGATCGTCTGAGAATTCGGCAGAAACAAGAAGCCGTGCAGAAGAGTTTCCGTTTATCCGACAATTCTACAGGCATCTGTTTCGGTCTCCTAAACGACTGGGTATTTTTCAGGATCTACCCCATGCCGTTGACAAACAAAATCAATGTAGCTTCCTTTCGGAGGAATGCCTCCAAACTGAGAGCGGATGTTGTTCCGAGTTTCACCTTGAAAGTGATGGAACCGTGCCCAATCGGGTTCATAGTCTTCAATATCCTGTGACGGATCAAGGAAGCCTCGTCTCGGCCAGTACAAATGCCAATGCTGACCACGGCTGATTTCGCCGGTGATGCTTAGCGCCCAGCGGGCGACACTGGGTCCGGTCGTTGTCCAGGGGAGGTCATACAACGTTATGGTTTCACCCGCTTCGTATCGGCCGACCAGTTTGTCCACTTGCTCACGCCCCAACCAGAAAGGGATCGGAACCTCGGACTCCAGGAAATTCAGGATCAGTTTCAACGCTAGGGAGTGTTTGGGGAGCCGCAAAACGCAATTGTTCATCGCGTTTTTTCTTTTGACGACCCCGAACAGATAGTCGGATTTGATATCCAGCGGGTTCACACAATAGATATCTAGGTCGACCCAAACATAGTCGGTCTCTTTCAGCATGTAGATACGGAAAATATCTGAATAGACTGCCATGCGTCGGCGCCCACCTGTCAGGTTTTCCGTGTTTTCGTCTGAATAAATTTCCCTTGCGTCATGCAGGACAACACCGTTGGGTACATCGAGGCTCAAGTCAAGAACATACAGGTGAAAGGTGTACCCATGGTCCAGAAATGACTGGATGCACACCCTCTCCACACATGACAAAGCGGAACCGGACCAAAAGCTGGCGACTTCGAAATCCAATGCTGCAATCCTTACTTACGGCTAGATCGGGGTCAGATGTCACTAGTGATTAGAAGACATGCTCGTCAACCGACATTTGCTCAGCAATGCGGCGATATAAAGGTCTTGCGGCCACGCTGTTTCGGCCCGTTTGAATCCGTCTGGACGAAGGGCAAACCGCAATCAAATGTGTCACGAACCACCGGGGCAGGTCTTCAATCCGTTCAAAGCCGCGTTCGCCCATCGCGGCGACAAACTTGCTGAAACGGTTCTTCCTTCAAGCTTCACTTCGCAGAGACCTCGGCAAGACCGCATTGGTGGTGGTGCAGGATGCGCGGACCATGTGGCAAGACGCATTTTAGGGCGGCGGGTGGAATTGTTGGCCTATCGTGTCGATGCGATCACGTGCGCGCGCTTGCAAAGCACAATACGGACCCGTAACAAAGCTAGGCAGCCAAGACCGCCTGCATGTGCCGCCTAAGCCCCGGTTTTGCTTGCAGTCTTGCGGTTCCGAACACGGTCACGGGTGAGAATAGATGAGACTAATCGTATCCACGATGAAAGACGAAGGACCGTTTATTCTGGAGTGGATCGCCTACTACCTGTCTATAGGATTCACACATTTCATCGTCAATTCAAATGATTGTTCGGATGGAACCGATGCTATTCTCAAGCGCTGCGAAGAGCTTGGGTTTCTAGCCCATATCGACAATCCCGGACCTTGGGAGCACGGTCCGCAAGCTTCGGCCTATGAAAACGCTATGAAGCACCCCTGGTACAAAGAGGCCGAGTGGATCATGGTTTGCGATGTGGATGAGTTTTTCGACATCCGCATTGGCGACGGAACACTGGATGACTTGTTCCGGGCTTTGCCGCGTGCGGATGGATTTGCAGCGCTATGGCAGCTATTTGGGCACAACGGTGTCGTGGAATTCGAAGATCGCTTTGTGATCGAACAGTTCACCCGGGCGGCTGAAATGGGAGTCGTAAGCCCTCACAATATGCGGGCGTTTAAATCCTTGATTCGGAACAACGGATCATACCGATCAATAAACACGCACCGGCCACGTGGTCCCATACCGGGTAAGGCCGAGACATTCGACTGGGTGGATGGGGATGGCGATCCTTTGCCCCCGGTGGTCCGCCGTCGTGGCTGGGCGCATTTGACAACAGGCGGAGCATTCGGACAATCGCTGTTTCGAATGAACCATTACGCGGTTCGGTCCGTTGAAAGCTATTTGATGAAGCGTCTTCGAGGCGATGTGAAAACCTCATCATTCCATCGAAAGATGGAGGGAACAGGCGAGGAATACTGGCGCCTGCACTGTTTCAACAACACAGAAGAAAAATCCATTCTGTCTAGGCTGGATCGACTGAAGCTCAGCTATGATCGGTTGCGGTCTGATGATGTATTGAATCATCTGCATCAAAAGGCGGTCGCGTTTCACAAGGATCGGATAGCCGGAATACGAGAGACCGAGGCGGCCAAAGAGTTTATCAAGAAATACAGGAACTTTCGCGGTGGACGCTATGTGAAAGCTCTGGATTTAGGGGTTATGGAAGAAGCAGATCTTTCTTTCAATGCTGCGACTTACAAAGACCCGGATGTGACGTTTGCGCAGGTTGCGAAATGGACGCGACTGGGTAAGATGTCCAAGATCGAGAATGCCAAACCCAATAGCTATCCTTGGTTTGTGCGGCTGGATGCTTTGGATACCACAATGAACTACGAAGAGGCTGTTGCTCAGCACGCGGTCATAACCGACGCGAAGCAAGTTTCCCTGCCATTTGACCCAAAGGATCCGGCGTATCTGCCCAAAGCGACCCCCGAACTTGAGCGCACTAAGAAGCAGCGCCAGAGCTTTCTGAACTCGATAAGTGGCAAGAAATCCTGGGTTGTGATCGGCCATGTTGAGGCAGAGCTGGTCGAGGAAATCCTCGCAGTTGATGCTGTCTCGCAGCTGACGATCATAGGTCCCTGGGGGTTGTCGTGGGATCGGTTCACTTGTCGGGACACAACTCAGACCCCAGAGTTGCAGAATCTTGATCGCGCGTTTTATGCGCTGCTTGAGTACTTTCGCGAACCGATTATCGCTGGTCGTCTTCGCGTCTATCGTGCATTGCCTCCCTTGATGTTGAAATTCTTCGAAGACGAATCCGTTGGTGTAGTTTTGATCCGGGGTGTCCGGTCCGAACGGGTTATGAACGGGTTGCTGCGCAGGATTGACCGTGTTTTGGCCCCTGGGGGTAGCATCGCCTTCACCACATATCGCCGTCGTGGCGGCGGCTCATATGGCGGGATGAACGCAGCCATCAACACATTTTTGGGGCAGAATGCCAGCCGTTACAGGATAACCAGCCTGCAACCACCGTGGCTTGGGATCGACAAGTTACCACCACTTAACGCAGAAGAGACTTAGCTTCTGGTTCTTGAAGGGCTGGCGTGGTAACGATAGCTCAACGAACAAAACGGGTTCTGAGCAAGGCTGAAACCCGTCTGCGAAGTGAGGTCGAGATGTCAGATGAATCCAAGGTGATTGGCGTAGCGCCGGGAAGCCAGCCCAAACCCAAGGCGGACAAGGCAACCAAGCGCAAAAATTCGAAAGAGGCCATCCGACGGACATTTCTGTCCCGCCTGCCTAAAGGTGGGGTCGCGGTTGAGATTGGCGTTTGGCAGGGGGAGTTTTCTCCGACCATACTGAAGCTGCTGGAGCCCAGCCAATTGTTTCTGATCGACCCCTGGAAACATATCGGGGAAGAGTCGCACACCACAGCCTTTGTCGGTCGGACCGAAGATGAAAAGATGGAAGCCATCTTTCAGAAGGTCAAAAAGTCGTTCGAAAAAGAGATCGAAGACGGGAAGGTTGGCATTATCCGCGACTTCTCTGTCCCGGCTCTGAACTTGTTCGATGATGACAGCATATCCTTCGCCTATGTCGATGGGGATCATTCCTACGAAGGTGTTTCGGCGGATCTGGCGGCGCTTTTCCCCAAGATGAAGATTGGTGGCATCATGGCGTTCGACGACTATCACCGTCGCGGCTGGTGGGGGGATGGGGTCATCCGTGCCGTGAACGAATTCCTGGGTCAGTATCCAAGGCATCTGCGCATCAGAGCCATAGCAGGGGCACAAATCGCGATCGAGAAAATCGAACCTCAGGTCGATAAAAAGGACTAATCTGCCCCAGTATTGAGACCGAGCGCATCAGATGAACAACCCTGAGAAAATCCTCATCTCTGCCATGAAGAATGAGGGGCCCTATATCCTGGAATGGGTGGCCCATCACAAGGTTCTCGGCTTTGATAAGATCATTGTCTACACCAACGATTGTTCGGACGGAACCAACCGCATCCTGCGACGGTTGCAGGAACTTGGGCATGTAGAGTTTCGCCGCAACCGGGTCGGCGTTGGGGGAATTCACCGATCGGCCCTGAGGCAGGCGCGTCGATTGCCCGTGGTTAAAGAAGCAAAGTGGATTTATGTCTGCGACGCTGACGAGTTTCTGAATATTCATGTTGGCAACCACAAGGTTGACGATCTGATCGAGGCGACGCCCGATGTGGACGTGATCTCGATCCCTTGGAAGATATTCTCGAACAGTGGTCGGCATGTGCTGCGCGATTCCCCTGTTACGGCTCAATTCCATGACAGCGAACTGGATTTTGAGGAAGGCGGGGCCGGGCGGCGCTTTGTGAAATCGATATTCCGGCAGGGAGAGTTTTACAACCGCTTCGGTCTGCACAACCCACACCCCCGGCCCGAGTGCCAGTCCAGCGTGTTCCGGTCTGTACCCGGCGGCCACGCAAGGGAACCCGCCCCCTTTGGAAATCACGTGTCGCCGCCATTTGGGTTTGAGGTTGCACAGATCAACCACTATGCGGTGCGTTCAACCCAGGCGTATCTGGTTAAACGCAGCCGTGGACGGGCAAACCATTCGTCACATACGCTTGGAACGGATTATTGGGACCGCTGGAACCGGGGTGGTTCCAAGGATGAAACCATTCTGCGATATCAGGACGAAACGGCAGAGATGTTGGAGCAGTTCAAATCCGATGACGCGCTCAGGCGGTTCCACCGCAAAGCGTTTCGCTGGCACAAAGAGCTGATTACCAACCTCATGCAGATGCCTGAATACCAAGATATTTATCAGAAGCTTCTGGAAAAACCTGCGGCCAAGTTTGTCAAAAAGGATCGGGGAGTACATGAGCGCGTCAGTAGCGAGCCCTTGTCTCGCCCATCCGATCAAAATCAACCGGATACGTAAATAGAGCCCCCGGAGTAGCGAATTAATGGTTGTCGACAATAACCTTCCGACGATTGGAATGCTCTGGTTGGAAGGCCCGCTGAGCTTTCTTGAGCAGATGTGTCTGCTGTCTTTTGTGGCAACCGGCCACAAAGTAGTGCTTTTTCATTACGGTGAAGTCGAGAACGTCCCCGAAGGCATCGAATTGGTCTCGGCCAATGAAATCCATGAGCCGCAGCAATTCATCATGAACAACCAGTTCAAAACGCCCGTTCCGCAGTCAGACATTTTTCGCCTGCAACTGATGAAAAAAACTGATTTCCTATGGTGTGATACAGATGTGTTGTCGCTCGCGCCAATTCCAAAAGCGGATCACATATTCGGCTATTTCAACAAAACGACGATCTGCAACGCAATCATGCGGTTACCGTCCGACAGCCCAGCATTGCGCGATTATACCGAATACAGCCTTGATCCGTTCCCGATCCGACCTTGGATTGAAGGTGAAGAGCGGGCAGAACTGGAACGCAAAAAAGTGGCCGGAGAACTGCCCCATGCCTCTGATCAGGAGCATAGCGTCTACGGGCCGGGTGTACTGACATGGTACCTTACGCATTATGGTGAGATAAAACACGCAAGTTCTGTCTCGGTTTTCTACCCCCTCCCGTTCAGGCAAACGGGGCAGGCGAACGATATTCACTCGCGGGAGTTTCGAGATACCTATCTGAAAGACGATACACTGACCGTGCATCTTTGGGGGCGCCGCATGCGGTGGTGGATCGCCAAAGGCGTCAAGCGATACTCCTTTTTGGACCGCAGGCTAAGGAGCTTGGGCATCAACCCAGCAAGTGCCCCTTTGCCACGCAGGCGCAGGGGCGAGCGGCAAGAAATTGAGTTTCCCGAGGTTCTACCGGAATTGAGGATCAGCAAAGAGGCCATCAGTCGGGCAACCAATGGCGTCATGTCCGTCGCGCAAGTGTCTAAAGATGAGCCGTATCTGCAAACCGCGCAAAATGAGCTGGATAAAATTCGTGAAGCTAACCTTTACGGCGTGAACCGCGAGGCTTTGCCGGGCCACAAACGCGGCTGGGATTTCTACATCAGTGACGCGACCCGTCTAAACGCGCTTTCGATGTCTCTGTCGCGATTTGCAAGCCATCACCACTATTTACCGGACCTTTCGAACCCTAAGACTCTGACAGAAAAGCTGCTGGTCATGAAGCTGTTTGCCGATTTGCCAGAGGCATCTCCGGCGAACAAGTTGATAGTGGAAAGCTGTGTGCCGGAACCCGCCCAGAAGCTTCTGTCACCGATAAAGCGCTATTGGCAATCTGCAATTCCCAGGTTGCCCGATGACCTGGAGTTAGAACTCGGTAGTTATTGGCTAAAGCGAAACAACGGACAGAGTCAAAATTGCCGTATCAACTGGCCGTTAAGCGATGAAGACCGCAAATTGGCCAACGAACGCATGAACTATTGGAACAGAAGGCGGCTCCCTCAGGGATATTGGGCGGCCGAATGGTGGTACGCAACCATCGATACGCAGTACTTTATCGAAGAAGATCTCGCTGCCGAAGGTGAGGATATCATCGACTGGAAATTCTGGGTTGTCGCCGGGCGGGTTCAGCTGGTTCAGGTCGACCGGGATCGCTCGCGCGGGCATGTGCAGATGATCCATGATCGGGGTTTCAACTTTATTCCCAAAGAGTTGTACTTCAAGACCAGCGAAGATACGGAGCCGAAGCCAGAACGCTATGACGATATGGTACAGATCGCTGAAGCCATTGGCCAACGGGTCGAGTTCGCGCGGGTCGACCTCTATGCGATTGGCGACAAGATTTACCTTGGTGAAATTACACTCTGCCCGTTTGGAGGGAAACGTCAGATGCGCACGCCCGAGCTGGACACTCAGTTGGGCGATGCGTGGACGGGCACGCGGTTGTTCCCGAACTAAAGCAGCGCCGGTTTAGTCTACGGGTATCTCTTGCCGCAAGTTACCTGTCGTCTTGTCGAAGATCAGGATGCGGTTGTCATCGGTCACTACGGCGTACCAGTTGTTGCCAATCGTCACCGCCTGCGCGCGTGCGCCATCGGGCAATTCGACCTGATCGGGCAGGGTGGGGGTGCGGTCCGATAGGCGGATGACAATCAGTGCGAATGTCACTAGAACCCCGCCAATCATCACCGCGGTCAGCAGCATGACCATGCGCCGCAGCAATCGCAATTGCGACGTCTCTTGCGGTTCGTCTTGGGGGTCGGAAGGAACAGTCATGGGCACCCGCCAGATAGAGTTTCAGATCGCGGCCGATCCGCCGCCTCGTCTTGATAAGGCCCTTTCGCGGGATGTGCCAGCCGATGAGAGCCTGTCACGCACCCGCTTGGCCCGCCTGATCGAAGAGGGCGCAGTGTCTATTGATGGTGTCGCAATTTTTGATCCGAAATACAAAGTGGCCGAGGGAGCTGCGGTGGTTATTTGGGTTGCCGAGGCTGAAGACAGCCATATCGGCCCCGAGGATATTCCGCTGGAGATTGTCTTTGAAGACTCCGACCTGATCGTGATCAACAAACCGGCGGGCATGGTCGTACATCCGGCGCCAGGCTCGCCTAAGGGAACGCTGGTGAATGCGCTGTTGCATCATTGCGGCGATGATCTTTCCGGAGTCGGTGGCGTCAAGCGCCCCGGTATCGTTCATAGAATAGATAAGGAAACCAGTGGCTTGCTGGTCGTCGCTAAATCAGACGCGGCGCATCACGGGTTGGCCGCCCAGTTCGAGGCGCATAGTGTTGAGCGTTATTATCGTGCCATCTGCTACGGGGTGCCGGATGCCAATGATCCGCGCTTGCGTGGGGTGAAGGGCGTAAGCTTCGAGCCAGGCAACATCATGCGGCTAACCACGCAGTTGGCGCGGCATAAGACGGACCGGCAAAGACAGGCTGTACTGTTTCATGGCGGGCGTCATGCCGTCACGCGCGCACGGGTCGTCGAGAGCTTTGGCAATCCTGTGGGGCTGGCGCTAATCGAATGCTGGCTGGAAACCGGTCGCACGCATCAGATCAGAGTCCATATGGCCCATGCTGGCCACGGGCTGGTGGGGGATCCTGTCTATGGCGGCAAACGCAAGCTGGCGGCCAAAGCGTTCAGCGCCGCAACTGCCGAGGCGGTGCGCGCCTTTCCACGTCAGGCGTTGCATGCCGCAGTTTTGGGCTTTGAACACCCGGTCACAGGTGAAAACCTGCGGTTTGAGGCCGAATTGCCAGCCGATATGCAGGTTTTGATCGACACTCTGCATGCGCCGCTGACATAATCCGCAAACTGCTGTGAGTAAGGTTTTCTTATCTTTCCTTTACCAAAGCTTAATTCCAAACTGTTAACGGTACCTCTTGAAAGGGGTGGGTTCCTTACCTATCTCCTATGTTAAAGAGCTAAACATTTGTCGGAGGGACATCATATATGGCCAATTACGCAAATCTCCCCGCACCGACGCCTGAGGGCGGCCTGAACCGCTATATGCAGGAAATCCGCAAGTTTCCTCTGCTGGATCCGGAAGAGGAATACATGCTGGCCAAGCGTTGGGTTGAAGAGCAAGACACTGAAGCCGCGCATAGAATGGTCACGTCGCACCTGCGTCTGGCGGCTAAGATCGCCATGGGCTATCGCGGATATGGGCTGCCGCAGGCCGAAGTGATTTCCGAAGCTAATGTGGGCCTAATGCAGGCGGTCAAAAAGTTTGACCCCGAAAAGGGCTTCCGCCTGGCTACATATGCCATGTGGTGGATTCGCGCCTCGATTCAGGAATACGTCCTGAGGTCTTGGTCGATGGTCAAGCTGGGTACAACTTCAGCGCAAAAGAAACTGTTTTTTAACCTCCGAAAGGCCAAAGCCCGTATCGGAGCGCTGGAAGAAGGTGATTTGCGTCCTGAAAACGTCAAGAAGATTGCCGAAGATCTGGGCGTGACCGAAGACGAAGTGATCAGCATGAACCGCCGGATGTCCGGTGGTGACGCCTCGTTGAACGCGACCGTGGGGTCCGAAGGCGAAGGTACCATGCAGTGGCAGGACTGGTTGGAAGATGAAGATGCCGACCAGGCCGGTGACTATGAGGCGCGCGATGAGTTGGAAGCCCGGCGCGAGCTGCTTGCCGCTGCGTTGGATGTCTTGAACGATCGCGAGAAAGATATCCTGACCCAGCGACGTCTGATGGATCAGGCCGTTACGCTGGAAGAACTGAGCACGCAGTACAATGTCAGCCGCGAACGCATCCGTCAGATCGAAGTGCGCGCCTTTGAGAAGTTGCAAAAGAAGATGCGCGAACTGGCCCGTGAAAAGGGCATGCTCAGCACGGCCTAAAAGCACGTCGAATGCAGGTGGAGCCGGCTCAACCCAGTTGAGCCGGTTTTCTTTTGGCCGATCGGGTGGAAAGCCGCATGACAGCACCGTCATCTCCCGCTACATAGAAAACAGCTATGGTTGCGCTAACGGGAGGGGAAAATGCAGAAACCGGTTCGATGGGGCGTTCTTGGGGCTTCGAAATTCGCGCAGCAATATCTCGCCCCTGCAATCCACGCGGCGGACGGCGCACAGCTTTATGGGCTTGCGACCTCGGATCCGGCGAAGGCCGCCCCGTTTCAGGCATTTTGCCCGGATCTGCATGTCTATGACAGCTATGATGCGATCTTGGCGGACCCTCAGATTGATGCGGTCTATATCCCTTTGCCAAATCACATGCATGTGGAATGGAGCCTGAAGGCACTGGACGCAGGCAAGCACGTTCTGTGCGAAAAGCCGATGACCATGCGCGCCGCAGAGTTCGACACCTTGATCGACAAACGCGATCAGACCGGTCTGTTGGCGGCCGAGGCTTATATGATTGTCCACCACCCGCAGTGGCAGTTGGTCCGCAAACTGATCACCGATGGGGCAATCGGCAAGCTGGCGCATGTGACCGGTGCGTTTAGCTTCGACAACCGCGCGGATACTGGAAACATCCGCAATAAGGCGGAAACAGGCGGCGGCGGCCTGCGGGACATAGGCGTCTATGTGATCGGCTCGGCGCGGTTTGCGACAGGGCAAGAGCCTGACAGCGTTCAATCGGCGATACGCTGGCAGAACGATATCGACATCTTTACCGAAATCCGCGCGCAGTTTCCTGATTTCACCTATTCGGCCTATGTTTCGATCCGGATGCACCCGCATCAGGAAATGGTGTTTCACGGCGAAAGCGGCGTGATCCGCCTGACAGCCCCGTTCAACGCGCGCGTCTTTGGCGAGGCGCGGGTGGAACTGCACTGCCCCGGGCTTGAGATGCAGGTCATGCGCTTTCCAGGCGATGATCACTATAAGCTGCAGATTGAGGCGTTTTGCCGGTCGGTGCGCGACGGTGCCGACTACCCGTGCCCGCTGGAATTTTCGCGCGGGACACAACAGATGATTGATCGGGTGTTTGATGGGGCCGTGGCCCTGTAACTTGCCTTACGCGCTGGCTTGGCTATCCTGACCACCTTGGACACAGGAGAGACCCCATGGCAGGCGGCTGGGCACGCGATGGCGCTGTAAGCGAACAGATCGAGGCGTCGATATCGGACGAGCTGGCCCGGATGCGGGTGCAAAAGCGTCCCGTAGGAGAAAGCCTGACCCATTGCGCGGAATGCGAGGAACCGATCCCCGAGAAACGACGCATCGCCTTGCCGGGTGTGAAGCTGTGTCTGGAGTGCCAGCAGGAGCGGGATGGGGCATTCAAGGCACGCGGTGAGATCAATCGACGCGGGTCGAAGGACAGTCAGTTGCGGTAAGGTTGGTTTGGCTGCTTTGAGCCCAGAGCAGAACCCAAATTACAGTGTAACCTAGGCCTTGTAGACTTGCCGCCCGTCCATCCACGTTTCGACCACTTTGATGTCTTTAAGGCTGTCCGGGTCGACAGCGCGAGGGTCACTGTCGAGGATCACTAGGTCGGCGAACTTGCCCGGCTCCAAACTTCCGATCTCATGGTCAGAGAACAATTGCCACGCAGCCTCGGATGTGACCGCCCGGATGGCCGACTCAACTGAGATGCGTTCTTGAGGGGCCAGAACATAATCTGGCTCCTTCCATGTTTTCCGCGTGACCGCCATCTCAATCATGTGCAGGGGCACAGGGTCGGTCACCATGAAGTCCGAATGCAAGGAAAAGCCAACACCAGCGTCCTCTGCACTCTTGCAGCGGTCGAGCAATTGCGCCTTTTCCTCACCAAAGACCTCGTCGCGCATTGCAACGCCCCAATAGTGCACGTGCCCGATCAGAAAGCTGGCCGAAACCCCAAGGTCTTTCATGCGTGCGATCTGTTCGTCGTGCAGAATCGAGCAATGCTCGATCCGCGCCCGGACCCGTGACATGTCGACACCCGCGTCGCGGACCGCCTCGCAGGCGTCAAGCACGTTGTCAATTGCGGCATCGCCATTGCCATGTATCGCGAGGTGCCAGCCCTTGGTCGCTCTGTCTACGGCAAGGTCGATAAGGTCTTCACGGGCGGTATAGGCCAGTCCAAGACTGTCGGAATTGAGATAGGGTTCTCTCTGCAGGCCGGTAAAGCCCTGATTAGAGCCATCAGCCACCAGCTTGTAGCCCGTGACGCGCGCGATGGCGTTTCCGGTGCCGGGTACCACACCAGCCTCGTCCCACGCCTCGGCACCGATGGTATAGAAGGGATAAGCCCGTATGCGCGCCGGCAGTCGTCCGGAGGCGGCGGCGCCAAGCAGTACTTGCGTATCCACAGGCGACTGCGAGAGGCCACCGAGGCTCAATTCACTGACGGTTGTGAGGCCATGTTGGCTCCATTTCGACAGTAAGTCGACGACAGCGTCCACCGGCTCCGTCGTTGCAAGCGCCGGGTACGCCCTGAGGACTTGCAGGAAAGACACGTTGTTCTTCATGACGCCGGTCAGGTTGCCGTTGGCATCGCGGACGAACTCAGCGCCCGACGGGTTCTCAACGTCCGCGGGCACTCCGGCAACTTCGAAGGCTGTAGAGTTTGCATACGCGAGGTGCCCGGAGGCATTGAAGACAAAAATTGGATGATCCGTCGAGATCGGGTCGAGGTCGGCGAAGGTTAGTTCATCCAGACCTTCCTGAACCGCAGGATCTAAATTCCGAAAGACGAGCCACTCCCCGGAAGGCGTTCCAGCGGCCCGCTGGGTTATATGATCCAAAACCTCCGCCACTGTGGCAAAGCGCGCCATCCCAACGTATTCCATTACCGCGTCGACGACGGACCCGGCGATCACATGGGTGTGCGGATCGACAAAACCGGGCAACACGGTCTTGCCGGCCAGATCGACGACAAGCGCATCTGCGCCGGCAACGGCCCGGACTTCGCCTTCGGTTCCGACAGACAGAATGCGGTTGCCGCGGATGGCAATCGCTTCGGCCTCGGAAAAATTGTCGTCCACGGTTAGGACGGTACCCCCCGTGAAGACGATCGTCGTGTTGGATTGTGCTTGAGCCTGCACAGGTACCATAGCCGCGAGGCCTGCCGCTGCCGCACCGCCTTTCAGGAAGTCCCGCCGCCCGAGGCTGCCCAGATCAAAGCCCCAGTTACAGGACCAGCCGTCGCCCGATGCCGCCTTTTCCCTGAGGTCGCCGACAGCAACATTCGAGCGAAACAGCTTTCCGAAATCCGCGCTACAACAAGCGCATCCATAAACATGTTTGGTCATTTAGATCGGCTCTCAGTAACTTCTCAATTTGACGTGGCACCTAGAAACCGCAGCAGGGCGGTCGCCGCAGTTTGGCAGACGATTGGCGACGAGTTAACGTTGCAATCATTTGGAAAGTCAAAGACAGCTTTGTCCGCGAAGCGGACAAAGCGATTATTGGCCTGTCCTGATTCAGCTTTCCATCGCTTCCAACTCGTCAATAAAGCCCGAGATCATCGATAGGCCCTTGTCCCAGAATTTCGGGTCGCTGGCGTCCAGTCCAAACGGGGCGAGCAGGTCCTTGTGGTGTTTCGAACCACCAGCGCGCAGCATTTCGAAATACTTGTCCTCGAACCCCTCGGCGCCGCTCTCATAAACGGAATACAGCGCATTCACGAGGCCGTCGCCAAAGGCATAGGCATAGACGTAGAAGGGGGAGTGGACGAAATGTGGGATATAGGCCCAGAAGGTCTCATATCCGTCCATGAATTCAAACGCGGAACCAAGGCTTTCGGCCTGAACGCTCATCCACAGGGCGTTGATGTCGTCCGGGGTCAGTTCGCCCTCGCGGCGGGCGGCGTGAAGTTTGCATTCGAAGTCGTAGAAGGCGATCTGGCGGACGACCGTGTTTATCATATCTTCGACCTTACCGGCCAGCAGCACCTTGCGCTGTTCCGGAGTCTCTGCCTGATCCAGCATCTTGCGGAAGGTCAGCATTTCTCCAAAGACCGATGCGGTTTCGGCCAGTGTCAGCGGCGTGGATGAGAGCATCTCGCCCTGATCAGCGGCCAGCACCTGATGCACGCCGTGGCCCAGTTCATGCGCCAGAGTCATCACATCGCGCGGCTTACCCAGATAGTTAAGCATCACGTAAGGATGCACGTCGGTCACGGTGGGGTGCGCAAACGCACCCGGCGCTTTGCCGGGCTTTACCGCTGCATCAATCCAACCTTTTGAGAAGAAGGGCGCCGCGATCTCTCCCATACGCGGATCGAACGCATTGTAGGCGTCCATCAGTGTCTGTTCGGCCTCATCCCAGCCAACGATGCGTGTGTCTTCCATCGGCAGGGGCGCGTTGCGGTCCCAGACCTGCATAACGTCCAGCCCCAGCCATTTGCGTTTCAGTTCATAATACCGATGGCTCAGCTTGGGATAGGCGGCCACGACTGCCTCGCGCAGGGCCTCGACCACTTCGGGTTCAACATCGTTCGACAGGTGACGCCCGGTCTGCGCAGTCGGCATATTGCGCCAGCGGTCGACGATTTCCTTTTCCTTGGCTTGCGTGTTGTGCACACGGGCGAAGGTTTTGATGTTGTCCTGAAACACTGATGCCAGTTCGCGCGCCGCAGCTTCGCGTTTGCTGCGGTCCTGCTCGGTTAAAAGGTTCAGGGTGCCTTCTATGTTAAGCTCTTCGCCGTCAACGTCAAAGGTCAGACCCGCGATGGTCTCGTCGAACAGGCGTTCCCAGGCATCGCCAACAACGCCCAGATCGTGCAGGAATTTTTCCAACTCATCAGAGAGTTGATAAGGCTTCATCGCGCGGATGCGGCGGAAGACCGGCTCATATCGCGCCAGATCGGTATTCGCGTCGAAATGCGCCTTCAGCACGTCATCGTCGATGCGGTTGAGTTCGAGGGTGAAGAAGACCAGTGGCGTGGTAAAGATAGTAATCTTTTCCTGCATGTCCGACAGGAATTTCGCGCGATCCGCATCAGTGGTTAGTTGGTAGTAGCGCAGACCAGCGAAGGACATAATCCGCCCGGCAATTGCATTGATCTTTTCGTTTCGCAGCACGCAGGTCAGTAGGCCATCGGCATCCAGATCGGCCAACTTGCCTTCGTAGTCTGACGCGAAAGAGGCGCATTCATCTTCCAGCCAATCCAGATCACGTGCCAGTTCAGGCGCGTCCTCGGATGCGTAAAGATCGCTCAGATCCCATTCCGGCAGGTTGCCCAGATTGTCAGTACCACCTACAGCGTTTGCATCACGGACGGGAAAGGGAAGGTCGCGCATAGATCACCTTTTGAAACTGCTTTGGCAAACATCTAGGGCTGCCGCGCCGGGATCACAAGCGGGCAGTTGGCACAACCGTTATCAACGCATGCGTTAAGGAGGCCCTATGACGAATGCGCCAGAAAATGAGCCGCCAGTTGATCCAGAACCGGGCCACGCACATCGGGTGCTTCCATCAGCACTTCGTGTTCGCCATCGGGGATTTCGACCAGCGTGCCGTTTGGCCAGTTGGCCATGCGGGTACGGATCGCCTTACGGTCCACGATTTGTTCGTGGCTGCCCAGGAAGGTCAGGCAGGGTGTATTAGGGGCGGGTTGATCCATCAGCCAGGCGCATTCTGTCAACGCCTCGCGCAGCCACCGGTTGGACGGTGCGCCAAGCGACAACTCAGGATGTGCGGTCAACTGTTCCTGCATCATCTTGAACATCGCCGCGTCGCGGGTCAGCACATTGTCCTTGAACGGCTGCGACAGCACATAACTGTCCAGCGAGGTTGTCGGCGGTGTCCGTTCGCCGAGGCCAAGCGCAGTGCCCCAATAGGCCGTCAGACGGCTGAGCGGTTTCATGACAGGCGTGAAGAATATGCCCCACATAGGGCCGGTGAAGGCACAGGCGGCAAAGCATCCCTGCTCGACAACCGCGCGAAACCCGATGGCCCCACCCATCGAATGCCCGATCACATACCAGGGTTTCGGCAGGTCAAGCTGCGTGGCCAGATCAATGACGGCCCGCACGTCATGCTGATAGTCCGGGAAACGGTCCACATGGCCAATGCGGGGGTTGTCCAGCAACCGATCTGCCAAGCCCTGACCGCGCCAGTCGACAGCCAACATGGCGAACCCGCGTTCGGAAAACTCCGCAGCGGTGCTGCCGTATTTTTCAATATATTCGGTTCGGCCCGGAAACATAAATACCGTGCCGTTTGCATCGCCCTGAGGCCGCCAATGGCCCATGCGAATGCGGGGCCCGTCCGTGGTCTGCAACCAATGAGCCGCACCACCGGCGGGACCGCCGGCCACATCTTCGTAAAAGGGGGCCGGCGACAGTTCCATCAGGCCAGCACCGAGGCAAGCTTCATGGCGACGCCCATGTCACCATCTACGCTCAGCTTGCCGGACATGAATGCGCCCGTGGGGTTCAGCGCGCCGCTGAGAATCTCCTGAAACGTATCGGCATCGGCGCTTAGGGTGACGTCTGCTTCGTCATCGCTGATGCGCGCACCGTCCGAATCGAGAATGATTGCGCCCAGATCGGCAATTGCAAATTTGGCCGAGGCGTCAAAGTCGCCACCCGCCAGTTTTTCATTCAGCGCGGATACGGCTGCTTCCAAAGTGTCGCTCATGGTGCTCCTCATTTTGTTTGTGCGCCGTGAATGGACATCCCCGGTCGCAACGCTACACTGAGCATTGTTATGGGCATTGCAACAAACAATCTCAAAGGTATCGTTGCGGCAATCGCGCTGCTAGTCATGTTTTCCGGAACTTGCGCCGCGCAAGAGGCTGATTCCCGGGATGAGACTCAGTTGTTACAGCAACTGGCGCAATCAACGCCGCAGCAGGCCATTGGTCTGGACCGTCAGCTTCAGGCACTTTGGTCTCAATCCGGCTCGGCCTCGGCGGACCTGCTGTTAGAGCGCGGGCGAGAGGCGCTGGATGATGGGGATGTCGAAACTGCCATTGAGCATCTGACAGCCCTGACCGATCACGCCCCTGATTTCGCCGAAGGCTGGCATGTGCGAGCTTCGGCCTTCTTTGGGCAAGAGCGCTTCGGCATGGCCGCTGCCGATCTGGAATACGCATTGACTCTGAACCCCAATAACTACGAGGCCATCTATGGGCTGGGCCTGATCTTTGAGGTTGTGGGCAAGCCCAAGCGCGCATTCGATGCCTATCAGCGCGCGCTGGCTATACATCCCCATCACGAAGAAGTAACCAATGCGGTGAATCGACTAAAGCCTCAGGTCGAGGGCTCATCTCTCTGAGACACTGGGGCAGGGGGCACAGGTGAGCGGGTCATCCCGGGTAGTGGCCGTACTTGGCCCGACGAATACAGGCAAAACCCATTACGCAATCGAACGCATGCTGGGGCATCGAACGGGCGTCATTGGCCTGCCGCTGCGGCTGCTCGCGCGCGAGGTCTATGACAAGATCGTCGCCATTCGCGGCCTGTCTGTTGTGGCTCTGGTCACGGGCGAAGAACGGATTGTGCCGCCCCGTGCCCAGTATTGGGTCTGTACGGTCGAAGCGATGCCCGAAGGGATGGGGGCTGATTTTGTCGCCATCGACGAAATCCAGCTTTGCGCTGATCCGGAACGCGGTCACGTCTTCACCGACCGCTTACTGCGGTCCCGTGGAACCCATGAGACCCTGTTTCTGGGTTCGGATACCATGCGCGGCCCCATTGCAACGCTGATCCCCGAGGTGCAGTTCGTACGGCGCGAGAGGATGTCGCAGTTGGTCTATTCCGGCTCGAAGAAAATCAGCCGGATGCCCGCACGTAGCGCCATCGTCGGCTTCTCGGTCGACAATGTCTATGCCATCGCCGAACTGCTTCGTCGCCAGAAGGGTGGCGCGGCGGTGGTGATGGGCGCGCTTAGCCCGCGCACGCGCAATGCACAGGTCGATCTCTATCAGAATGGTGAGGTCGATTATTTGGTCGCGACCGATGCCATCGGGATGGGGTTGAACCTGGATGTGAACCATGTGGCGTTCTCGTCCCTGTCCAAATTCGATGGTCGCCGGATGCGCCCGCTTGCCCCGAATGAGCTGGCCCAGATCGCAGGCCGGGCTGGGCGGGGCATGTCAGATGGCACCTTCGGTGTGACCGGTGAGGCCGCGCCGCTGGATGAAGGCGTGGCGCAGGCGATCATGGACAGCCGGTTTACGCCGATGAAAAAGCTAAATTGGCGAAATGCTGCCCTTCGTTTTGGCTCGATTGAGGCACTGATTGACGCGCTTGAGGCTAGTCCCCAGGGCGAAAACCTGGTTAAGGCGCGCCCGGCTGATGACCTGAACGCCCTGAAATCCCTGTCACAAGTGACCGAGGTTGTGGCCCGCGCCAGCGACGGGCCATCGGTCCGTTTGCTATGGGATGTGTGCCGTATTCCCGACTTCCGGGGGATCAGCCACGCCGAACATGCAGGTTTGCTCGAAGTGATCTTTGGCCACCTACACGAGCGCGGGTCTATCCCCGATGATTTCATGGCCCGGCAGGTGCGACGTATCGACCGGGCAGATGGCGATATCGATGCTCTTTCCGTAAGGTTGGCGTATATTCGCACCTGGACCTATGTTGCGCAACGAAACGGCTGGGTCCGTGACGAATCGCATTGGCGGGACGAGACGCGCATTGTAGAAGACAGGCTGTCAGATGCTCTTCACGAACGTTTGACTCAAAGATTTGTGGACCGGCGCACATCCGTGTTGCTGCGCCGGCTCAAACAGAAGGAGGCCCTTTTGGCCGAAGTAAATGACAAGGGTGAAGTGACCGTCGAAGGCGAATTCGTCGGTCGTCTGGAAGGGTTCCGGTTTTCTCCGGACAAGGCTGCGCAAGGGGCTGAGGCGAAAGCCTTGAAATCGGCGTCTCTGCAAGCCCTCGCGCCGCAATTCCATCTGCGTGCTGATCGCTTCTACAATGCGCCCGATACCGAAATTGATTTCACTGATCAGGGCGGCCTGATGTGGGGCGAATATGCGGTCGGCAAACTGGTTGCCGGGGCCGAGCCTCTCAAGCCGATGGTCGAGGTTTTTGTGGATGAGGCCGCAGGTCCGGACGTCGAACAGAAGGTGCAGCGCCGACTGCAGCACTTCATCGACCGCAAAGTGGCCGCGCTGTTCGAGCCGCTGCTGAACCTGTCGCGAGACGAAGAACTGTCCGGTCTGGCGAAAGGCTTTGCCTTCCGCATGGTCGAGGCGTTGGGCGTGCTGCCCCGCGCGCAGGTCGCGCACGAGGTCAAGGATCTGGATCAGGACGCTCGCGGCGCGCTGCGCAAGCACGGAATCCGTTTTGGTCAGTTCACCATCTTCATGCCGCTGCTGCTGAAGCCGGCACCTACGCGCTTGCGTCTGGTTCTTTGGGCGCTGTCCAGCGGCCTGCAGGAATTCCCCGAAGCCCCACCTCCGGGGCTGGTCACCGTGCCCGTCGCCAAGGATGCGCCGCAGGGATACGACACCATGTGTGGCTACCGCGACGCGGGCGAGCGCTCGATCCGGATCGACATGCTGGAACGTCTCGCCGATATGCTGCGGGCCGAGGACAGCCGGGGTGGCTTTGAAGCCAAGCCCGACATGCTGTCGATCACGGGCATGACGCTGGAACAGTTCGCGGACCTGATGCAGGGGCTGGGCTACAAGGCCGAACGCGGCGAGCGTGAAAAGGTCAAAGCTGCACCGGCTGAGGCACCTGCGACTGAAGCGGCTGAGCAATCCGCCGCCGAAGAAACCCCGGCCGTCGAGGCTTCGAGTGATGAGGTCGTCGCACCCGCCGAGGCGCCAGCCGAGGCCACCGAAAGCACCGAGGCAGCAGCCGAGGCTCCGGCAGCAGAACCCGCAAGTGATGAACCCGAGGTCGAGGTGTTCTACACCTTCACATGGGGCCGTCAGCGCCAGCAAAATCGCGGCCCGCGCCGCGAGCAGGGGCAGGGCAAAGGCAAGCCGCGTGGGAAACCTCAGGATAGTCGCAAGCCGCAAGGCAAAAAGGGTGGCAAGCCGCAAGGCGCTAAATCCTTCTCGGCGCGGCCTCCGAAAAAGGAAAAGGCCATCGATCCCGACAACCCGTTTGCAGCAGCGCTGATGGGTCTGAAGGGCGGTAACTGATCCGTCATGGATCAGGCCAAGCTGCGGATCGACAAATGGCTGTGGCAGGCGCGGTTCTTCAAGACCCGCAGCCTGGCCGCCAAACAGGTCAGCGGCGGCCATGTGCGATTGAACGGAAACCGGATTCTGAAACCTGCGCAAGTGGTGGGTCCCGGCGATGTTCTGACCTTCCCACAGGCCCGCACTGTTCGGGTCGTCAAGGTTGAGGCGCTGGGTGATAGGCGTGGTCCGGCAGCCGAGGCACAAACGCTGTACTCGGATTTGACCCCGAAACAGGAGGTGCGATCCACGAATCCTGGTTTCGAGGGAAAAGGTCGTCCAACCAAGAAAGATCGGCGGGCAATTGATCTTTCTCGCACGCTGGATGACTGATCTGACCTTGAAGAAAGGGCCAGTCTGAATTAGCTAAGCGCCAAAGATCATACGGGAACTCAGCAATGACTTATGTCGTCACCGAAAACTGCATCGCCTGCAAATACACCGACTGTGTCGAAGTGTGCCCGGTGGACTGTTTTTATGAAGGTGAGAATGCGCTGGTCATTCATCCCGACGAATGCATTGATTGTGGCGTGTGCGAACCCGAATGCCCCGCCGATGCGATCCGCCCGGACACTGAACCGGGAATGGAGACCTGGGTTGAATTTAACCGCAAGTTTTCGGAAATTTGGCCGGTGATCGTGACCAAAAAGGATCCGCTGCCCGAAGCAGAAGAACGCGACGGCGAAGAGGGCAAGATGGAGAAATATTTCTCCGAAGCCCCCGGCGAAGGCGGGTAAGCGATTCGTCTCGCATTGGGGACCGATATTCCTCAGAACAGCGTGCTAATTGGCTGAAATCAGGTCAAATATTGCGAATTTACCTTAGGTAAACTTTCGGGTGTCGCATTTTTGTGATATAATCTGTCCTTACATGATGACTGAGATCGGGATGCACTCCGTAAGTATGCTCGCTTTGGAGTTCTGAATTTATGATAAATATGCCGCCTGTCGGGGCTGAAACAGTCCCCGCTTGTGGTGTTTTGTCGTCTGCGTACCGGTCCAAAACCAAGGAATACATTGAATGACAAAGTCGAAAAAGCTTGAGTTCCGCCCCAACGACTATGTTGTCTACCCCGCCCATGGCGTGGGACAGATCATCTCGATCGAGGAACAGGAAGTCGCGGGCTATTCGCTTGAGCTGTTTGTCATCTCATTCGAGAAAGACAAGATGACCTTACGGGTGCCGACCAATAAGGTCACCGAATCCGGGCTGCGTTCGCTTAGTTCGCCGGACGTGATCAGCCAGGCGATGAAAACGCTGAAGGGTAAGGCCAAGGTGAAACGCGCCATGTGGTCGCGCCGGGCGCAGGAATATGAACAAAAGATCAACTCGGGCGATCTGATCTCAATCGCAGAAGTGGTTCGCGACCTGCACCGCACCGACGATCAGCGCGAGCAGAGCTATTCCGAGCGTCAGCTGTACGAAGCCGCGCTGGAACGCCTGACCCGCGAAGTTGCCGCTGTGTCCGGCGCGGGTGAGCTGTCGGCGGCCAAGCAGGTGGATGAGGTTCTGACCTCGCGTGCTGCTGCTGCCTGAATGCACTGACTTTGAGTTTTAAAAGCCGCTCTGACATCAGGGCGGCTTTTTCTATCTAGATTGTGCTATGCCTAAACGCCCATTGGCTGAGGAACGGCCGTGATCAGGATAACCATCGGATGCGCCTTGCTTGCACTGTCCGGCCTGTTCTGGGCGGCCTACTATTCCAGATATATCAAATGGCGCGAATGTTTTAACGAATTGGGCCGGTGCTACGACCCGGAGACCGGTCAGGTTCTGTTGCAACAGGCGGGTTTGGTCTGGGGAGCAGCCGCAATGCTGACACTTCTACCCGCGCTCTACCTGCTGATTGGGCATGTTCGCCAAAGGCGCGGGCGGGCCTGATATTTACAGCTGAGCACTGATTGCGATCAAGAATGTAACCTCGGCCAATTGTTGAGACGCCCCAAGAATGTCGCCGGTCTGGCCGCCGATTTTCTTCTTGGCCAACTGCCAAAGGCAAAAAACAACGACCGCAGCGCAAATTGCAGGCAACAAAGACTGCGTTCCAACCAGCAGTAAGCTGATCACGAATGCCAGACCCAAGGACAGGCTGACCACCATCGCTCTTGGCGTGCCGACTGAATGGCTCAGGCCCGATTGCCGTGCATTGGGCAAGGCGGCCATCAGAACCGGCATCATGGCGCGGGACAGCACGCAGGCGGCAAGGATCGCCCAGAACGCCCCTGCGGACAAAAGCGCGGCAATCGCCGAGATGCGGATCAGTTGCGCGCTGATCAGGGCCAGAACGCCATATGTCCCGATATGGCTGTCTTTCATGATTTCCAGACGACGTTCGGCTGTGAAGCCGCCCCAAAGTCCGTCAAAAGTGTCAGCCAAACCGTCTTCATGCATTGCACCCGTCAGCATGATCAGGGCCCCCACAAGCAGAACAGCGGAAATAAATGGGGACACGGACAACGCCAACAAGACCCAGCCCACCGCGCAAGCTAGCCCGCCGACGACAAGTCCGACCACTGGAAAAGCCCAGACCGCATGAGCCTGCCGGGCAAAGACATGCTCGGGCAGACGGGGTAAGGGCAGGCGGGTCAACAGGACCAGTGCCAGCGGGATATCCCACCGAGAAATCGCGTAGTTGTCGTTTTTATTCACTCCCGCGCCTTTCAGGGTCTTGTTGGTCTTTCAGCTTCGGTTAAACACGCAGGACCACTCTGATGCAATGAGGCTTTGATGCTGCCCGAACTGAATGATTTGAACACGTTCCGCGATGCGTTGATCAACGCGCCGGGTCCGGACATAGCAGCCGCAGACGGCGCCGCCACGCGTAATGGCCAGCTGACGAAACCTCCGGGTGCGTTGGGGCGGCTTGAGGATCTGGCGATCTGGTACGCGTCCTGGCGCGGCGATACGCGTCCTCAGATCGAACAGCCTCAGGTCATTGTGTTTGCAGGCAACCACGGGGTCACGGCGCAAGGCGTATCGGCCTTTCCGCCTGAAGTGACCGTGCAGATGGTTATGAATTTCGAACATGGAGGGGCCGCGATCAATCAACTGGCCAAGGCGGCCGGGGCAAAGATGGATGTCCATGCGCTGGACTTAGAGCGCCCGACGGCGGATTTCACGCAAGGGCCAGCCATGAGCGAAGCCGAATTTCTGAGCGCGCTGAAAACCGGTTGGAACGCGGTCGACCCACAAGCCGACCTGCTGGTGGTCGGTGAGATGGGGATCGGCAACACCACCCCCGCTGCGGCCATCGCCTGCGCGCTGTTCGGGGGTGAGGCTGCCGATTGGACCGGGCGCGGCACCGGTGTCGACGATGCGGGCCTTGGGAACAAAACCCGCGTTGTATCCGAAGGCGTTGCGCGCCATGCCACCGACGATGGGCTAGAAGTTCTGCGGTGTTTGGGCGGGCGCGAGATTGCCGCGATGGCAGGCGCCATAGCTGCCGCGCGTGTGTTGCGCATTCCTGTCATTCTGGACGGGTTTATCTGTACTTCGGCAGCGGCCTGTCTGGCGCGCGTGTCAGCATCGGCACTGGACCATGCGGTTGCAGGCCATCAAAGCGCCGAGGGCGCGCATGGCGCAATGCTTGCGAAACTCGGAAAGGACCCGTTGCTGAGCCTTGGCCTGAGATTGGGCGAGGGCTCTGGCGGGGCGCTGGCTATTAACATCCTCAAAAGCGCCGTGGCCTGCCATTCCGGCATGGCCACCTTTGCTGAGGCGGGCGTAGCAGACGGCTGAAACAAAGGGCCTGTCCGGGCAACCCCCGGTCAGGCAGATTTCTTGGCGTGTTCTTCGGCCAGTTCCAGCAGCGCGGTCTCCAGATCTTTCTCCAAAGACTGCGCCCGTTCGATGTATTTCTTGTTTTCTGCCGTAGGTATGCCGGGCACCCAGAGTTCCGCCAGTTCACGCACTGACGTCCGGTCGTGATGATAGAAGGTCTGTTCCGCCTGCGCGGCCTCATATTCGCTGAGCCCGATATTTTCCAATACATATCGACCAGCGCGTAGTGAGCTGTCGAACATCTCACGCACGATGTCGTTGGCACCGGCTTGATACAGTTCGTACACATGGGTCCGGTCATGGGCGCGGGCGATGATGTGCAGGTCTGGGCGCTGGCGGCGGGCAAATCCAACCAGTCGCGTCACCGTCTTTCGATCATCCATCGCGGCTACCAGAACCGACGCCTTATCCAACCCCGCTGCGCGCAAAAGCTCGGGCCGGGTTGGGTCACCTAGAAACCCTTTCACGCCAAACCGACGCATCAGCTGGATCGTCTCGATATCATGGTCCAGAACGATGGTCTTGAACCCGCTGGCCACCACAAGGCGATTGACGATCTGACCGAACCGTCCAATGCCCGCAATGATCACCGGCCCTTTTTCGTCGATCTCGTCCGGCTCCATTGTGGTTGCCGTCTCGCCCAGCTTCCTCGACAGCAGGTCGTAGATGATGAACAAAAGCGGCGTAATCAGCATGGTCAACGCGATGATCATAAGCAGCTTTTGCGCCAGGTCTTGAGGGATCACATTCTGTTGCCGTGAAAAGGCCAGAAGGACAAAACCGAACTCACCCGCTTGTGCCAAACCAAGGGTGAACAACCAGTGATCACGGCCCTTCAGCTTGAAGGCTTTGCCTACAATATAGAGGATGACACCCTTGGCGAAGATCACCAGCAATGCAAGACCGATCAGGTCAAACGGATCGTTGAAGAAATAGCCAACGTCGATCCCAGCCCCGACCGTGATGAAGAAAAGGCCCAGAAACAGGCCTTTGAAGGGCTCAAGGTCGCTTTCCATCTCATGCCGAAACTCTGAGCTAGCCAGCACAACACCTGCGAGAAAGGCGCCCAGAGCAGGTGAAAGACCAACCAGCGTCATCAGGAAGGAAATGCCAACCACGATCATCAGGGCCAACGCTGTATACATCTCGCGCAGGCGTGTGGCATGGATGAAGCGGAACAGCGGGCGGGTCAGGTAGACACCGGCCAAAATGACAAAGGCGACGGCTCCGATCGTTACCAATGTGACGGCCCAGCCGGGCAGACCTTCGACCAGGGACAGGCTGTGATGCGCGTCGTGCAGGTGATCCCCCGCGCCGCGATCAATTGACCCGTCGGCCTCGATATGAGGGATGGCGGGCAGTGCCAGCAAGGGCAACATCGCCAGGATCGGGATGACCGCAATATCCTGCGTCAACAGCACCGAGAAGGTCGCGCGCCCGCCATTGGTCTGCATCAGCCCCTTTTCAGACAGGGTTTGCAGTACAATTGCGGTTGAAGATAGGCAAAGGGTCAGGCCGACGGCGAGCGCCACTGTCCACGGGTGGCTGGCATAAATTGCCACGCCCGCAATTACTGCGGTGGATAGCAAAACCTGCAAACCACCCAACCCCAATAACCTGTCCCGCATATCCCAAAGAGCGCGCGGTTCCAGCTCCAGCCCGATCAGGAACAGCATCATGACTACGCCGAACTCTGCCACATGCTGCAGGTCTTCGGTTTCTGCCCCAACAAGGCCCAGAACCGGGCCGATGATAAGACCGGCGGCCAGATATCCCAGAACCGATCCCAACCCCAGACGCGCCGATAACGGAACGGCAATCACCGCAGCGGCGAGATAGATAGAAGCCTGGTACAGGAAATCGTCCATAGGTGTCCTCGTAGCCTGCTCAGGTCGGCAGGGGGGCGTCGCGTTTCAATTGGTCCATTACGATCTGGCTATGAACCCGTGCAACTGCAGGATGCGGCAGGATCACTTGATGAAGCAAGCTGTTGAGCGCAGATAGATCGTCGCAATAGACATGCAACAGGTAATCTGCCTCTCCGGTCATCGTCCAGGCGCTGGTGATTTCGGGGCGGGCATCGACCATGCGGGCAAAACTGGCCGATTGATCTGGCCCATGCGTGCCGAGATGGACCTGAACAAAGCCCTGCACTTGCAGGCCCAGCTTCAGCGGATCCAGCCGTGCGGTATAGCCGGTGATGTAACCTTCGGCCTCCAGCCGTTGGCGGCGGCGACCGGCCTGACTCGCAGACAGGTTAAGTACTTCGCCCAGTTGTTGGGCGGTCAGATGCGCATCGCGCTGGAGCGCGGCCAACAATCCGATATCGATATGATCCAGTGCTTGCGGCATTTCACCGTATTATTTCCAAATCGCGCGTGTTTTGCGCGTGTGAACATAGTTTATCTGAAAACAATGCGCAGAAACAGCGTTGTTTAAGACATATCTTGGAATCAGCAAAGAAATTCCTGTTTTCAAAGGAGACGCGCCATGGGTCCTTTCCCGCATAACGCCCCGAAATCCATCATCAGCGCAGAGAACCCGGCTGGAACCGACGGGTTCGAGTTCGTCGAATTCGCTCATCCCAACCCGCAGGAATTGCGGGATCTGTTTGCGACCATGGGCTATGACCTTGTTGCCCGTCACAAGAAAAAACCCCTAATCGAGCTGTGGCAGCAAGGGGACGTGACTTATATCCTCAATGCCGATCCTGAGAGTTTTGCCGCAAAGTTTGTCGCCGAACACGGCCCCTGTGCGCCTGCAATGGGCTGGCGGGTTGTCGATGCGCAGCAGGCGTATGAGCATGCGGTTTCAAAAGGGGCCGAACCCTATGATGGCGCGGACAAAACCATGGATGTACCCGCGATCAAAGGGATTGGCGGGTCGCTGATCTACTTCATCGATCAGTATTACGACACATCGCCCTACAACCAGGAATTCGAATGGATCAAGGAATCCAAACCACGCGGTGATGGGTTCTACTACCTCGACCACCTGACTCATAACGTTTTTAAGGGCAATATGGACAAGTGGTTCAAGTTTTATGGCGACTTGTTCAATTTCCGCGAAATCCGGTTCTTTGATATTCAGGGCAAGTTCACGGGGCTTTATAGCCGCGCGTTGACCTCGCCTTGCGGCCGTATCCGTATACCGATCAACGAAGATCGCGGCGAAACGGGCCAGATCGTCTCGTACCTCAAGAAGTACAAGGGCGAAGGTATCCAGCATATCGCGGTGGGCAGCGAGGATATCTATGCCTCGACCGACGCGATTGCAGAGAAGGGGCTAAAGTTCATGCCAGGCCCGAACCAATCCTACTATGATATGTCAAAGGACCGCGTGAAAGATCATGACGAGCCGCTGGATCGGATGATTAAGCACGGCATCCTGATCGATGGCGAAGGCGTGGTGGATGGCGGTGAGACGCGGATTTTGCTGCAAATCTTTTCGAAAACCGTGATCGGCCCTATCTTTTTCGAATTCATTCAGCGCAAAGGCGATGATGGGTTTGGTGAGGGGAATTTTCAGGCCCTGTTCGAATCCATCGAACGCGAGCAGATCGAAAGCGGCGAGATTACAGCGGCTTAATCCGCTTCGAAAACACGCTTTACCCAAGTCATTCGGGCGCGCCAGTTTCTCTTGCGAAGAGAGGCGTTGCTGGAGTGATTAAGGCTTTAATGCCTGCGCGCAGCGATCATCCACGCGGCATTTTGAGGGACACGTTGCGACCCTTCTTTTGATATAGCAACTCACTGTCGCTGATTGCGACGACCTTGCCGCCGTCGACCCGGTCACCCACTTTCAGTTTCTTGTATCGTCCGCTGGGCAAGCGCACCAAGGCGCGCCGGTTGGCTGGTGTGCCGTAGACCCCGATCAGGTTCAGGCGGCGCAGGTTGATCGCGTTGTCGATGGTCGCCTGCCGCGCCACCGATGCAGTCGTGGGGATCTTGGGGGCAACTGTTTTGGGCTCGAAGGTTTCGGCCTCGCCAGCGTTCTGATCCAGCCCGGCGGTCGATCCCAGATTGGTCGCCGGCGCGGCCGCTGCAGTCCGAACCAGCCCTGCAGGGCGTGCCTTGGGACGCGGAACAAGGACAACGGCCAGGGCAGTTGGGGTATCATCTACCTCGGGGCTGGCTTGTAGCGAAGCGGGGCGTTGCTTGGGCCGCAACACGGACAGTTCTTGCAGCGATCTGCCGCCCAGTTGCTGACGTTCGAATTGATCTTGCAGGTTCTCAGGACGGGGTTTGGGCCGTATTCCGGCCAGGCGCGAGGTCTTTTCTTCGACCACCGGTTCTTCTTCGAACCGCAAAGGTACGGCAGGCGGCACAGATGAGGGGCGGCCCTGATAGACCAGCACGCCATTAGGGTTCAGTGTGCCTTCGGGGGATGGGGTGACAAGCCCGCGCTCATCCAGGTCAAACCCGGGGATGGAGGCGCGCGCCAGAGCGGGCAAATCAAAAGGTTGATCTGTTTCAAAACTTGCTGACGGTGCAAGGGCCACCGCGTCGTTGGAGAAATCGGATTTGTCCACCGAAGCCAAATACAGATCGTCCGGTTCAACGGCTACCGGTTCTGCGGGCTGCACCGGCGCGGTTTTAGCAACACCGGTGACGATTTCGGCAGGCAGGGCCGTCTCGGTTTCCTGCGCAACGTCCTCGACCGGGGTGGGTTCTACCTTCAACGCCTCAAGGATCGCCGCATCGGTCGCAGACAAGGCGGGTTGGTCTTCGGGTGTCGCCTCGGGCGCAGGTTCGGCAGCTGTCACCTGAACATCTTCTGGCGCGGGTTCGATCGCAGGTTCCGTGTTTTCTGCCTCAGGTGCTTCGGGCAGCGCGTCTGCCGCCAGATCAGCGGCCAGTTCGGCTTCGGGTGATGTGGTTTCAGGTTCCACATCCACCTCGGCCACGATCTCCTCTTCCGGCGATCCGAGCAGTAACCACGTTCCAATCGCCAGGGCCAATAGACCCGCCGCTGCGACAGCAGGCAGGGCAAATTTTTTGAGGTCCGCGCCGGTGCTCGCTGAGTCACCCGGCGATGGCGCAGGCGCACGAAACGCATCCGGGGCGGCGGTTTCCGCTATGGCGTGAACTTTGGGTGCTGACGGATCGGCGTCTTCTTTGGGTTCCGGCTTTGCTGGGGGTGGGCCGACCTCTGGTACAGTAACCGCAGCAGCTACCGGCGGTTCGGTGTCCAGATCAAACACCGGCGCGCCGGGGTACTCGTCTTCACCGGGCTCTGCGGTATAGGCGACGGGGACGAATCCGTGCTCGGTGGTAAAGCTATGCGCTTCGTTCAAGGTCTGGCGTGCCACTGCCGCCCCATAGACCAGTCCATTTTTGGTGATCGAGGCAAAACTCAGTTCATCGCGCTCATATGGAGTGGCATCGACCAATGCGTCCTGCACCAGCTGCGCGTTTTCATCAGCAGACAGACCATCCGATGGAATCGACAGATACCGGATCTGATCCGCCGGGATGACCACATTGCAACTCAGGTCGTTTTCCAGCGCAAAACCCTGATCCCGCAGCGCCTGTATCTGCCCGTTCAGGTCATCTGTATCCAGCGTTACAGTACCGATCTCGTACCACTCACCTTCGGACAGGTGGTGCAACGAAATACCGGTTGCAGAAAAAGATAGCGTAAAGGCGGGTTTCATATTCCCGGAGAACCATAACTATATCATCAGCGCAAACGATCACACGCTTGCAGAGTGACAGTAGAGCAGGAACCCGCCGAGGGAAAGAAAAACGCGAACTCTCCCCTTGTATGGCAAAGCCCTGCCAACCCATGTTGAACAGTAGTAAATTGGAGGGATGACCTTGAAGACATTCGCTTTTCTGGCCGCCATGATGGCCGCAACTGCCGCTGGTATCGCCCATGCGGAAGAACGTCGCATTAGCGTGGTTGGCACAGGCACGGTAGTAAGCTTGCCTGATATGGCCACAATCACGTTGGGTGTATCCAACAAGGACAAAGTAGCATCAGACGCGATGCGGGCAACCTCAGATACGGTGGCGCAAGTTCTCTCAAGACTAACCGAAATGGGGCTAGAGCCGCGGGATGTGCAAACGCGTGATCTATCGCTGTCTCCGATTTGGTCCAACGGACGTGATCATGAGAACTCCACGCGTGAGATCGTTGGGTTTGTGGCGTCCAACCGGGTGTTTGTCCGTGTGCGTGACTTGGATAAGCTTGGGCAGATCATGGACGCTGTCATCACGGATGGGGCGAATGATTTCGGTGGGCTAAGTTTCTCGGTGCAGGACCCTAAACCGCTACAAGCCAAAGCCCGCGCTGAAGCAGTGAAAGATGCTCGTGAAAAAGCCGAACAATTGGCAACGGCCGCTGGAATAGAGTTGGGTGAAGTTCTATTGATCACCGATAACTCCAGAGATGGCAGACCAGTCGCTCAAGCGTTTCAACGAGCGGTGGCGGAAGCCAGCAGCGTCCCTGTAGCCGAAGGGGAAGTCTCTGTCTCTGTCAGCGTCTCGATGGAGTTTGAAATCTCTGAATAAACTCAGCCGTCGGCGCGGGCCATCAGCTTCTGTTTCTGTTGGCCCGTCGCGTCGAAATTGTCGGGCGATAGCCAGGCCTCGAATGCGTCCCGGATGCGGGGCCATTCACTGTCGAGAATGGAAAACCACGCCGTATCCCGGTTGCGCCCTTTGTAATGGGTCGCCTGGCGGAATATCCCTTCGTAGGTAAAGCCGAGACGCCGCGCCGCCGTACATGAGGGCGCGTTCAGCGCATCGCATTTCCATTCGTAGCGGCGATAACCCAACTCGTCGAAGACGCGTTTCATCATCAAATACATGATTTCGGTGGATTGCGGTTTGCGTTGGAGAAGCGGCGAGAAATGGATATGCCCAACCTCGATCGCACCTGAAGCCGGTTCAATCCGCAGATAGGAAGCCATGCCCACCGGAACCTCATTTGCATCCAGAACCGTATGGAACATCGGATCCGCATCCATGCAGGTGGCGCGCGCCCAGGTTTCAAACGACTGTTCCGATTCAAATGGACCGTAGGGCAGGTAGGTCCAATTTCGGTGATCAGCGTCATTGGCAAACGCCCGGAACAATCCGGGCGCATGCCTGTTCACATCCAGCGGCACGACCGAGCAATACTGACCCTCCATCGGGGTATAGGGCGGCGTGGGGCGCGGGAACTCACCCGCGACCGGCCGTCCGATGGGTTGACCAAGCGCGTTTGTGTCGTGCCCGCTCATGATTTATGCGCTGGCTTTGGCCAAAGCCTGATCCAAATCGGCGATCAGGTCGTTGGCATCCTCGATCCCGATGGAAACGCGCACAACGTTGGGCCCGGCGCCTGCGGCCTCTTGCTGTTCGGGGGTCAACTGGCGGTGCGTGGTCGAGGCCGAGTGGATGATCAGCGAGCGCGCATCGCCGAGGTTTGCAACGTGGCTGAAGATCTCCAAAGCGTTGACAAGTTTGATACAGGCGTCGTAGCCACCCTTGACCGCAAAGGTGAACAGGGCACCGGCGCCGCGCGGATACTGCGCTTTGACCCGGTCGTGATAGGGCGACGAGGGCAGGCCCGCATAGGTCACGTAGTCGACCCGATCATCCGCTTCGAGCCAGGCGGCGATCTTCTGGGCGTTCTCAACATGACGCTCCATCCGCAGCGACAGCGTCTCAATCCCCATCAGCGTGTAATGGGCCGCTTGCGGGTTCATCGTCATACCCAGATCGCGCAGACCGATGGCGATGCCGTGGAAGGTGAAGGCCAGCGGGCCAAACGTCTCATGGAACTTCAACCCGTGATAGGCAGGCTCGGGTTGGCTGAGCGAGGGGAATTTGTCATTCGCCGACCAGTCGAACGTGCCCGAATCCACGATGCAGCCGCCGGTGACAGTACCATTGCCGGTCAGGTACTTTGTGGTCGAATGTACCACCAGTGTCGCGCCGTGTTCGATCGGGCGGCACAGGTAAGGGGTGGCCGAGGTGTTGTCGACGATCAGCGGAATGCCCGCCGCATCGGCAACATCCGCAAGCGACCGGATATCAGTCACGTAGCCGCCTGGGTTGGCGATGGATTCGCAGAACACCGCGCGGGTGTTTTCGTCGATGGCGTCCTTCACGGCGTCCAGATCGTCGGTATCAACAAACTTGGCCGACCAGCCAAAGCGTTTGATCGTCTGGCTGAACTGGGTGACAGTGCCGCCGTACAAACGGGTCGAAGCAACCACATTGCAGCCCGGCTCCATCAGCGGGAACAGCGCCATGATCTGCGCCGCGTGGCCCGAAGAACAGCAGACCGCCCCAACACCACCTTCCAGCGTCGCAACACGTTCTTGCAGTACGGCAATCGTCGGGTTGGTCAGGCGTGAATAGATAAAGCCGACCTCTTGTAGGTTGAACAGGGCGGCTGCATGATCCGCATCGCGAAAGACATAGGCGGTAGTTTGATAGATCGGAGTCTGGCGCGCACCGGTTGCCGGATCAGGGCGTGCACCCGCGTGAATCTGCAGCGTGTCAAATCCATAGGTAGGGCCGTCGGACATCGTAAACTCTCCTGTCGAAATAGAACTTGCGAAATCTGTAGGACATTGCCCGCCGTCACACAACGCCGCTTTTAGCGCATCCACAGGCCTTGCGCTTTGATCCGGTTGCGAATGGCCTGTTCGCGGCTTGGCAGCGCGTTACGGTCGAACAGGTCCCGGATTTTCTGACCCTTGCCTTGAATCACAAGCTTTTTGATCGGATCATATTGCTTGAGCACCTTCTTGACCTTGTTCGGGGCCACGACGGTTTCCAGAACATCGATCACATGATCGTCCTCGCGGGCATAAAGCAGCGGGAACAGGCGATAATGGCAGCTGACCGAGCCATCCAGCAACCCGTCAGGCAAGGCATCGCGCCCACCGCCGAAAGAGTGGATCACAAGGGGCAGAGCGGCCTGATCCAGCCAGGGATCAAGGTTCTGCCCGACCAGTTCCGGGATGTGCTCATCTCGGATGGTGCGCGCATAGTCCAGGAAGCGTTCGCCAAATTGACGCGGGCATTTGTAGAAGAAATAGCCTGCGTTGAAATACAGATACCGACGCCAGTGTCCCTGTGGTTGGCTGATATCAATCGAGCTTTCGAAATCCAGTTCAAAACGGCGATAAAGCGCAGACCAGATGCCCTCATACCCCGGGCCATAAAGCGTGGGCTTGGGCCATGTGCCTTCGACCTTCAGCGAAGCGCCGGGGCGATTAAAATCAAACGGAACGCTGCCTAGATCGCCGGTGATCAGGGTATCTGTATCAAAGAAAACAAAGGGTTCGCCTTCGGGCAGGGCCAAAAGCGCTTCGATCTTGTTCCCGTTAGGATAGCTTTCCCCGAAGACATGATTGTCAAAAGGCAGGATTTCCGCATCAAGTTGATCTAGGGCCTTTAGGACGTCTTGATCCTGAATGGTGGGGTTCTGGTTCCAGCGCGAGCCAGGGTTGGGTGTGGCTACAAACAGACGCCCTTTGAAATCGGGCGCGGAATGGCGCAGCGAGGCGGCGAACAGGACCGCCTCATATTGCAGGCGGTTGTTCTGACCAATGATGACAATATTGAAGTCTTGCGAAGCTGCCCGCATCTGTGCCTGTCCTAAACATGCGTTGATCTCACGCATCTGTGTTTCGGCTTACAGCAACCGGGGTAGGGCGTCAAAAGTCGTTTGTGGGGCGCGGGGTGTCAAATGCCGGCTTCAGTTACAGCATTTCAGCGTGTCAATTCCGCCTAGTTTGCCGTCAAAACCCGCGAAAACGCCGATATTTCACACGAAATCTCGTGCAAAATCAGAATTTTGACCATTTGATAAATTTTACCAATTGATAAAATTTTGATTTGTGGCAAGCTGTGCTCATAACAAACATATCTACAGGGAGTAGAGCGATGGCACAGGGCCAGATGGCACCCGGGATCGTTTCCGGGCGGCTTTCCAGCGATGAACTGACATCGAATTTTTCGGATCTGCATCCGCCTTTGGCCCCGCATGAGGCTGCCGTGGCCGCAGATCGCTGCTATTTTTGCTATGACGCGCCATGCGTTACGGCCTGTCCGACGGATATCGATATTCCGTTGTTCATCCGCCAAATACAGGCGGGCCAGCCGCAATCGGCGGGAAAGACCATTCTGGATCAGAACATTCTGGGCGGTATGTGCGCTCGTGTCTGCCCGACCGAGACACTGTGCGAAGAGGCCTGTGTGCGTGAAGCCGCCGAAGGCAAACCGGTTGAGATCGGGCGGCTTCAGCGTTTTGCAACTGATGATGTGATGGCCTCGGGCGATCATCCTTTTGAGCGCGCGCCTGCGACCGGCAAGACAATTGCCGTTGTGGGGGCGGGGCCTGCGGGTCTGGCTTGTGCGCATCGGCTGGCGATGCTGGGTCATGACGTGGTGATCCACGAAGGCAAACCCAAGCCGGGCGGTCTGAACGAATACGGGATTGCGGCCTATAAATCGACCAATGATTTTGCGCAGGCCGAGGTCGACTGGCTGCTGAAAATCGGTGGTATCTCGATTGAAACGGGATCAGCCTTGGGCAATGGCGTCTCGATGGAGGGTTTGCAGCAAAACTATGATGCTGTGTTCCTGTCTATTGGTCTTGCCGGCGTCAACGCGCTGAGGGCGCAGGGCTCTGATAAGGACGGTGTCTTGCACGCGGTCGATTTCATCTCGGACGTGCGACAGGCGTCGGATCTTGCGAATCTGCCGGTTGGTCGGAATGTGGTTGTGATCGGCGGCGGTATGACTGCTGTTGATGCGGCGGTGAAGTCGAAACTGCTGGGCGCCGAGCATGTCACGATTGCGTATCGCCGAGGGCGTAACGCGATGGGGGCCAGCCGCTATGAACAAGACTTGGCCGCCTCGCATGGCGTGCGGATCATGACCAATGTTCAGCCTGTTGCTGTGCATGGCAACGGCGCGGCAGTTGAGATTGAGCTTGAATATACGTCAAGCCAGAACGGTCAGCTGACCGGAACCGGCGAGACCATTCGCCTGCCCGCCGATCAGGTGCTCAAGGCCATCGGTCAAACTCTGGATGGCGCGCCCGAAGGGCTGAAGCTGGACGGCAACAAGATCGCTGTCAGCGGTGCTGGACGTACTTCCATGCCCGGCGTCTGGGCGGGCGGCGACTGCGCTGCGGGAGGCGAAGACCTGACCGTGACTGCGGTGGCCGAGGGCCGGGATGCGGCGATGGACATCCACGCGAGCCTGATTTCGTGATAGGGTGAGGTATTGAATTCATCCCATTCGCTGAGGTACCGTTATGTCCCAAATCGAAGACGCAGTTGCCCAACATTACACCACTGGCGCCCTGACGGATCGCGTGCGCGATGCGCTGAAAGCTAGCGGCGTGGATCCGGACGCGGCCACCGCCGCCGACCTGAAAGCCGGAGACGAGTTCCACACCGGCGGGGTTTTGGCCACCGATCACCTGTTTGATCAATTGTCGCTGACCCACGCAACGCGGGTGCTGGATGTAGGCTGCGGGATTGGCGGAACGTCGCGCTATGTGGTGGATCGCTATGACGCGACAGTAACGGGGGTCGACCTGACGCCCGAATTTGTCGAGACAGCAGAGGCGCTGAGCGAGATTGTTGGGCATTCCAACAAAGTCTCGTTCCATGTGGGCAGTGCTTTGGACATGCCTGTCCCGGATGCCGGGTTCGATCTGGCGGTGATGTTGCATGTGGGCATGAATATCGAAGACAAGGCCGGGCTGTTTGCCGAGGTCTCGCGCGCTTTGGCATCTGACGGACGCTTTGCCCTGTTCGATGTGATGTCCGGAGAAACAGCCGAGCCGCTGGCGTTCCCTCTGCCCTGGTCAAGCGTGGCCGAGACATCCTTCGTCGACGCGCCTGAGGTCTACAAGGACGCAGCCGCAGCGGCGGGGCTTGAGCTGGAGACCGAGACCGACCGTACCCAATTCGCGATTAAGTTCTTCGAGGACGTCTTTGCAAAGATCGCCGAAACCGGTCCCGCGCCGCTGGGCATCCACCTGATGATGGGCGAGACGGCGCCCGAGAAGTTCCAAAACTACGTCGCGAACCTGCATGCCGGGCGAATCCGCCCGACTGAGATGATTTTCAAGAAAACCGGCTGAGGAGCCGGAAAGGAGTACCCATGGCTGACCTGACGACAGACTTTCTGGGCATTTCCAGCCCCAATCCATTCTGGCTGGCCTCGGCCCCACCAACTGACAAGGAATACAACGTCCGCCGTGCCTTTGAGGCCGGTTGGGGCGGTGTCGTCTGGAAAACACTGGGTTCTGAGGGCCCTCCGGTGGTGAATGTGAATGGCCCGCGCTATGGTGCGATCTACGGTGCGGACCGGCGGTTGCTGGGGCTGAACAACATCGAACTGATCACCGACCGGCCACTTGAGGTAAACCTCGAGGAAATGGCCCGCGTGAAAGCCGATTACCCGGATCGCGCTCTGATCGCTTCGATCATGGTGCCGTGTGAGGAGGGCGCGTGGAAAGCAATCCTGCCGCGCGTGGCTGAGACTGGTGCAGATGGAATCGAATTGAACTTTGGCTGCCCGCACGGAATGAGCGAGCGGGGCATGGGAGCGGCGGTCGGGCAGGTGCCGGAATACATCGAAATGGTCACCCGTTGGTGCAAAATGTATTACGACCGCCCGGTGATCGTGAAGCTGACGCCGAACATCACCGACATCCGCAAACCCGCGGCCGCGGCCAGGAATGGCGGTGCGGATGCGGTGTCACTGATCAACACGATCAACTCGATCACCAGTGTCAATCTGGACACGTTCAGCCCTGAACCCTCGATTGATGGCAAGGGCAGCCACGGCGGGTATTGCGGTCCGGCGGTGAAGCCGATTGCCCTGTCTATGGTTTCAGAAATTGCGCGGGATGCGGAAACGCATGGCCTGCCCATATCCGGCATCGGTGGCGTCACCACATGGCGGGACGCGGCAGAGTTCATATCGCTCGGCTGCGGCAACGTGCAGGTCTGCACAGCGGCCATGACTTATGGCTTCAAGATCATCGATGAACTGACGGCCGGCTTGTCCAAATGGATGGACGAGAAAGGTTATTCCAACGTCTCGGAAGTTGTTGGTCGCGCGGTCCCCAACGTAACCGATTGGCAGTATCTGAACCTGAATTACATTGCCAAGGCAAAGATCGATCAGGACCAGTGCATCAAATGCGGTCGCTGCTATGCCGCCTGTGAAGACACCAGCCACCAGGCCATCGCGATGTCACCGGACCGGGTGTTCGAGGTGATCGACGAAGAATGCGTGGCCTGTAACCTCTGCGTCGATGTCTGCCCGGTCGAGGGCTGTATCTCGATGGAACCGATGGCAGCCGGAGAGGTTGATCCGCGTACCGGACGCGAAGTTCAGCCGGATTATGCAAACTGGACAACGCATCCCAACAATCCGATGGCCAAGGCTGCGGAATGAGGTGGTTCGCGCAGATCACAAAGGGGCCGCTGATACGGCCTCTTTTTTTCAAGGCGTCAGAAGCTTGCGGTACAGGGTGTCGACAAAAGGTTCTGCGCCTTCGAACGGGTCTTCGTCGCCCAGAATCGCGCGCACCTGAACTTCGAAATCTGCGTAGTGCTGGGTCAGGGCCCAGATCGAAAACATCAGGTGATAAGGATGCACCCGCGCGATTTTGCCTTGATCCATCCATCCGGTCAGAAGCGCGGTTTTCTGATCGACCAGTGCCTTCAAATCTTGCGACAAAGCCTCGTGAATGCGCGGCGCGCCTTGAACCAGTTCATTGGCAAACAGGCGGCTTTCTCGTGGTAGCTCCTGACTCATCTGCAGCTTTCGGCGAATATAGGACAGCAGTTCCTCAAGCGGGTCACCATTTTCGTCCAGATCGTGCAGCGGCGCTAGCCAGGTTTCCAGCAGGCCAGACAGAAGCTCCGTATGGATCGCTTCTTTTGACGGGAAGTAGTACAATAGGTTCGGCTTACTCAGTCCGGACTCAGCCGCGATCTGATCAACAGTCGAGCCGCGAAACCCATGCGACGAAAACACGTTCAAAGCGGCTTCTAGAATCGCAGCGCGGTTCTTCTTCTGAATGCGGGTTGGGGCGCGGTCGCTGGGCATCTGTTCGGCCTGTCTCTTTTTTTGTCAAGCAATCGTGGAATAAGCCAAAAATTCCGGCTGGTCCGCGCAATTTCTTGACTGATGTCGAACCCGTGATAGCGTGAGTTTGACCAGATGGTCAAATCAAGACACCAAAAGCGAGCAAATCGCAAGCAACAGGGAAAGTAACTATGGCAGCTCCGGCGCAGAATCTCAGGATCAATGGCGACAGGTTGTGGGACAGCCTGATGGAGATGGCCAAGATCGGCCCCGGTATTGCAGGTGGCAATAATCGCCAGACCCTGACGGATGAAGACGCCGCGGGGCGCGCCCTGTTCCAGGAATGGTGCGAGGAAGCAGGCTGTTCCATGGGATTGGACCAGATGGGCAACATGTTTGCCATGCGCGAGGGAGCCGACCCAGAGGCGCTGCCGGTTTATGTGGGTTCACATCTCGATACCCAGCCGACAGGCGGCAAGTATGATGGTGTGCTGGGTGTACTGGGTGGGCTAGAGATCATTCGCACGTTGAATGATCTGGGCATCAAGACCAAACATCCGATCATTGCGACGAACTGGACCAATGAAGAAGGAACGCGCTACGCGCCGGCCATGCTGTCCTCGGGCGTGTTTGCTGGGATGCACACACTGGATTGGGCCTATGACCGCGAAGACGCGGAAGGTAAGAAGTTTGGCGACGAATTGCAGCGGATCGGCTGGCGCGGCGAGGAAGAGGTTGGTGCCCGCAAGATGCATGCCTTCTTTGAACTGCATATCGAACAGGGCCCGATCCTGGAGGCCGAGGGCAAGGATATTGGCGTTGTAACCCATGGGCAGGGCCTGAGCTGGACGCAAGTTACGGTGACGGGCAAGGATGCCCATACCGGCTCGACCCCGATGCCGATGCGCAAGAACGCGGGGCTGGCCATGGCGCGAATTCTTGAGAAAGTGGATGAGATCGCCTGGTCACATGCACCGCACGCGGTGGGTGCGGCGGGGCATATTGATGTCTATCCGAATTCCCGCAATGTGATACCGGGCAAGGTGGTGTTTACGGTCGATTTCCGCTCGCCCGAGTTGGAGGTGATCACCGATATGGAGAACCGCCTGCGCGTGGCGGCCGAAGATATCGTGAACGAGATGGGGCTGCAGATCGCGTTCGAGAAGGTTGGCGGGTTTGATCCGGTGAAGTTTGATGACGGCTGCGTGGCAGCTGTGCGCAACGCCGCCGAGCGGCTGGGGTATTCGCATACAGATATCATCTCGGGCGCGGGTCATGATGCGTGCTGGATCAACCGCGTCGCGCCAACTGCGATGGTGATGTGCCCCTGTGTGGACGGGCTGAGCCATAACGAAGCCGAAGAAATCAGCAAGGACTGGGCCGCAGCGGGGGCGGACGTCTTGCTGCATGCGGTCGTCGAGACAGCTGAGATCGTGGGATAGGGGGCGCTGCCCCCGTCGCCCGATGGGCGACTCCCCCGAGGTATTTTTGAACAGAAGAAGCACGTGGCGCAGACCGCGACAGGGAGAGTAAAATGAGCACTGTGATCAAGAACGGAACCGTCGTGACTGCGGATTTGACCTATAAGGCGGATGTGCTGGTCGAAGGTGGTATCATCACTGAGATCGGGAAAGATCTGCAAGGCGACAAGGAGTTGGATGCAACCGGCTGCTATGTCATGCCTGGCGGGATCGACCCCCATACGCATCTTGAGATGCCGTTTATGGGCACGTATTCCAGCGACGATTTCGAAAGCGGTACGCGCGCGGCCTTGGCCGGAGGCACCACGATGGTGGTGGATTTCGCGCTTCCCAATCCGGGCGAAAGCTTGCTGGACGCGCTCAAGCGTTGGGACAACAAATCAACGCGGGCAAATTGTGACTACTCGTTCCATATGGCGGTGACCTGGTGGGGCGAGCAGGTCTTTGACGACATCAAGACGGTTATCGAGACTCGCGGGATCAACACATTCAAGCATTTCATGGCCTATAAGGGCGCCTTGATGGTCAACGATGATGAGTTGTTTGCCTCATTCAAACGTCTGGCCGAATTGGGCGGCACCGCGATGGTGCATGCCGAGAACGGTGACGTGGTGGCCGAGCTGAGCGCCAAACTGCTGGCCGAGGGCAATACCGGCCCAGAAGCACACGCTTATTCCCGCCCGCCGCAGGTGGAAGGCGAAGCGACCAACCGCGCGATCATGATTGCTGATATGGCCGGTGTGCCCTTGTACGTGGTGCATACCTCGTGTGAAGAGGCGCATGAGGCCATTCGGCGCGCGAAGATGCAAGGCAAGCGGGTCTGGGGAGAACCTTTGATCCAGCACCTGACATTGGATGAGAGCGAGTATTTCCACCATGACTGGGAACATGCGGCGCGGAGGGTCATGAGCCCCCCGTTCCGGAACAAGCAGCATCAGGACAGCCTGTGGAATGGTCTGCAATCAGGCACATTAAGCGTGGTCGCCACGGACCATTGCGCGTTCACGACTGAACAGAAACGCTATGGAGTGGGGGATTTCACCAAGATCCCGAACGGAACTGGAGGGTTGGAAGATCGGATGCCGATGCTTTGGACCCATGGGGTGAATACTGGGCGTTTGACGCCGAACGAGTTTGTGGCTGTTACCTCAACAAATATCGCCAAGATATTGAATTGCTATCCGAAAAAGGGCGCGGTTCTTGTCGGTGCTGATGCTGATCTGGTGGTTTGGGATCCGGACAAGGCCAAGGTGATCTCGGCCGAAACGCAACAATCGTCGATCGACTACAACGTGTTCGAAGGTAAAGAAGTGCGTGGACTGCCGCGGTTCACGCTGACCCGTGGTGCGGTTGCTGTGCATGATGGTGAGATCCAGACGCAGGAAGGGCACGGAAAGTTCGTATCGCGTGAGGCCAATACACATGTGAACAAAGCGCTGAGCACTTGGAAAGAGCTGACCGCACCGCGACCTGTCGAGCGGACGGGTATTCCGGCAACGGGGGTTTGACGGGCTGAGCGGTGGCATTCGACATTCGTCCCATAACATCGCCTTGGAAGCTGGCTGGGCGCATTGCGCTGGTGGTTTTGATAAGCTGCTTTGTGTGCAACGCTGTTTTTTGGACAAGCATCTATTTAGAGTTGTTTGGGGCCCGGTGCGAGTTCATTTGTCCGCCAACTATCGGAGAACTGGTTTTTGCCATTGCCACTTGGGCTCTCTTTGCAAGCGTGCTCGCTGTCCCTGTGGCAACATTCGCAATGACACCACTCATTTGGCTATCATACGACCTTTTGCAGACTAAAATGCCTGAGGCACGAGCATTTTCACTCTCGATCGTCATATCCATAGTGGTGGTTTTAGCGATCGGTTCCTTGCTGACCATTGGGATACGCGGAGTGCCTGTGACTGTGAAGCCGCTTATTGAATTGTTTCCAGGTGTGCTTGCGGTGTTAGGAATAACGTTTGGTGCGGCGATAATATTGCTCACCATCGAGAGAGCTCTCAAAAAGTAGGACGTGTGAAAGTGACAATACAATCAACGCAACAATCTAGCGTTATACAAGCGGCTCATCTCGACCTGACCTTTCAGACGAATGATGGCCCGATCCATGCCCTTAAAGATGTGAATCTCACCATCGACAAGGGCGATTTCGTTAGCTTCATTGGCCCGTCTGGCTGTGGTAAAACCACGTTCTTGCGTTGTATCGCGGCGTTGGAAGCCCCGACCGGCGGAACGTTGAGCGTGAATGGCATGACCCCGGATGAAGCGCGGCGCAAGCGTGCCTATGGATACGTGTTTCAGGCCGCCGGGTTATACCCGTGGCGCACGATTGCCAAAAACATCAAACTGCCGCTTGAGATCATGGGATACTCCACTACGGAACAGGATGAGCGCGTTAAAAAAGTCTTGGAACTTGTTGACCTTGAGGGGTTTGGTGGGAAGTTTCCTTGGCAGTTATCCGGTGGGATGCAGCAACGTGCCAGTATCGCGCGCGCCTTGGCTTTTGACGCCGATATCTTGCTGATGGACGAGCCATTTGGGGCGCTGGATGAAATTGTGCGCGATCACTTGAACGAACAGCTTCTGGCGCTGTGGGCGCGGACCGAGAAGACAATCGGGTTTGTGACCCACTCGATCCCCGAAGCGGTGTATCTGAGTACCAAGATCGTGGTCATGAGCCCGAGGCCCGGGCGGATCACGGATGTGATCGACAGCCCTCTGCCCAAGGAACGTCCCTTGGACATTCGTGATACGCCGGAATTCATCGAGGTCGCGCATAGGGTGCGCGACGGCCTGCGGGCGGGGCATTCCTATGATGACTGACCCTGTCCAGATCAGGCGCGCAAGACCTGCGGATGTAAAAGCATGCGCCCGGGTGGTTCATGACTGGGCCAGCCGGACCGCGTGGATGCCCGAAGAATTGCCGGTTGATCAGTTGGCCGGGATGATCAGAGAAGCATTTGACGCACGTGAAATCTGGGTCGCCGGTGATCCGGTGGATTGTTACATGTCTGTCGACCCAAAAGAACAGAAGATCGGCGCGCTCTATTGCAGCCGAACCGGGCAGGGTATTGGCAAACACCTTGTCGATAAGGCTAAGGAAGGGCGCGATTTTCTTTGGCTAACCACACATAAACCTAACACAGCGGCGCAAAGGTTTTATCGGCGCGAAGGGTTCGCGGTTACGGCTGAGGAACCACCTGTGCCTCCGGATACGGTTCCGGTGTTTCGGATGGAGTGGCGCGCATGAAGCAGTTTCTCGCCGTCATGACCGTTTTGCTGGCCATTGTCATGCTTTGGTATTTGGCCGTGGCGCCGATGAATATCCGCGTATCGCTGGATCAGGCGGAACGCGCCGGGGAAACAGTGACACCCGAATTGTCCAGGGATCGCCAGCAGGTGTCGGCCTGGGTTCTGATGGCGCAGAACTCTTCGCATATCGCACGGGGTTACGAATTGGATCGACCGCGCCTGCCAACCCCGGTCCAAGTTGGCCAGGAGCTTTGGAAAACTACGGGTGAAATGGCGATGCGCGGGCGAGCCATGTCCAAACGGTCGCTGATTTACCACGGATGGATCACCCTTCAATCAACGCTTTGGGGTTTTGTTCTGGGCACGGCTGTCGGCATTCTCGGGGCCGTTGCCATCGTCTATTCCCGCGTTGTGGATATGAGCCTGATGCCCTGGGCCATTATCAGCCAGACAGTCCCGATTGTGGCTTTGGCGCCGATGATCATTGTCTTAAGCTCGCAACTTGGGATCGAAGGGCGCGGCGTTCCGAAGGCCATCATCTCGGCCTATCTGTGTTACTTCCCGGTTCTGGTGGGGATGGTCAAAGGGTTAAGGTCACCAGCTGCTTCGCAATTGGATTTGCTGAGAACCTACAATGCAAACGGTCTGCAGGCGTTTCTGAAGCTGCGTCTGCCGTCCTCGGTGCCCTATCTGTTCACCTCTTTGAAGGTGGGTGTCGCAGCCGCTCTGGTCGGAACAATTGTCGGAGAACTTCCAACAGGTGCAATTTCGGGCCTCGGCGCGCGGATATTGATCGGCGATCAGTTTGGCACACCGCTTGCCATCTGGGCGGCTCTGTTCGCGGCGGCGATTCTGGCGGGGATTCTGGTGACCTTGCTGGACGTGTTGCAACGGGTGACCCTGAAACGCATGGGGATGAGCACATGAGTTGGTTGATCTTTGCGCTGATCTTCTGGGCCGGAGCCTGGTGGCTGAATGCCTGGCTGGCGCGGTCGATCTATCGCGATTCCAAGGGCGTTCGGGTCTTTGTGCCTGTGCTGTTCGGTGTCACATTGCTGATCCTGTGGGAGGGTCTGGTGCGCGGGCTAAACGTCTCACCCGTGATCCTGCCGCCGCCCTCGATGGTGGCGCAGACCTTTGCGAATTCGACAGATATTCTGTGGCAGGATTTCACTCAGACCGTGTTCAAAGGGGCTTTCACCGGGTTTGCCATTGGCAGTACCGCAGCATTCCTAACGGCGATCCTGATCGACCGATCAGTTTTTCTGACACGTGGTTTGCTGCCCATCGGGAATTTTGTCGCGGCTCTGCCCATCGTCGGGATTGCGCCCATTCTGGTCAGCTGGTTCGGGTTCGACTGGCAATCCAAAGCGGCCGTTGTCGTGGTGATGGTGTTCTTCCCGATCCTTGTGAATACGGTGCAGGGCCTGCGCGAGGCGGATGCGATGCAACGCGATCTGATGCGCACCTATGCGGCCAGCTACATGCAAACGCTGGTCAAGCTGCGCTTGCCTGCGGCGATGCCGTTCATTTTCAACGGGCTCAAGATTGCCACGACGTTGGCGCTGATCGGGGCGATTGTCGCCGAATACTTCGGATCGCCGACGCGCGGCATGGGCTTTCGGATCTCGACTGGGGTGGGTAGCCTGTCGATCGATCTGGTCTGGGCCGAGATTGCGGTGGCGGCCATGGCGGGTACGGTGTTCTATACATTGGTGGCAGGGATCGAAAAGGTGGTGACCTTCTGGCACCCCTCACAACGCGGATAACCAAAAGAAGACTTAACAGACCTCGAAAACGAGGCACACCAAGCAACTAGGAGAAGATGAAGATGAAAAAGCTACTCAGCGGGGCGGTTGCCGCCTTGAGCCTGACCGCCAGTGCATCACTGGCCGCAGACGAAGTGAACCTGCAGCTCAAATGGGTCACGCAGGCTCAGTTCGCGGGCTACTATGTGGCGAAGGACAAGGGGTTCTACGAAGAAGAAGATCTGGACGTGACCATCTTGCCGGGCGGTCCGGATATTGCGCCAACGCAAGTGATTGCTGGCGGTGGGGCAGATGTGACCGTTGAATGGATGCCAGCGGCCTTGGCCGCGCGCGAAAAGGGTCTGCCGCTTGTGAATATTGCGCAGCCATTCAAAAGTTCGGGCATGATGCTGACCTGTTGGAAGGATGCCGGGATCGCCGCGCCCGAAGACCTGAAGAACCGCACCCTGGGCGTTTGGTTCTTTGGTAATGAATTCCCGTTCATGAGCTGGATGAGCCAGTTGGGTATTGATACTGGCGGCAAGAGCGAAAATGGTGTCGAGGTTCTGAAGCAGGGCTTCAACGTCGATCCGCTGTTGCAGCGTCAGGCCGATTGCATCAGTACCATGACCTATAACGAGTACTGGCAAGTGATCGATGCGGGCGTCAGCCCCGATGAGCTGGTGACCTTCAAATACGAAGATCAGGGCGTCGCAACTTTGGAAGACGGTCTGTACGTTCTGGAAGAGAACCTGAGCGACGCGGCTTTCGTGGACAAGATGCAGCGCTTTGTGCGCGCCTCAATGAAAGGCTGGAAATATGCCGAGGAGAACCCGGAAGAGGCCGCATTGATCGTTCTGGACAATGACGCAACAGGTGCGCAGACCGAAGAACATCAGAAGCGAATGATGGGTGAGATTGCCAAGCTGACCGCTGGTTCGAATGGTGCGCTGGACCCGGCGGATTTTGAGCGGACAGTGGGCACATTGCTGGCAGGCGGGTCTGACCCGGTTATCACCAAACAGCCCGAAGGGGCCTGGACTCACCAGATCACGGATGCAGCCTTGAACTAAGGTAATTCATCCTCGAAGCCGTTTTAGCGCGGTCCCAAATGGGGCCGCGCTTTTTTTGTGCCGACTGTTGGAATTGTGCGTGTACTCGGTGTCAAATCAGGTTAGTATTTCCCTGTATAACTTCGCATTTCATCCGTAATGCATTGGATGATGGGGTAAAATGCAAGGATTTGCATCAGAATTCAGGATGGCGATGGGTCTGATCCTCAACGGGGATGCAGAGCTTTGGGCGATAGTGCTTTTGTCTCTGCAAGTTTCCCTTCTTGCCGTGCTGATTTCCGCGCTGATCGGAATGCCCATTGGGGCGGCTCTGGCGGTGGCACGGTTCCCCGGGCGGCGGGTTTTGATCGTGCTGATGAACGCGCTGATGGGCTTCCCGCCCGTGGTGGTCGGGCTGTTGGTCTATCTGATGCTCTCACGCTCAGGGCCCTTGGGTGTGTTGGAACTGCTTTACACACCTACCGCCATGATCATCGCGCAGGTCGTGTTGGTCACACCAATTGTGGCCGCGCTGACCCGCCAAGTGGTTGAGATGTTGGCCGAGGAGTATTCGGAACAACTCCGTTCGCTGGGCGTGTCGCGATTGGCGTCTGTACCAGTTCTGCTTTGGGATGCGCGGCTTGCTTTGGTCACGGCGCTGCTGGCCGGATTTGGCCGTGCGATTGCCGAGGTTGGGGCCGTGATTATCGTTGGGGGCAATATCAACCACGTGACGCGGGTGATGACCACGACGATTGCGCTGGAAACCTCGAAAGGCAACCTGGCGCTGGCGCTGGCTTTGGGGGCGATCCTGATCGGGATTGCGGTGGCCGTGAATGCCATGGTCAGCGCGGCCAGCCTGCGGGCTGAGCAGGAGGGGTTGCGCCATGCGTGATCTGGTGTCGGAAATGGCGAACTGCCTACAGGTCCGCGATGTACAAATCCGCCGCAATGGCACTGCTCTGCTGGATGTTTCCAATCTGATGCTGGATGGGCCGGGGCCGACCTTGCTGTTGGGCCCAAACGGGGCGGGCAAAAGCCTGCTGCTACGTTGTTTGCACGGGCTGATCGCACCTGATCAGGGTCGAGTGTTGCAGGATGATGAGGCTTTGAACGTCGGTCACATGGCCCGGCAGGCAATGGTGTTTCAGCAGCCGGTTCTTCTGCGGCGTTCGGTGTCGGCCAATCTGGATTTTGTGCTCAGGCGTCAGGGCCTGAAGCGCGCAGCGCGCAAGGCGCGGATTGTCGAATTGTTGGCCGAAGGCGGGCTTGAGGGCAAAGCGCGGCAGGCCGCGCGTTCTTTGTCAGGTGGTGAGGCGCAGCGTCTTGCGATCCTGCGCGCTCTGGCGGCAACGCCCGAAACCTTGTTTCTGGACGAACCCACAAGCGCATTAGACCCAAACGCGACGCAGATGATCGAAGGCATGATTTTGCGGGCGTCGTCACGCAGCGTACGGATTGTCATGGTGACACACGACATCGGGCAGGCACGGCGGTTGGCGGCAGACATTGTCATGATGCAAGGCGGTCGCGTGGTTGAACACGGACCTGCCAAACAGGTTCTGGAGACCCCAGAAAGTGAAGCCTCACGCCGTTATCTGGCGGGCGGCTTGGTGACCTAACAACAAATCGGAGATTATGATGGTTCGGGCAGTATTGCGCGCAGCGGCGGTGGGGCTTGGCCTGATGACAGGGGCGGGTTTTGCGGAAGAGCCGTTCATCATTGTGCAGTCGACAACTTCAACACAAAATTCGGGCCTGTTGGATTATATCCTGCCGGGGTTTGAGGCTGAATCCGGGATCGATGTGCGTGTTGTTGCCGTCGGCACCGGACAGGCCATTCGCAACGCGATCAACGGGGATGGTGACGTGTTGCTGGTGCATTCCAAACCAGCGGAAGAGAAGTTCGTGGCCGATGGCTGGGGCGTTGAGCGGTTTGATTTGATGTATAATGACTTTGTGTTGGTCGGGCCAAAATCGGACCCTGCTGGCGTCAAAGGTGGGTCAGACATTCTGTCTGCGCTCAAGGCGATCGAAGCGGCGGGCGCCGTGTTTGTCTCGCGCGGGGATGATAGCGGGACACACAAGGCCGAGATGAGGCATTGGGCGGATACCGGTATTGATCCGACCCAGGTGTCCGGAACCTGGTATCGCGAAACCGGCTCGGGCATGGGGGCGACGTTGAATGTGGCCAGCGGCATGGGGGCGTATACGCTGACAGATCGGGCGACGTGGTTGTCATTTGGAAATCGGGGCGATCTTGAGAGTCTGGTCGAAGGAGACCCGCGCCTGTTCAACCAATATGGGGTGATCCTTGTAAACCCGGACAAACATCCCAAAGTGCGGGCCGAGGCAGGGCAGCGGTTTGTCGATTGGCTGACAGGGCCGGAGGGGCAGATGGCCATCGAGTCATACCGCTTGCAAGGGCAGCAGGTGTTCTTTCCCAACGCGCGCTGAATGGGCCTTTGGCTAGAGGGTTCTTAAAATGATCAAGCGCTAGCCGCTGGCGCCATTATGGTGGACCTGTCCGAGTCCGGTCAGGTCGTAGCCCCCAAACTCGGATGCGCGGTCCTTGAACGGGTCTGATTGCAGAAAGCCCAGCAGTTTCTGCATGGGCGCATCAAAGTAAGCGCGCCGCCAGATCGCCAGATCCAGCCGTTCGGAATGGGTTGGTGAAAATCCAAGGTTATAGAGTCCGGCCAAAGCCCCGAGGCCAAAACCTGCCTCGGCTTTGCCATCATGTAGGGTGATCGCCAGTTCCTCTTCGGTGCGGGCGCAGTTTGGAAGGGCGTCCAGATCATCCCGTGTCATGCCATGTACTTCCAGCTGCGCATCGAACAGGCGCTGGCTGGCTGCACTGTCCTGGCGCAAAATGACGCGTCGGCCCTTAAGATCAGCAAAGCCCGCGATACCTGAGGTTCCGGGCGCAAGAAGCAGACCCCGTTGGCGCTGCGCGACCTCAACCAGCACAACAGGCGCCTCACCAAGCGTGTCGCGCAAGGATTGGGTGTTGAACCCACGGTCTTCGTGGATGTGCAGTACTGCCGCCTGTGCGCTTCGGTCTGCAAGGCGAGTCAGACCGTCAAATGAACCGTCGTAGTAGGTCGCCAGCCCCGATCCGCTTTCGCGCAGCGCCCAGTCTAGCAAGGGATCGTGGCTGCCCGCGACAATCGGGGGCAGGGGTGGTTCGGCCACATGTGGGCCCGATCGCGAGGCATTGAGCCAGGCTATGACTTCGGCCCGTGGAAACAAAAGCTTGCCCATGGCGCGGACGCAAGGCAGCTCACCCGATGAGGCCAGATCGTAGGCCTTGCGCTCGCCGATCCGAAGCAGGTCGGCCAGTTCCTTGGTGGTCAGATATTCGAACATTTAATCCAGACGTACAGCTGCGCCAGAGGTGGCTTCTTCAGCGCTAAACCCCATCTGCTCCAGCGTGTAGGGGGCTGCAACCGTGATGACGACCATCGCGGCCAAGGCGGTAAGAAAGGCTTTCATGGTCTCCTCCGGTTCAGTTTTGATCAACCGTTGCACTGCGCAAGAAGGCAATCAGGTCGATCCGGTCTTGCGCTTGCGTGATCCGTTGCATCGGCATCTTTGATCCTGGAATGTAGTGATCTGGCCCTACATCGAAAAGGGCGTTTATCGTCTCGTCATTCCAAATGATATCAGAGTCTTGCAGCGTTTCCGAGTAGAAATAGCCCGGTAAGGTGCCGGCCCGCCGCCCAAAGATACCATGCAATGTGGGACCTGCGCGGCGTTGCCCATCGGGTGTCAGGCTGTGACAGATCGAGCATTTGCGGGCAAATTGGCGCTCTCCATTACCCATTTTTGCGGGGTCTTTCAGAAAGCTGGGCTCGGCTACCGCCATTTGTCCCTGATCACCAAGGGTAGACACTGGCCAACTATACATGGCCTCATCAATGCCACCGGCATGGATATTCTGCCCGTCTGTGGAAAATGCCAAGGCCCAGACCGGACCGCGCAGGGTTGCGCGGAAATCACTGGCGATGCGCCAGTTTTCCGTGTCGATCACCATGATATAGCCTTCGCCGTCGCCGACGGCCAAAAGCGAGCGATCCGGGCTGAGGGCAAGGGCCAGTATCGGACGGCGATCCAGGGTGAAATCCCGTTCTTCACCTGTTGAAAGATCGCGGATGCGGGTCACGCCATCCACCGCGCCATAGGCGATCCAGCCGTCATCTTCGTTCAGGATCAACTCGTTCAGCCCGAACCCGTGTTCGACCAATCGCAGTACCTCTTGGCCGCTGAAGACATCCCATTTCCGCAGACTGCCATCGACCCCGGCAGAATAAAGCTGGTCACCTTCGCGCGAAAACGCCAGTGCATTCACGCCACTGCCGACTGGGCCAAGCAGAATTGGGTCTGATCCGTCAACCGACCAAACACCTATTGTGCCATCCCAACTGGCGGTGGCTACATGCGTTTTCGAGGCTGCGATGCCGACGATCTTGCCTTTGTGCTGGCCAATGATTTCTCCGCCCGGCCAGCGGCGCAGGGTGAAATCGTCCCCGGCTGAATAGATCGCAGTGCCATTAAAGACGACCGCGTTGACCGCCGCTTCGTGGCCTTCCAGCCATTCGGGTGTCTGGTCTGACCACACTCCGACCGAATTGTCGAAACTGGCCGTTGCGATCCGGCCATCCGATGCGGTCGCAATTCCCATGATGGGGCCGCCATGCCCCTTGAGCGTGAAGAAATCAGCCCAAACGGGTAGGGGGATCAGAGCAAACGCCAGAACCAGCGCGCGCATCTATTCCGCAGGTGAGGCCGCTGCCTTGCTGGCCTCTTTTTCCTGCACCTCTTCCAGCCACAGCGAGTGGTGCTCACGGGCCCATTGCTCCTCGACTTCACCAGTGCCCATGGCGTCAAACGCGCCCTCCATGCCGATGGATCCAAGATAGATATGCGCCACGATGATCGCGATGAACACATAGGCAACCATCACGTGCCAGACTTGGGCGTATTGCATCTCTTCCTGCGGTGACATCTGGACGGGCAGGCTTAGGCCCAAAGCCTGCGGAATGCCGGTGGAATTGGCAACGGCGAACGTCTTGGCGAACATCGGCAGTTCGAAGGGGAACAACAAGGATAGGCCGGACAGGCTGATTGAGGTGCCCAGCACTATGCAGGCCCAGAAGATGATCTTTTGGCCCGCGTTGAACTTCTTAGCAGGTGGATGGCTGCCTTTGGTGAACAGGCCCCCTCCGGCAGCGAGCCATTTCAGATCGGTCCGGTTTGGAATGTTATGTGAAATCCAGTTCACCGTGACAATGATCAGGCCCAGCATAAAGGCCCAGGCCAAATTATTGTGCAGCCATTTGCACCCTTGGGCGATCACCGCAAACCCTTCCTTGCCGAAGATTGGGATCAGGACGTCGCGACCATAAAGGGTGAGCAATCCGGTTATTCCGAGGATGATAAAGGATCCGGCAAAAAGCCAATGACCAAAGCGTTCGAAACTTTTGAAACGCGTGACTGTGCGGCCCGTTTTTTCGCCATCTATGCGAATTCGGCCCCGGATCAGGAAGAACAATAGGATCAGACCCAGCATTACGGCGATGATATAGGTGCCGTATTCGCGTAATGGTCCGGTGCGGAATTGCCACCACCACATGCCGCCGTCTTGTATTAGAACACTGTCTGCCGGGCCGCGCGATGACACGGTAACATCTGCCGACCCAAAGCGCAGCGCGCGGTAAACATCGCTGTCCGAGGATACGCCGCTAGGTCCAAACTGGCCCAACAGGCCTTCGACATTGCCCTGGCCGGTGTTCTCCGATCGAAAACTGTTGTCCACATTTTCGCCGCGTTGGCGGGCCAGGATATCTTCGAGCGTTGACGCACCTCCGGTCGAGATGCGTTCATTTGCGGTGGCTGGTGCATCGGCCTCGTCGGTTTGTGCAACGACGGCTTGGGCCATCCCAATGGTCAAAAGCAATGCGATGAGTAAGCGGAACATCTGAGCCTCGGTCAAAATTCCATATCAGGCGACCCACGGTTGCGGGTCGCCTGTTTGGTCAATGAAAGCGGTCTTAGCCGTCTTTCTGGTCGTAGGCAGTGCCCCAACCCCACGCGCCTGAACCAAACCCGCGGGCGACGACGCGCTCACGGTAGATGGCCGAGACCACATCGCCGTCACCGGCGAGCAGGGCCTTGGTGGAACACATCTCGGCGCAGATGGGCAATTTGCCCTCGGCGATCCGGTTGCGACCGTATTTGGCGAACTCTGCGGTCGAGTGCGTTTCTTCAGGGCCGCCAGCGCAGAAGGTACATTTGTCCATCTTGCCGCGTGATCCGAAGTTGCCCGCCTGTGGGTATTGCGGCGCGCCGAATGGGCACGCGTAGAAACAATAGCCACAGCCAATGCACAGGTCCTTGGAATGCAGGACAACCCCTTCTTCGTTCTGATAGAAGCAGTCGACCGGGCACACCGCCATGCAGGGCGCGTCAGAGCAATGCATACAGGCCACCGAGATCGAGCGTTCACCCGGGTCACCGTCATTGATCGTTACCACCCTGCGGCGGTTTACGCCCCACGGAACCTCGTGCTCGTTTTTACACGCGGTGACGCAGGCATTGCACTCGATGCAGCGTTCGGCGTCGCAGAGAAATTTTGCTCTTGCTGCCATTTTCTCTTCTCCTCCTTACGCTGACCAGATTTTACAGAGAGTCGCTTTGGTCTCTTGCATCTGGGTCACTGAATCATAGCCATAGGTCTGAGCGGTGTTGGTACTTTCGCCCAGTACATAGGGGTCTGCACCAGCGGGATATTTATGCCGCTGATCTTCGCCCTGGAAATGGCCACCAAAGTGGAACGGCATGAAGGCCACACCGGCACCGACCCTGTTGGTCAGCATCGCCATAACCTTGACCTTACCGCCCTCAGGACCCTCGACCCAGACCTGCGATCCGTCCCGAATACCAAGGTTGTTGGCATCGCGCGGATTGATCTCGACGAACATGTCCTGCTGAAGCTCGGCCAGCCACGGGTTCGACCGTGTCTCATCGCCGCCGCCTTCATATTCGACCAGACGACCTGACGTGAGGATTATCGGGTAATCCTTTGAAAAGTCGTTCTTTTGGATCGAAGCGTAAAGGGTGGGCAGGCGATAGGCCTGACGGTCCTCGTAGGTCGGATAGTCCGCAACCAGATCGCGCCGGTTGGTATAAAGCGGCTCGCGATGCAGTGGGATCGGATCCGGGAAGGTCCAAACAACCGCGCGGGCTTTGGCGTTCCCGAAGGGCGCACAGCCATGCTCGATCGCAACCCGCTGGATACCGCCCGACAGGTCGGTTTTCCAGTTGGTCTCTGGTCCCGCAACGGCGTCAATGGCTGCACGTTCGTCAGCCGTCAGATCACCATCCCAGCCAAGGTCCATCAGCATCTGCATCGTGAATTCGGGATAACCATCCTGAATTTCCGATCCAACGCTATAGACCCCTTCGGCCAGCAGGTTGTCACCATCGCGTTCCACGCCAAAGCGCGCGCGGAAGGTCAGGCCGCCTTCGGCCACCGGCTTGGACATGTCATAGAGGTTTGGTGTCCCCGTATGCCCCATTTCCGGCGTTCCCCAGCAAGGCCAAGGTAGACCGTAATACTCGCCGTCGTTTGGCCCACCAATGGCTTGCAGCGTGGTTCTGTCGAACGTGTGCTGGTTGGCCATATGGCTTTTCAGGCGCTCTGGCGATTGTCCGGTATAGCCGATGGTCCAAAGGCCCGCGTTGAACTCACGCGTGATGCTTTCGACATTCGGGGTTTCTGGGTCGTCCATCTCGATATTACGGAACAACCGATCCGCCCAGCCGAACTTGTTGGCGAACTTGGCCATGATGACCTCGTCCGGCAGGCTTTCGAACAGCGGATCAACCACCTTATCGCGCCACTGTAGCGAACGGTTCGAGGCCGTGACGGAACCACGGGTTTCGAACTGCGTGCAGGCCGGCAACAGATAGACGCCATCGGTGCGGTCATGCAGAACGGCGGAAACGGTGGGATACGGGTCGATCACGACCAGCATGTCCAGCTTCTCCATCGCCGTCTTCATTTCCGTCATCCGGGTCTGCGAGTTGGGCGCGTGGCCCCACAGAACCATGGCGCGGACGTTATTGTCCTGATCCATGTTGGCCGGGTCTTCCAGAACACCGTCGATCCAACGAGAGACCGGGATGCCGCGTTCATTCTGAAGCGGTTTATCCTTGCCGTCCTTGTCCTTGATCGTGGCGAACTGACCTGCCAGCCATTCGGGGTCTTCCCCCCAGACACGGGCCCAGTGACCCCAAGCCCCTTTCGACAGGCCATAATAGCCGGGCAGGGTGTGTGACAGAACACCAAGGTCGGTCGCGCCCTGTACGTTGTCATGGCCACGGAAGATGTTGGTGCCACCCCCCGAGGTGCCCATGTTGCCAAGCGCAAGCTGCAGCACGCAATAGGCGCGCGTGTTGTTGTTGCCGTTGGTGTGCTGGGTCCCACCCATGCACCAGATCACGGTGCCGGGGCGGTTATTGGCCATTGTGCGGGCAACGCGTTTCAGCTGTGAGCCGGGCGTGCCGGTGACGCGTTCGACCTCATCCGGGTTCCACTTGGCGACTTCCTCACGGATCTGGTCCATGCCCCAGACACGGGTGCGGATGAACTCTTTGTCTTCCCAACCGTTGTCGAAGATATGCCACAGGATACCCCAGATCAGCGCCACGTCTGTGCCCGGACGGAACCGGACATATTCATCCGCATGGGCTGCCGTGCGCGTAAAGCGCGGGTCACACACGATCAACGGGGCGTTATTCTGCTCTTTCGCACGCAGAACATGCAGCAGCGAGACAGGGTGCGCCTCGGCCGGGTTGCCGCCGATGATGAAGATGGCCCGAGAGTTGTGGATGTCATTATACGAATTGGTCATGGCGCCGTAGCCCCATGTATTCGCAACACCCGCAACCGTGGTCGAGTGGCAGATACGGGCCTGATGATCCACGTTGTTCGTGCCCCAATAGGCGGCGAATTTGCGGAACAGATAGGCCTGTTCGTTATTGTGCTTGGCCGAACCCAACCAGTACACGCTGTCCGGCCCGGATTCCTGACGGATGTTCATCATGCCGTCGCCGATCTCGTCGATCGCCTGCTCCCAGCTGATGCGTTTCCACTCGCCACCTTCCTTTTTCATCGGATATTTCAGGCGGCGCTCGCCATGGGCATGCTCGCGCACCGAGGCCCCCTTGGCGCAATGTGCACCCAGGTTGAACGGGCTGTCCCAGCCGGGTTCCTGCCCGACCCAAACGCCGTTCTGCACTTCGGCAACGACGGTACAGCCGACCGAGCAGTGGGTGCATATGGATTTGATATTCTCGACGGCCTGATTGGCCGCTGTCTGGGCACTGGCTGGCGTCACGGTTCCACCCGTAGCGCTGATCGCGGCGAGGCCGCCGATCGTCAGGCCCGAGCCACGCAGGAATGCGCGGCGATCGACGGTTTTCTCGCCGACCTGGGACAGGATACTTGTCCGCTGGGGGCGTCTCGCAACCCCGTTGGTCTTTTTCCTAAGCATTTCTTTCCTCCCTTGCTGGCCATGATGATCATGGCTGGCTTGGTAACTGCGAAACCGACGTCAGGGCCAATCGCAACCGTCAGTCGGGTAGATGACATCGTCCAGCTGGTGCGCCGGGCGCGGTCGTCGTGCTGAAAGCGCGCTTTCAAGTGGCTTAGAAGCGCGCGCTTTCCAGATACGCACGGGTGTGCGGCGTATCCTGCATGCGGGTCTCGTCCGTGGGCAGCTCGGCTGCTTCGGCTTGACCGCTTAGGCTGGCAGCGGCAACAGCAGCAGGCGCTGCGGTTCCGGCCAGTTTCAGGAAGTCGCGGCGCGTTGCGCCTTCTTCCTTCGTCGTGCTCATGGGTGTCTCCTCTCCCATTTGCGATCTAGCGCCAATTCGGGCGCTGGCGAGTGGCGGGTTATGCCGCCGTCATTCGGAACGCCTCGCGTTCGATCTCCATGAACACCCGACCGGCAGTACCGACCGAGGCATAGAGAACCGAATTTTCAGCGGCTTCCAAATCCGAATAGAAATGCGCGGCCCAGGGACCGATATGTTTGTTCCAGAACGCTTTCTGGTCATCCAACAAGGCAGGCGCACCAAAGCGTCCAACGATCATGCCCGCCATCATCTCCATCAACGAGGCGATGTTGTCTTCGGGTTCGAACACATTCTGCGCCCGAGTTATGCCGCGCACGGCCATATCGTTACGCAATTGCGCCAAGGGTTTTTCGTTCAGGAACCCAGTCAGATAGAAACTGGCATAGGGCAGCAGCTCACCACGCCCCAATCCGATAAACAACGCGTTGAATTCGCGCTCGGCGGCGGCGGGTTTGGTGACCTTTGCTACGCGCGACATCGCCTGAATGGCCTGTCCCAGATCGGTTTCATCGCCGCTTAGCCCCGCCATCTGGTCCAGCAGCAATTTATCCGGTGGACCGGCCAAAAGCAGACCGAGGAAATTGTAGAAATCCGCGCGCAGCCGATCCTCGGCTGAGATATCCAGTGTTTGCGCGTTATCTGCGGTCATGCGTTATCCTTCGAATTCAAATCTCATACGACGCGGGGCAGGGGGAAGCTCTGCGATCTCTTCGGCCGCATCCCGTTCGACCATAGCGACGGGTTCGGGGGCAGGTTCCGCAGCTACGACCGGATGGGTCTCGGACTCGTCCTCGGTCTCTTGAGCCTCGGTCTCGACTTCTTGTTCTTCGGTCTCAGCCGCCAGTGCCTCGACATGGGCCAGCATCCCTTTGCCAACCTGATACGCGGTTTGCAGGTTCTCGATCACGCAGGCCGCGTCGGTGTAATCCTCGCCGTAGTCGACAAGACCATCCACATTGGCCAGCACCGGGTTCAGACGCCACAGGCGTCGCAATGCGCGGCGGCGCAGGCGGTCTGGCACCGCTTTGGCCATGAAACCCGAGACATCATCGCCCGCCTGCAAGTGATCCGGGTCGGGCAAGTTGAATTCGGCCAATATTTCGGCGTCGCTTTTTTCTTCCAGCTCGGCCTGCTGAAGGGCAATCACCTGTTCTTCGGCGGCGATAACTTCAGCCTCAGCTTCGGCCTGAACGGCAGCCTTGCGGCGAGACCAGAAATCGCGGGACTGGGTCATTGCACAACCCTCCGCGGCGCGCGGTAGACGTCTGAATCCTGCCGGATCCGCGCATCGCCTTTGCCATCTTCCACCAGATCGGTCCGTTTCTTGTCGCGGCGGCGCTTGATGAAAACCTCATCACGGTGGTGTTCCAAGGTAAAATCGCGCACCCAGGCAATCAAACCTTCGGACATCGGGATCTTCTCGACCAGTTCCTCACCCGTATCCGCATAGTCCTGGCCTTCGAACGGAGAGGCAGTGATCAATACCGCATCCATCGGGCGTTCCCCGTCCAATGCATCGCGTAGAACCAGATAGATCGACGGTTGCCCGTCAGACAGGTTGACCATGTAGGCCTCAGTCTCATCCACCCATAGGGTCAGGGGCAAGGTGGCGGCGTGGTATTCGACAGCATCGCCCTCGCGGCGCAGTTCAACCCAATCCGCAGGGCCTGCACCCGGCAGGGCAGCGACCGCGCGCCAGTTCCACTTGGCCCAGCGGGTTACCCCGGGCGTTTTGCGCACGATGACGCCAACTGGCATTTCGATACAGCTTGCGGCCTTGGCCACTGGCTCCTCCCCGTAAGGCTCTCCCGTGCCTTAACTTGCGTCTACTATGGTACACAAAATACCGATCTGCCAAGCCTGTATTATGTGCAAATCCGCGTGATCGACAAAAATTTAACATGTGAAACTCTGAGTATTTCTATAAGAAAAAAGAAGCCTTGCAGATTGTTGGTTACAATTCGGTCTGAGTTTCAAGTGTGGATTGTAAGCTGCGGCATACCATCTAAAGTGGGCACCTAAGGAAGCTGTCCGGGGGAGGGACATGGCCACCAAACTTATTCTATGCGACTGTGAAGGATCGCAATCCGTCGATGCTGCGCGGATCGGATCCGCCTGCGATCTGGAATGTTCGAAGGTTCACACCGGATTGTGTACCCGCGAACTTGGGCTGGTGGCCGATTTTCTGACAGGCGATGACCCGGTGCTGATTGCCTGTGGGCAAGAGCAGGAAGTGTTTCGGGACCTGGCCGAAGACCTGGGTGTTGAACCGCCCGCTTTTGTGGACATCCGGGATCGTGCGGGTTGGTCAGAGCAGGCGCAAGATGCGGCCCCTAAAATGGCTGCACTGGCGGCTGAGGCCATGATCCCGATGCCCATTACACCTAGCGTGGATGTGATTAGCGAGGGGACCTGCTGCATCATCGGCCCCTCCGACGTTGCGTTCGAACTGGCGGATCGTCTGGCCAACTTGCTGGCCGTGACGGTTCTGACAACTGATGGCGGCCATCCCATGACCCGATCTTTTGACGTAGTTCAGGGGCAGGTACGGTCGGTCACTGGCGCGTTGGGGGGATTTGTGCTGCGGATCGATCAGCTGCGGCAATTGGAGCCGGGGGGTCGCGGGGCTTTCGCCTGGTCCGATCCGCGTGACGGGGCCAAATCCACCTGCGACATACTGATTGATCTGACAGCTGGCACACCGCTGGTTCAGGCCCCTGCCAAGCGCGAAGGGTATCTGCGGGCAGATCCGCGCGATCCGTTGACGGTGGCCCGTGTGGCGTTTGACGCGGTGCAACTGGTCGGGACGTTTGAAAAACCGCTTTATGTGCGGCTTGAGGAAACGCTCTGCGCTCACTCACGCGCTGAACAGGTCGCTTGCACCAACTGCCTTGATATCTGCCCAACCGGTGCGATCACATCAGCTGGAGAGCATGTCGCAATCGACCCGATGATCTGTGCAGGTTGTGGGGCCTGCGCCGCTCTGTGCCCTTCGACCGCGATCACCTACGAGGATCCTCCGGTATCAGCAATCCTGTCGCGGATGCACGTTCTGGCGCGCACCTATCGGCGGGCGGGTGGCACTGTGCCGCGCCTGCTTGTGCACGATGCGCATGGGGCCGAGATGATCCGCCTGGCCGCGCGTTTTGGCCGTGGCTTGCCCTCCGATGTGATCCTGATGGAGCTGAGCGTCATCTCGGGTTTCGGCCATGCCGAAATGTTGGCCGGTCTGGCCCATGGGTTTGCACGGGTGGATGTATTGCTCGCGCCAACAACTGAGCGGGATGCGCTGGATCGGGAACTCGCGCTGGCTTTGGCCATCGCCACAGATGCCGGTCTGAGCCTTATTGATGAGCCCGACCCGGACGCGTTGTCTGATCTGCTTTATGCGCAGGCTGTTCCGGCACCGCTGATAGACCCTGTGTTGCCATTGGGCAATCGCCGACAGATCACGCGGCTGGCGGCACAAGCTTTGAACCCAATGAAGCAAGAGCCGCTATCTTTGCCAGAGGGCGCCCCGTATGGTGCGGTTGCAGTGGATACAGACGCCTGCACCCTTTGTCTGAGTTGCGTTTCGCTCTGTCCTTCAGGGGCGCTGATCGACAACCCGGATAAACCACAACTGAACTTTCAGCAGGATGCCTGCCTGCAATGCGGTCTATGCCGGAACATCTGCCCCGAGGATGCGATTGCGCTGGTGCCACAACTGGATTTGAGCGATACGGCCCTATCGCAACAGGTATTGAACGAAGAGGAACCCTTTGCCTGTGTCGAATGTGGCGCCCTGTTCGGCGTGAAATCGACGGTGGAACGCATCATGGAGAAACTGTCGGGCACGCATCCGATGTTCGCCTCTTCCGAGCAGGCGCGGATGATCCAGATGTGTGACAATTGCCGGGTCGAGGCGCAGTTCAAGTTGGAGGACAATCCGTTCCGGTCCAATCCCAAGCCGCGGGTTGTGACGACGGATGATTACTTCTCAAAGCGGAAAGATCATTGATGCTGCAGCGGCTTGCCCAGATCCGCCGCTTCAATGATCGAGACAAAGGCCAGGATCGCGTCGAGGTCATCCAATGTCATCTCAACCGGATGGATGGGCGACGGGCGCGTCGGATCGAAGGGCGGCGTCAGCCCATCGATTTGGGTAAAGGCGGGGTGCGGGTTCAGCGCAAAGAAGGCCTGAAATCGTTCGTCCCAATCCGGAAGACTGCGCAAAACCGCGAAAGAGGGGGTCGAGCCCAATCCGTTCATCCGGTTTCTTGGACCGATAACATGGCAGCGACCACAATGGGTCATCGAAAGCTGCTCACCCAGGGTCACGTCACCCTCGGGTGTGGTTGCTTCATCGGAAACGGCGACCTCAAAACTGGCGCTAAAGGGCGCGCCCTGATCGGGTGCAAAGCTTTCGATCGTGCGTTTTCCGATCTCGGATATCAGCCAATCCCGGAACCGGGCCTGCCGGGGATCGTCCTGAATGTTCAGATGGTAGGCGATACCGCCGCGGGCAAAGACCGGATCACCGGCTGGGCCCGCCGTCAGCGACATAACACCGCTTTCATCCGCAATAACGCGTATCCCGGTCTTGAGCGAAAAGCGTGGAAGAATATGTTGCAACAGGCCGGTGTCTGTCACCTCGGACGGGGCGGCCAGGCCGATGGCCTCTTGCGACCCGGAAGGGGTGGCGGTGAGCGTCAGGCTGAGGCACAACAGGACAAAGCGCATGGCCAAACCTAACGGCCAACAGGCAAATGCGTCAAATGAACTAGGAAAGACGGAGACAGGTGCGATGAAATGCAGCCATGCGATGGGGCAGGTTTTGGGGATGAAGGCATGAGTGTCCGTGACGCGGTTCTGGCGAACCTAAAAAAGATCACCGATCCGGTATCCGGTCAGGATATTGTCAGCGCAGGCGTTGTCCGTGCGCTGAATGTCGAAGGCGATACCGTCCGGTTTGTCATCGAGATCGATCCCAAACATGCCGAGCGCATGGAACCCGTGCGCGCGGCTGCCGAACAGGCCGCACAGATGGTGGATGGGGTCGCCAAGGTCTCGGCCATGATGACCGCACATTCCGATAAGGCCCCGCCGGATCTGAAGCCCAAGCCCAAACCATCGCAGACCGGCCCGCAGGCCGTACCTGGCGTGGATCGGATCATCGCCGTAGCCTCGGGCAAGGGCGGGGTGGGTAAGTCCACCGTATCCGCGAACCTTGCCTGTGCATTGGCTGCCGAAGGGCGGCGTGTGGGTCTGCTGGATGCGGATGTCTATGGCCCGTCGCAGCCCCGGATGCTGGGTGTGTCAGGACGTCCGGCCAGCCCCGATGGCAAGACGATCCTGCCGCTGCGCAATCACGGCGTTACCATGATGTCGATGGGTCTGATGACCAACGAAGGGCAGGCGGTCGTCTGGCGGGGTCCGATGCTGATGGGCGCGTTGCAACAGATGATGAGCCAGGTGCAATGGGGCGCGCTGGATGTTCTGATCGTGGACCTGCCGCCGGGCACCGGCGACGTGCAACTGACGCTCAGCCAGAAATTCCAGGTGGATGGCGCCATCGTTGTCTCAACCCCTCAGGACGTGGCCCTGATCGATGCCCGCAAAGGGATCGACATGTTCAATCAGCTCAAGACACCGATCCTGGGGATGATCGAAAACATGTCGACGCACATCTGTTCGAATTGCGGGCACGAGGAACATATCTTTGGCCATGGCGGTGTCGCCTCTGAGGCTGAGGGCCTGGGTGTTCCGCTGCTTGGGGAAATCCCGCTGCATCTGGACATCCGCCTAGCCGCAGATGGCGGCGCGCCGATCGTGGTCAGCAAACCAGACAGCGCTCAGGCAGAATCCTTCCGCAAGATTGCCCGCGACCTGATCGCCAAAGGTAACGCATGACCGATCCGGTCTTCCCTCCGTTACTGACCGGTCTCGCCGCGAAGGGGGGAGAGGATCCGTTCGAAAAGGCACAGGCCATGGCAGCCCTGGGCTGTGATGCGGGCACGGTGATCCACAATATTCAGGCCGACCGCCTGCGCGTGGCCATCGTGTTCGCGCCCGAGGTGCCGTTGCAGGACGCGATGGCGATGCTACCGCTCTGTGCTGTTGGGTTTCAGAACGCTTTGGGCGCGCTGGCCCCGCCCGAAGTGGCTGTGCATCTGGGGTGGGATGGGCTGATTTGCGTGAACGGCGCAAAATGCGGGCAGTTCCACGTCGCGGCCTCGTCCTCCGATCCCGCGCAGATGCCTGACTGGCTGGTGATCGGATGGGAACTGGCACTGCTGCAAACCAGTGATGCACCGGGGAACACGCCTGATATCACGGCGCTTTATGACGAAGGTTGTGCGGATGTTTCAGCGACCCAACTTGTGGAGAGCTGGTCGCGGCACATGCTGACATGGCTCAATCGCTGGCAAGAGGATGGCAATGGGCCGCTGCACGGCGAATGGCTGGGCCTTTTGCGCGGAGTAGGAGAACCTCTGGCCGAAGGGGGCGTCTTCCTGGGTACGGATGAACGATTTGGCATGTTGATCCGGGATGGCGAGGAAACACGCCTACGCCCGCTGACAGAGCTATTGGAGGCAAGCCAATGAAACTCGCCCGCGCGATCCATTTCGATGAAAGCGATATGAATGTGTTTCATTCCCCAGCGCGGACTGGTGAATGGTGCATCTCGGGCGGGTTCGAGTTTTCGAACTGGGGCCAGGGCGATCTTGAGGGGAAATCCCGGCAGGCCTTTGCCAATGGCTGGTTGGGGCTGGAAACCTTTGGGCGCGTGACCTTTGTCGCGGTGACCCAGATCGAAGCGGCAGAAAAGGATCAGATCATTCAGAATCTGGCCGAGCATTTCGTGCAGTTCTACGGCGCGCCCTCGGTCGAAGCCGCACGCGGCGTGGCGCAAACGGAAATTGATCATATGTCGGAGCTTTGCGCGGATCACGCGCCAAATTCGCTGTTGACCGTCGCACGTGAGTTGACGGAAAGCGGTGTGCATGAAGCGTTTCGGGTGATCACACCGCAAGAGACGCAGTTAGAGGCGCTGGCCGTGCATGGGTCGCTTGACGATTAGACGTTGTCGACAAAACCACCGAACTGACCGCGTTTAAAGATCAGGCCTTTGCCAGTGCGGTACATCACCTGTTCGACCTGACCCACAAGGATCAGGTGATCCCCGGCTTCATGTTTGGTGTGCAGCTCGCAGTCGAACCTAGCCAGACATTCGGCCAGTTGCGGGCGACCGGCTGCGTCCAACTCCCACTTGGCATGTGAGAAATCGGTGCCGTCGCGGGCGAATTTTAGCGCGGCGTCCTGTTGTTCCTGCGCCATGACGTGGATCGCATAGTGCTGGCAGGAATTGAACGCGTTAAAGCGAAACGAGTCTTTGGCCAGACACCACAGCACCAAAGGCGGATCCAGCGACACGGATGCAAATGAGTTGACCGTAATCGCACGGGGGCCGTTTTCCGTATGTGTGGTGACAACCGTAACACCGGTCCCAAAACAGCCCAAAGCCGCGCGAAAATCGCTGCTTTGATCTGGGCCGGGGATAAAGGTCTTCTCGGTCATCGTACGCTCTTGTCTTCGCCGCGCCTCAGGTGCCATGCAGCAAAGGCTTTGTCCATCAAAAGCTTGCCCCGGCAGTCGTTCAGCCCGAAAGCCGGATCAATGCGTCAGCAGGCGAATTGGGAGATCTGGTAGGCCCGGCAGGACTTGAACCCGCAACCAAAGCGTTATGAGCGCTCTGCTCTAACCAATTGAGCTACAGGCCCGCCTGAGCGCTTTGAGTATCACGGTGAACGCCCGCGTCAAGCCTGACCGTTGCAACAAGACGCACAATCGACTAACCCGCCCGAAAAGCATTCTTAAGGGACCTACCATGACAGCGGGCAAGAACGGAATCACCTATGCCGATGCGGGTGTGGATATTGATGCAGGCAACGCGTTGGTTGATCGGATCAAACCCGCGGCCAAGCGGACGAACCGCCCCGGTGTGATGAGCGGTCTGGGCGGCTTTGGTGCACTGTTTGACCTCAAGGCAGCAGGCTACGACGATCCCATCTTGGTCGGGGCGACTGACGGTGTGGGCACCAAGCTGCGGATCGCTATTGATACTGGTGTTGTTGACGGTGTTGGCATTGATCTGGTGGCCATGTGTGTCAACGATCTGATCTGTCAGGGCGCTGAGCCTTTGTTCTTCCTTGATTATTTTGCGACCGGCAAGCTGGACACAGATACCGCCGCCCGGATCATCGAAGGGATTGCCGAAGGTTGCGCGCAGTCGGGTTGCGCGCTGATCGGCGGAGAGACGGCCGAGATGCCAGGCATGTATCCCGATGGTGATTTCGATCTGGCCGGATTCTCGGTTGGTGCAATGGAACGGGGCGCTGACCTGCCCGACGGTGTCCAGGCCGGCGATGTTCTTTTGGGGCTTGCCTCGAATGGGGTGCATTCCAACGGCTATTCGCTGGTCCGCAAACTGGTTGAGATCTCGGGTCTGGGCTGGGACGCAGACTCACCCTTTGGCGTGGGCTCGCTGGGCGAGGCATTGCTGACGCCGACGCGCCTTTATGTAAAACCCGCACTGGCTGCGATCCGGGCAGGGGGCGTGCATGCGCTGGCCCATATCACAGGCGGTGGCTTGACCGAGAACCTGCCGCGCGTGTTGCCCGAAGGTTTGGGGGCCCAGATCGATCTGGATGCGTGGGATGCGCCCTGGGTCTTCAACTGGATGGCCAAAACCGGCGGGATTTCTGAAGCTGAGATGCTGAAGACCTTTAACTGCGGCATTGGCATGATCGTGGTTTGCGCGGCTGACCAAGCAGATGCGCTGTCAGCTTTGCTGACCGAAGCGGGTGAGGACGTCTCGCGCATTGGCGTCATCACCGACGCAGAAGGCGTGGCCTATTCAGGCAAGTTGCTGTGAGCCACAAGCGCGTTGCGATCCTGATTTCGGGGGGTGGGTCCAACATGGTGTCGCTGGTCGACAGCATGACAGGCGACCACCCTGCGCGGCCCTGTCTGGTCTTGTGCAATGATGCGCAAGCGGGCGGGTTAACGAAGGCGCAGGAGCGCGGCATTGCAACCGCCGTGGTGGATCATCGCCCCTTCAAGGGCGACCGTGCCGCCTTTGAGGCCGAGCTTCTGAAACCGCTGGAACAGGCGCAACCAGACATCGTGTGCCTGGCCGGGTTCATGCGGGTTCTGACGGCTGATTTCGTCTCGCGCTTTCAGGGGCGGATGCTGAATATCCATCCGTCACTACTGCCCAAGTACAAGGGCCTGAACACCCATGCGCGCGCCATCGAAGCAGGGGACGCGGAACACGGCTGCACCGTGCATGAAGTGACCGCGGCTTTGGATGACGGCCCGATCCTTGGTCAGGCGCGGATTGAGGTTTCACCGGGCGATACACCCGATGATCTGGCTGCACGGGTACTGCTTTGGGAGCACAAATTATACCCCGCAGTGCTGCGTCGTTTCGCGGATGGCAACAGTTCACGCCTTATGCTGCCCTGATCGCCCCTGAGTGATTTACAGATCCCTAAAATTCGTCCTATGGTCGCATCTATCGCTCGGGACGCGGAAAATCGGGCAGTCACATAAAGAACAAGAGCAAGAATAGTACGGCGCATGAAAACCCTGACGACGACGCAAGAGCTGGCCGAGTTTTGCTCGGCTGCTGCAGGCTATCCCTATGTCACTGTAGACACCGAGTTTCTGCGCGAACGGACCTATTACTCGAAACTGTGTCTGGTGCAGCTGGCCGTACCATCAGAAGATGAGGGCAGCGCCGTTCTGGTCGACCCATTGGCGGATGGTCTGTCGCTTGAGCCGCTTTACGACTTGTTCCGGGATGATAGCGTGGTCAAAGTGTTCCACGCCGCCCGGCAGGATCTTGAGATTTTTTGGGTTGAGGCCAATGTCTTCCCAACACCGTTGTTTGACACGCAGGTTGCCGCAATGGTCTGCGGTTTTGGCGAACAGGTGGGGTACGAAACTCTTGTACGCAAAATCTGCAAACAGGGTGTCGATAAGACGTCGCGCTTTACCGATTGGTCCCGGCGGCCGCTGACGGATGCGCAAAAAACTTATGCCTTGGCGGATGTCACGCATCTGCGCAAGATCTATGAACACCTGGCGGCGGAGCTGGAAAAGACGCGCCGCAGCCACTGGGTTGCGGAAGAGCTGCGCACCCTGACCCAGTCGCAAACCTATGACATTCAGCCCGAGGATGCCTGGAAACGGGTCAAGACGCGCACCAATTCGGCCAAGTTTCTGGCCGTTGTGCGAGAGCTGGCGCAATTCCGCGAGGAGTACGCACAGGAAAACAACGTGCCGCGCAATCGGGTGTTCAAGGATGATGCCTTGATCGAATTGGCCTCGACTAAGCCCAAAACACCCTCTGATCTGGGTGGCTCTCGCCTATTGCTGCGCGAGGCGCGCAAAGGCGCGATTGCCGACGGTATTCTGGCCGCAGTGAAACGCGGCGTGAATTGCCCGGCGGACAAGCTGCCCAAAGTTGATAACTCGCGGGATAAACTCAAGGTTAACCCGGCGCTGGCTGATCTATTGCGCGTGCTCTTGAAGTCAAAGACCGAAAGCTCCGGGGTGGCGGCCAAGCTGATCGCCACAAGTTCGGAACTGGATCAGATCGCGGCGGGCGAGCGTGACTTGCCCGCCATGTCCGGATGGCGCTTTGAAGTGTTTGGTGAAGACGCGCTGAAACTGTGCGAAGGCAGGATCGCACTGGCCGCCAAAGGACAAAACGTCAAAGTCGTCTCGCTATAGACGCAGTCAGCGCCGACGCGATTCCAATGCGTTCTGCTGTCCGACCACACGCACCAGGCGGATGCCTTCCAAGTCCTGCGTCGAGACATTGATGGCGTCCGACACCATGCGCGTCCGTTCGGACCCTTGCGGCGTCTGAGTTTTGGGGTAGTCGACGCGGAATGTGTATTCCAGGATACCGTTCTTCTGGTTGTCTTCCGAGTCCACCCGGACCAGTCGCGCATCAAACGCACCCTGGCGGATTGCAGTGCCCGAGGCATAGACGATGGCGCCCGACGGGATGGGTTCGATCCGCAGCTCATCAACCTTCGCAATCGGCACGCTGGTATCTTCTTCTTCGGGGCGTGCGAACAAGCCGCCACCCTGACGTTCCTGCGGAACCAGAGCGTTCGCATCATCTGCTGGGGGGGCTTCAACCGGGGTTGATCTGCTACCGCCGAACCAGTTTGACGGGTTGACCCGCGAATCCCGCCAGCCGCAGGCAGACAGGGTCAGTGAGACGACGACAAGTAAGGACAGAGGTTTCAGCATGGACCCACAGCTTTATGATGGCAGTTCAGCCAATGGGTTAGCGCAATTTCCACGCCTTGAAAAGCCACGGCAGGGGCTGGACAGCGATGATGGCTGAGCTTAGGTCACAATTGTGAAGATAACGCAAGGATCGCCCCGCCATGGCAACGCCCGCCTTTGAAGAAATCGTTGAGGATTTTGAGTTTCTCGAGGACTGGGAAGACAGGTATCGCCATGTGATCGAACAAGGCAAGGCGATGGAACCGTTGGACGACGCCTTCAAGGTGCCTTCGACCAAGGTGGATGGATGCGCCAGTCAGGTCTGGCTGCAACCTGTGATCGAGGATGGCACATTTCGCTTTGACGGGGATAGCGACGCACTGATCGTGCGTGGCCTGATCGCGGTATTGCGTTCTTTGTATAACGGACTACCCGTGGCAGAGGTTCTGAAAGTGGATGCAGGGGGTGAGTTGGCCCGTCTGGGGCTGCATGATCACCTGTCTGCGCAGCGATCAAACGGGTTGCGCTCAATGATCGAGCGCATCCGCGAGGTCGCGCAACAAAACGTCTAACACCATCGCTTAGCGGTTGGCCCAGTCTTTTAGCGTGACTTCAAGATCGCCATAGCCGGTCAGGCGACGCTCGAACGCCAATCCCATCTTTTCAGCGCAAGCACGGGCGCGTTCGGTCAGGGCCGGATCGTCCGTCTGCGCCTGATAGATCAGCTTGGTGTAATTTCCGAAATACATCTCACGCAGGTCTGGGTGACGGTCCAGACCCAATGGCTTCCAGACAAAGGCATCGAACTGCCGCGCCAGAAAATCCGTCAGATAGAAGGCGGTTGTTTCATCATCTCCGCGGTCAGCAAAGGTCTCATTGCCTTCGAAAAACGAATAGCAATGCGGGCCTTTGATCATCTCGACCCCGAGCCTTTGGCAGGCTTTCTGCAACAGCCCTCCGGTGCCGCAATCTGCGTAAACGACGAAGATCTGATCATAGTCGTCACGATGTTTCGCAACTGTATCCTCGACCGCCTGTGTGATGCGATCCGGATGGATATGCAGGATCGCGGGCAGGCAGGTCAGGGCCATATGATCCCAGCCGTTGCGCTTTTTCAGGTCGAGGATCTCGCGCGCCAGGGCACCGCAGGCGATCAGCAAAATCTGCTGCTGACCAACATTCTCGGAATATCCATCGGTGGTCAGGCTTGCGTCGTCAGGTAAAGTGTTCTGTGGCATGGCTTTGAACCCGTCTGCTTCTGGATAAGAGAATGATCTTTAGCGCAGGAAGGCAAGTCTGGTGCCGACATTCCTATTGTGGCCACCGACGCTTACTGCACAAACTGATGATAAGCTGGCGCTGCACCACAGCCGCGCACAAAAAAAAGCCGCCCAAGATGGGGCGGCTTTGGCTTGGTGTGCTTAGTCGGATCAACCGGCCATTTGGTTGTGCTTGCGGGAAACGAACTCCTTAGCGGTTTCAACCGCAACGGCCGCATCCCGGCAGTAGGCATCAGCGCCGATGGCCTTGCCGAATTCTTCGTTCAACGGCGCACCGCCGACCAGAACGATATAGTCATCACGCACGCCTTGCTCGACCAGCGTGTCGATCACGACCTTCATGTAGGGCATGGTTGTGGTCAGCAGGGCGGACATGCCAAGAATATCAGGCTCTTCGCTTTCCAGCGCTTCAAGATAGTTTTCGACCGGGTTGTTGATGCCGATATCGACAACTTCGAAACCTGCACCTTCCATCATCATCGAAACAAGGTTTTTGCCGATGTCGTGGATGTCACCTTTGACGGTGCCGATGACCATTTTGCCAACGCGCGGCGCACCGGTTTCGGCAAGCAGCGGCTTGAGGATAAACATGCCGCCCTTCATCGCGTTCGCCGCCAGAAGAACTTCGGGTACGAACAGGATACCGTCGCGGAAGTCATGTCCCACGATGGTCATACCGCCAACTAGCGCTTTGGTCAGAATATCGTACGGCACCCATCCGCGTTCCAGCAGGATGTTCACACCTTCTTCGATTTCTTCTTTTAGGCCGTCATAAAGATCGTCGAACATCTGTTCGACAAGTTCATCGTCATTCAGTTCGGACAGGACGATATCTTCTTCATCAGACATGGGGCGTTTCCCTGAGCTGTGTGGGCCAATGGCACCAAGATGGCATTTTTTCTGTTTTGGCCAAAACGCCGCAGTTTGACTGTGACGATTGCGACCTCAGTCGTTTCGGGACCGACCTATAAGAGAGAAAATTGCACAGGGCGACTGAATTTTCTGCATGATCATTCTGCATAACGTTCAGATTGTTAGGTAAATTCATCTCATCAACTGGCCGTAGCACGAATGAAGCGCTCTTGATGGAGCTGCGCTCTTTCAGTATTCTCAAAAAAGAACAAAGAGGGAACATATGGTCGATCAATCCAGAATTCGGGGGCGGGGAACGGCATCAAATGATGCCGGGCGTTTCGAACGTTTTATGACGTTTGAAACCGACGATGGATGGCCACAGGACGACGATCTTCCACCGCTTCGGACCGAAGTTCGGGAGGAGGTTGCGCGCAGTATCATTTCCTATAACCGGTCCCCGGACTTGCCTTTTGATAGGTCGATCAACCCGTATCGTGGGTGTGAGCATGGCTGTGTCTATTGCTTTGCCCGGCCAAGCCACGCCTATCTTGGGCTGTCCCCCGGGTTGGATTTCGAAACTCGCCTGATTGCGCGCCCGAACGCGGCTGATCTGCTGCGGCAAGAGCTTTCGGCGCGCAAATACCGCGTGGCCACAATGGCGCTGGGTACGAATACTGACCCATATCAGCCCATTGAGAAAACCCGCTTAATAACACGAGGATGCCTGGAGGTTTTGCGCGATTTCAACCATCCGCTTGCCATCGTGACCAAAGGGGCCTTGATTGAACGCGATTTGGATATTTTAGCGCCCATGGCTGCGTGTGGGTTGGTGCGTGTTGGTATATCGCTGACAACGCTGGATGCGAAACTGTCGCGCCGGATGGAACCTCGGGCCCCTTCACCCAAGCGGCGGTTGCATATGATCCGTCAGCTTACACAGGCAGGGATACCGGTCCGAGTAATGACATCACCGCTTGTCCCCGGGTTAACCGATCATGAACTGGAACAGCTGCTTGAGGCGGGCCGGGATGCCGGGGCTGATACTGCTAGTTGGATCATGCTGCGCCTGCCGCGCGAAGTGTCGGGGCTTTGGAAGGATTGGCTGGCACAACATGAACCAGCGCGCGCGGAAAAGGTTATGTCGCGCCTGCGCGAAATGCATGGTGGGCGGGAGTATGATCCGCGTTGGGGTCATCGGATGCGGGGCGAGGGCGAATATGCCGAAGTGATCGCGCAACGGTTTAAACTGGCGGTCAAACGATTGGGGTTGCGCATAGACGCGCACCCTTTGCGAACGGATCTGTTTGCCAGGCCACCGCAGGCAGGCGATCAACTGAGCCTGCTCTAAAGCAAAACGCCCCGGATGATCCGGGGCGTTGCATGGGTCTGGCGCTTAGCGCTTTTCGATATCCACGTAGTCGCGGTTCGTGTCGCCCAGATACAACTGGCGCGGGCGACCGATCTTGTTCTGAGGATCGGCGATCATCTCTTTCCACTGGCTGACCCAGCCAACGGTGCGCGACAGCGCAAAGATCGGCGTGAACATCGAGGTCGGGAAGCCCATCGCCTCGAGAATGATGCCCGAATAGAAGTCGACATTCGGGAACAGCTTCTTCTCAGCGAAATACGGGTCTTGCAGAGCTTCTTTCTCAAGCTCTTTAGCGACCTGCAGTTTCGGGTTGTTTTCAACACCGAGCAGATCCAGAACTTCATCCGCCGACTGTTTCATCACCTTGGCGCGCGGGTCAAAGTTCTTGTAGACGCGGTGGCCAAAGCCCATCAGGCGGAACGGGTCGTTTTTGTCCTTGGCGCGGGCGATATACTCCGGGATGCGATCAACGCTACCGATCTCTTCCAGCATTTCCAGACAGGCCTGGTTTGCACCCCCGTGGGCTGGCCCCCATAGGCAGGCGATCCCGGCGGCGATACAGGCAAACGGGTTGGCACCCGAAGACGAGGCCAGACGCACGGTTGAGGTCGAGGCGTTCTGTTCGTGATCCGCATGCAGGGTAAAGATACGATCCATCGCACGGCTCAGGATCGGGTTGACCTCATACTCTTCGGCGGGAACGGCAAAGCACATGCGCAGGAAGTTCGACGCATAGTCCAGATCATTGCGCGGATACACGAAAGGCTGCCCGATGTGATATTTGTAAGCCCAGGCCGCAATTGTCGGCATCTTGGCGATCAGGCGGTGCGAAGCGACCTCACGTTGATGCGGGTCCGAAACATCGGTCGAATCGTGGTAGAAGGCTGACATGGCGCCAACAACACCCACCATAATCGCCATCGGATGCGCGTCACGGCGGAAGCCGCGGTAGAAATACAACATCTGCTCATGCAGCATTGTGTGACGGGTGATCGTGGTCTCAAAATTTTCCAGTGCTTTGGCACCCGGAAGCTCTCCGTACAGCAGCAGATAGCAGACTTCCAGGAAATGGGATTTCTCGGCCAGCTGATCGATCGGGTAACCCCGGTGCAGCAACTCGCCTTTTTCACCATCGATATAGGTTATGGTGCTGTCGCAGCTGGCGGTTGAAGTGAATCCGGGATCATAGGTGAACACACCCGCCTGACCATATAATTTGCGGATATCGATAACGTCAGGCCCGGCTGTCGGCGAGTGAATCGGCAGCTCGTACTCATTTCCGTGAACCGTCAGAGTGGCTGTTTTGGTGCTATCAGTCATGATTGTCCCTTCTTCATTCGTGCGCAGGCCGGATCGTTGCCGAACCATGCGGGCAATGACTGCGCGCGGGCGCGCAGTCCGGGTGTTAGCGGAGCAGCGTTACCCGTTTATGAAGATTGGGTTTATGTCGCTGCCTCAGAAAGCCGCGCCAGGGTTTCATCGCGTCCCAGCACAAGCATCATGTCAAAAACCGAAGGTGTGACGGCCCGACCTGCCAAAGCGGCCCTGAGTGGACCTGCCAGCTTGCCGAACTTGAGTTCCCGTGCCTCGGCAAAGGAATTCAGCGCCTCTTCCAGCTCGTTTCGCGACCAGCTAACATTTTGCAGCTGCGGCGTCAATTCTTCCAGTATACCATCGGATACATTTGTGAGCGCCTTGGCGGCCTTTTCATCTGGAGCGATTGGTCGTTCAGTCAGAACAAAATGCGCTTTTTCAAGGAGTTCTGGGAAGGTCCGCGCGCGATCCTTCAGGCAAAACATCGCCCGTTTAAGATCACCTGATTGTGTCTGCGTGAGAGCGGGTAGTGCAGCAGCGGCCAGATATCCCTCGATCTCATGCCGCAGTGCAGTATCGTCCGAGATCGCAATGTGCTGCCCACACAGATTTTCCAGTTTTTTCAAATCGAAACGCGCCGGGCTTTTGCCGATGCCGTCCAGATCAAACCAGTCTTTAGCCTGCGCGTCAGTGAAAAACTCATCATCTCCGTGGCTCCATCCCAGACGCGCCAGGTAGTTTCGCATACCTGCGGCAGGATAACCCATCGCCTGATATTCCTGCGCACCCAAAGCACCGTGGCGCTTGGACAGTTTTTTGCCGTCAGGTCCGTGAATCAATGGGATATGGGCCCAGACCGGGATATCCCAGCCCATAGCCTCGTAGATCATCATCTGACGCGCGGCGTTGTTCAGATGGTCATCGCCCCGAATGACATGGGTGACGCCCATATCGTGATCGTCCACAACCACAGCCAGCATATAGACCGGTGTGCCATCGGAACGCAGCAGGATCATGTCGTCCAGCTGATCATTGCGAATGGTCACATCGCCCTGCACCTGATCGCGGATCACTGTTGCACCGTCCTGTGGGGCCTTGATGCGGATCACAAAGGGCGCATCCGGGTGCGTCGCCGGATCCGCATCGCGCCAGGGGCTGTGGAACAGGGTCGATTTACCCTCGGCGCGGGCCTGTTCGCGGAAGGCTGCGATTTCGTCCTGGGTCGAGAAACACTTATAAGCCTTGCCCTCGGTCAGCAGCTGATGTGCCACCTCGGCGTGGCGTGCGGCACCTTCGAACTGAGAGATCACATCGCCATCATGATCCAGCCCCAGCCAGGCCATGCCCTGCAGGATCGCGGCTGTTGCTTCCGGTGTAGACCGCTCGCGATCTGTGTCCTCGATTCGTAGCAGGAACTTGCCGCCACGTCCGCGCGCGTAAAGCCAGTTGAACAGCGCAGTGCGTGCGCCGCCGATATGCAGAAAACCGGTAGGCGAGGGGGCGAAACGGGTGACGACCTGATCGGACATTGTATGGATTAACCTTTTGGTAACCGTGTCGGGCATAGTTTGGCGCCTGTCTAACGAGCCCGAAGGACGGGGGCAACCATGCGTGTTCTTGCACGGGCCCAGGCCGCGCTGCTGAACCAGACAGGGTTCTTGTTTCCCTGGTCGCCGGTGTGCCTTGCGGTTGGGATCGGCCTCTATTTCGGACTTCGGTTCGAACCGGATTGGACGGTCTATGTCAGCCTTGGCTGCATTGGTCTGGGGCTGATCTGGTTAAGCCGTGTATTCCCTTCGGGTTGGGGATCGTTAGCGATCGGGGGGGCGCTGGTTATCGCTGGCTTTGTGCTGGCCGGCACTCGCGCCCATATGGTGGCAGAACCGGTTCTGTCATGGCGCTACTACGGCCCGGTTGAGGGGCGCGTGGTGGCCATGGACCGGTCTGCCTCGGATGCGCTGCGGCTGACGCTGGATCAGGTGCGACTAGGGGACGTACCAGACGACCGGCGACCGCAGCGCATCCGCCTTTCCATCCATTCCGACATTGGACCCATCGCGCCCGGACAACGGATTATGACCACGGCCCATCTGTCGCCGCCACAAGGCCCGGTTGAACCCGGAGGGTTCGATTTCCGACGCCATGCCTGGTTTCAACGCTTGGGCGCAGTCGGATACACGCGTGTTCCGGTCCTGACTATCGCCCCGCCGCAGGATGCGCTGGGGGGTGTTCGGGTTACGGCGATCCGGATGGCGATCTCGGATCATGTGCGCGGTATCCTTCCGGGTGAGGTCGGCGGGTTTGCTGCCGCAGTCACAACCGGAGATCGCAGCGGCATGGGGCAGGCATCGCTTGATGCGTTGCGGGCGTCGAACTTGGCGCATTTATTGGCGATCTCCGGTCTGCATATGGGGCTGCTGACCGGATTTGTCTTCGTGGCCTGCCGGATTGGCCTGTCGATGATCCCAACCCTGGCGCTGCGACTTCCGGTCCGCAAGCTGGCAGCCGGATGTGCCCTAGTGGCCGCGGTTATTTACCTGATGCTTTCAGGGGGCAATGTGGCGACCGAGCGGGCATTTGTCATGGTCAGCGTCATGTTCGGGGCCATCCTGATCGATCGTCGCGCGATTTCGCTGCGAGCGGTGGCAGTGGCTGCGCTGATCGTGTTGATCTTGCGCCCTGAGACATTGCTCAGCCCCGGTTTCCAGATGTCGTTTGCTGCCACGACCGCGTTGGTTGCCGTGTTTGGCACGTTACGTGACTTTGGTCCGACTCCTGGGCCGAAATGGCTTAGGCCCGTCTTTGGCGTTGTGTTGTCATCGGCCATCGCAGGCCTTGCAACAGCCCCAATTGGGGCCGCCCATTTCAATACAATGTCCCACTACGGGTTGTTGGCAAATCTGCTGTCCGTGCCCGTGATGGGGACGGTTGTTGTGCCTTCTGCCGTGGTTGCTGCGTTGCTGGCACCGTTTGGACTGGAGTGGATCGCCCTAGAGGTCATGGGGATTGGGTTGAGCTGGATTTTGTTGGTTGCCGATTGGGTTTCTAACCTTGAGGGCGCGCAAGGCTATGTGGTCAGCCCGCCGTGGTTCGTGCCGCCTGCGATAGCGCTTGGAGGGCTCTGGGTGGCGCTCTGGCAGGGGCGTTTGCGCTGGGTTGGCCTTGGTCCGATGACTGCAGCGTTCCTACTGTGGACCTCAGATCATCGCCCCGAGGTTTTGGTCGCAGAATCCGGCGGGCTAGTTGGTGTCATGACTGAAGAGGGTCGGGCGCTGAGCAAGAAGAAGGGCAGCGGTTTCGTTGCAAGCGTCTGGTTGGAGAACGACGGCGATGGTCAGGATCAGGGGCAGGCGGCAGGGCGCTGGCCGGGTAAGATTGATCTAATCCAGCGCATCGCTGTGCAGGGAACGGAGGTTGTACATATCACCGGCAAACGGGCTGCACGCAGTTTTACGGAATGCAACGCGAACCAGATTGTCGTCTCGGCGGTGGAGCTGACGATTCAGGGGGATTGCGGGGTGTTCGACCCGGATCGGCTGTATCGCACAGGCAGCCTGTCCATTTCGGATGGCAAGGTGATCACTAGTACCGATCTGACAGGAGATCGTCTCTGGTCCCCGAAATTTACCGGGGACCGTAAGAAGGCAGGCGATCAGTAACTGCGGATCAGCCCGACCAGACGCCCCTGAACCCGAACTTTATCTTCGGGCAGCACGCGGGTTTCGTAGGCCGGGTTCGCAGCCTCAAGTGCGATGGCATTGCCACGGCGGAAGAACCGTTTCAGCGTGGCCTCCTGATCTTCGACAAGCGCAACCACGATGTCGCCATTGTCGGCTGTCGATGTCTCCCGGATGATGACGACGTCCCCGTCATTGATACCGGCATCGATCATCGAATCGCCTTGCACTTCAAGCGCGTAGTGCGCCCCTTGGCCCGACACCATCGGGCCGGGCACCGCAACGCGGTGAGATTCATGACTGATCGCTGCAATTGGGACACCGGCGGCGATCCGTCCCATGACCGGTAATTCCAGCGCATCGACCGATACCGGTTCGAAATTCGCAGGGCGCGGACCTTCGGGCTTGTCACCTTCGATGACACGAGGGGTAAATCCAGCCGTTGGCTCGCCCCCTAGGCTTTCGGGCAGTTTCACGATCTCAATCGCACGCGCTCGGTGTGCCAGACGGCGGATAAAGCCGCGTTCTTCCAACGCTGTGATCAATCGGTGGATGCCGGATTTGGATCGCAGATCCAGAGCGGCCTTCATTTCGTCAAAACTGGGTGGAACGCCATCCCGTTGTACGCGTTTGTGGATGAATTCCAGCAAATCCAACTGCTTCTTGGTCAGCATCGCTCACACCTCGTCGCTCATGCGTTTTCTTTTGTTCTACGCATGTTCACGTTTTGTGTCAATGAATTTGAGGATGTTCTAGATCGGCAGATAGAGCACTTCGGTGCCAATTGGCTTCTCTGGGTCCTCGGGCGGACGCATTATCAGAGCGTTGGCTTCGGCCAAAACACTTAGCAGAGAACTGTCCTGATCGGCGCAGGCGCGGATGCCGTTTTCGTCGAGAATTGCACGCATATAGTGTTCGCGCGGGCCATTTACAGGCAGCGCTTCGGCTAGAACCGCACGCTGGAAGGGTGTGACGACTGTATCAAGCCCCAACATCCGTCGCACCATCGGAACCAGGAACAGGTAGCCGCACACCATTGCACTGACTGGGTTCCCAGGCAGGCCAACCATTGCGGCATCGCCCATCCGTCCGGCCATCAACGGTTTTCCGGGGCGCATCCGGATTTTGTAGAAGGATCGCTCCATCCCCAGAGCCTCGGATACTTCGGAGACCAGATCATAATCCCCAACTGATGCGCCGCCGATGGTGACCACCAGATCGGCCCCTTCCGCCAGTCCAAACGCGGTTTCCAACGAAGAGACCGTGTCCCATGCGATGGGCAGAACACGGACATGGGCGCCGACCCCTTCAAGCAGCGCCTGCAGGCCGAACGTGTTGGAGGCGATGATCTGATCGGGGCCCGGGGTCTCACCCGGCATCACCAATTCGTCCCCGGTCGAAATCAGGGCGATCTGCGGTTTTCGAGTCACTGGGATCTGGGGGATGTTCATGGCAGCCATGAGCGCCACATCCTCGGGCCGGATCAGGCGCGGGGCGGCGATTGTGGTACCTTTGGCAAAGTCCACGCCAGCGGGTCGGATATTGGTTTTGGGGCCGGGCGCGTCGGTTATCGTGATCAGGTCGCCGCGACGGTCCGCATCTTCCTGTATGACAATGAAGTCAGCCCCTTCCGGCACGGGTGCTCCGGTAAAGATCCGGACGGCTTGTCCGGGTCCGATGTCGCCATCGAACCGGTTACCCGCAGCAGCCTCGCCCACAACCTTGAACATGGCGTGGCGCTCGACCTCAGCCGCCTTGACCGCATAGCCGTCCATCGATGAGGCCGCAAAGGGAGGCTGATCGCGGGTTGCGATAACGTTTTCGGCCAGGACGCGACCCGCCGATTGGGCAAGTGGCACATGTTCGGAAGGAAGCGGGGCGACCAGATCAAACAGCAGCGTGCGGGCGTCTTCGACCGTGATCATAGCGCTTCGTAACGCCCTGATTTGCCGCCATCTTTGAGAAGAACGCGAATGCCGCCGATCTCCATTGCCTTGTCCACGGCTTTGGTCATGTCATAGACCGTAAGCGCGGCGGTTGAGACAGCGGTCAATGCTTCCATCTCAACGCCGGTCTGGCCCGAGGTTTTGACCGTGGCTTCGATTTGGACACCCGGTAGATCAGGGTCCAGTGTCAGTTCAACTGCAACCTTGGTCACGGGTAGCGGATGGCACAGCGGGATCAGATCGGGCGTTTTCTTGGCCCCCATGATCCCAGCAAGACGCGCAACGCCTAGAACATCGCCTTTCTTGGAGCGGCCTTCTGAAATCAAATCAAAGGTTTCTGCCGCCATCTTGATGTGCCCGGCAGCCACTGCAACGCGATCAGTGACATCCTTGTCCGAGACGTCGACCATATGCGCCTGACCTTCGGCATCAAAATGCGTAAGCGGCATCACATCACCCCGGGGATCAACGGGTTCGACAGGATATGGCGGGTCGCGGCAGTGACGTCATCCTGCCGCATCAGGCTCTCGCCGATCAGAAAACACCGTGCACCGTATCGCGCGATATCGGCCAGATCTTCCGGCGCGCCCAGACCGCTTTCGCAGACAATCGTTCGGTCGCCCGGAACCAGCTTTGACAGGCGCCGCGTAGTATCAAGAGTGGTTTCGAAGGTCTTGAGATTGCGGTTGTTTATACCGATCAGGGGGCTTTTAAGTTGCGCTGCGCGGTCAAGCTCGGCTTCGTCGTGAACTTCGATCAGAACGTCCATTTCCCAGTCAAATGCGGTTTGTTCCAACTCGGCGGCCTGCGAATCCTCGACCGAGGCCATGATGATCAGAATACAGTCCGCCCCCAAGGCCCGCGCTTCGACGACCTGATAGGGATCGTACATGAAATCCTTGCGCAAAGCGGGCAAATTGGTCGCAGCGCGCGCAGCAGTCAGATATTCTTTGGCACCCTGAAAGCTGGGCGTGTCGGTCAGAACCGACAGACAGGCTGCGCCGCCGTCTTCATAGGCTTTTGCCAGCACGGGTGGGTCAAAATCCGGACGGATCAAGCCTTTGGAGGGGCTGGCCTTTTTGACCTCGGCAATCAAACCGTAGCCGGTACGCGATGCATTGTGCAGCGCCTGGGCAAAGCCGCGCACCTCAGGCGCATCTCGCGCTTCGCTTTCCAGCTGGCTCAGCGATTTCTGTGCCTTATCCGCTTCGATCTCTTCCAGCTTATAAGCCTTGATTTTGTCCAGAACAGTCTCGGTCATGCGGCTTCCTGTGTGATCCGCGCAAGGGCGGCGATCTTCTCTTTGGCTTTGCCACTGTCGATGCTTTCGGCCGCCTTTTCAACGCCTTCACGCAAATCACTCGCGGCCTCGGCCACGACCAAAGCAGCGGCGGAGTTCAGCAGAACAGCATCACGATAGGCCGATGGGGCACCATCCAGCAATGCGCCAAAGGCAACAGCGTTTTCTTCTGGTGTCCCTCCGATGATCTGTTCGAACGGATGGACCGGCAGGCCCGCATCTTCGGGGTGCAGTTCAACTTCTTTTATGGCGTCGTCTTCCAATGCGGCAACCCAGCTGACACCGGTGATGGTCAACTCATCCGTCCCGTCCGAGCCATGAACCAGCCACGCGCGGTCAGATCCCAACAGGCCCAGCGTTTCAGCCATCGGCCGGATCAATTCGCGAGAGAAGGCGCCAGTCAGTTGGCGTTTGACGCCCGCCGGGTTGGTCAGCGGTCCTAGAATATTGAAGATCGTGCGCGTTCCAAGTTCCTGCCGAGACGGCATGACATGAGCAATTGCAGGGTGATGCATGGGGGCCATCATAAAACAGATACCCACCTCATTCAGTGCCTTTTCAACCACTTGCGGGCCGACCATTACGTTGATGCCCATCTGCCCAAGTGCATCTGCTGCGCCGGATTTCGAACTGAGGTTCCGGTTGCCATGCTTGGCCACGGTGACACCGGCCCCCGCCACGACAAAGGCCGTTGCGGTTGAGATATTCAGTGTTCCCTTGCCATCCCCGCCGGTGCCCACGATATCCATCGCGCCCGTCGGGGCGGTGACCGCGTTACACTTGGCGCGCATCACGGCGGCGGCGGCGGCGTATTCGTCCACGGTTTCGCCACGTGTGCGCATCGCCATCAGCAGCCCGCCAATCTGGCTGGGCGTGGCTTCGCCATCGAACAGAATGCCAAAGGCCTGTTCCGCCTCGGTGCGGGTCAGGGGCCGATCGGCAGACGCGCCGATCAGCGGTTTCAAAGCATCGCTCATGCGGGGACTTTCAGTTCTTGCAGGAAGTTCTTGAGCAGGGCGTGGCCATGCTCTGAGGCGATTGATTCCGGATGGAATTGCACCCCGTGAATGGGCAGGTCTTTATGCTGCAGCCCCATAATCGTGCCGTCATCCAGTTCTGCCGTGATCTCAAGGCAGTCTGGCAGGCTCTCACGTTCGACGACCAGCGAATGATAGCGCGTCGCCTCAAAAGGTGAGGGCAGACCGGCAAAGACACCTTTGCCTGTGTGTTTCATGGTACCCATCTTACCATGGACGATCTCATGGCAACGCACGACCTTGCCGCCGAAAACCTGACCGATGGTCTGATGACCCAGGCAAACACCCATCAATGGTGTTTTTGTCTCGGCGGCGGCTTCGGTCAGGGCCAGGCAAATCCCGGCCTGATCCGGGTCGCAAGGGCCGGGGCTAAGCAGGATACCGGCGGGATTCATCGCCATGGCTTCCTGTACATCCAGCGCATCATTTCGGCGAATGACCATTTCGGCCCCAAGTTCGCCCAGATAATGCACCAGGTTGTAGGTAAACGAATCGTAGTTGTCGATCAGCAGCAGCATTTGGGCACTTATCTTAGCTTGGGCATTTCAGGCTGGCGATACAGCCCCCGGCCACGGTATAATGTCGGGACATACATGCTCAGGCTTGGGCGGCAGCGTCAAGAGGACAACCCGTTCCCGACGCGCCATCAGGCCAAGCGTTGCAAAAGATGACGTAAGAACGGGCGTAGCAGCAGACAGGCGAAAGGCGTTGGACATGGGCGGATTTGTCGGAGGAATGGTCGCAGGTGCGGTCGTTGTTTTGATCTTGGGCGCGGTTTTGTCGTTGCAGGCACCGTTGACCCAAAAACCGGTTGTGGCAACCGAAGCACCACAGCCCGAGGATGTCACCGCATCCGAAGCCTCGGCCAGTGTGACCGAGACCGGATCAGACGCCGATCTTGTTGATGCGCAACCCGCTGGGCCAAAAGCTGCCGATTTCCAGGAAGAGGATGTGGCCGACCTTTCGGATCTTGAGCAAGAGACAGACGCCCAGCCAAACATCACCGCGCCGGGGCAACAACCCGAACAACCCGATCCCGGTACAGCGGATGAGGTTGCGGTGCTGACAAACCCGCCTGCGGCGCCGCCACTGCCAGGTGCCGCGCCTGAAACCCCTCAGGATGAGGTGCAGCCACAGGTTATTGGTGAGGCACCTGCTGCGCCTGAAGCTGAAGAGGTTGCGGTTCTGGAACCCGTGCCAAGCATCGACGTTCCGGGCTCGACCGAAGATATTACCGAGGAAAACCCGTTTGAAAACAGCCCGATTGCTGTCGAAGGGGATGAGGATACGCTGCCGCGCACTTTGCCGCGTATTGCAGCCTTGCCACAGATCGGTGGAGAGGGTGAAACCAGCACCAGGACGATCGTCGGCAAGCGTGTGGTGCCGCTGACCGAACGCGACGATCCACCGGCTGAGGAAACAGTCGATATCGCAGGTCTGATCCCTATGGGTAAACCCATCGAAGCTTATGCCGCCGCGTTTGAAAATGCCGAAGCCAAGCCGCTGATGTCGATTATCCTGATCGATGATGAACAATCCTTTGGGGCCGAAGCATTGCAGGACTTCCCCTATCCGATCAGCTTTGCTGTCAGCCCGTCTGATCCAAACGCCGCCGAAAAAATGGCACGCCACCGCGCTGCCGGATTCGAGGTGATGGCATTGGCCGATCTACCCGAGGCCGCCAGCGCACAGGATGCCGAAGTTTCGATGGCCGTCTGGCTGGAAACCCTGCCGGAAACAGTAGGAATTCTGGAAGGTGTTGAAACCGGCATTCAGGGCAATCGCAAGCTGGCTGATCAGGTGGCCGAAATTGCAGGCGTCACGGGCAGGGGTCTGATCACACAGGACAATGGTTTGAACACGGTCCAGAAAATTGCCGCGCGCAACGGCGTCCCATCCAGCGTCGTGTTCCGCGATATCGACGGAGCACGCCAGGACCCCAAGATCATGCGCCGTTTTCTGGATCAGGCCGTTTTCCGCGCCGGGCAGGAGGGCACTGTGGTGATGCTGGGCCGCGTGCGTCCCGAAACGATTTCGGCCTTGTTGCTCTGGGGGCTAGAGGATCGCGCCAGCCGGGTCGCCATGGCGCCGATCTCAGCGGTGATGAAGCGCGAGGTTCAGTGAGCGCTAGAAAGGCGGCTGATCCGGGATCGCCGCCTTTTTCTGTTTAGCTGTTTCCGGTTGGGGTAAACCGCGCCGCATCTGCGGCTGCCCGCCGGATGGCGTTCGATTTATGAACGGTCTCCATAAACTCTGCCTCGGGGTCGCTGTCATAGACGACGCCGCCGCCTGCCTGAATGTAGAGCTTCTGGTCTTTCACGATGGCCGTGCGCAGGGCGATACACATGTCCATGTCACCACCCGCGCTGAAATAGCCAACACCGCCGCCATAAACGCCGCGCTTTTCAGGCTCTAATTCGTCGATGATCTCCATCGCGCGGACCTTTGGCGCGCCCGAGACAGTGCCCGCAGGCATCCCTGCAAAGAAGGCATCCAGCGCGTCTTTGTCCTCGGCCAACTCACCCACCACGTTCGACACGATGTGCATCACGTGGCTGTAGCGTTCGATGATGAACTCTTCGGTTGGGCGTACAGTGCCGATCTTGGCGACGCGGCCCGTATCGTTGCGACCCAGATCCAGAAGCATCAGATGTTCGGCCAATTCCTTCTTGTCGGCCAGCAAATCCAACTCGTTTGCTTTGTCTTCTTCAGGCGTCGCACCGCGCGGGCGTGTGCCAGCGATGGGACGAATGGTGACTTCATCGCCAAAGACGCGCACCAGAATCTCGGGGCTGGCGCCCACGACCTGAAAGCCACCGAAGTTGAAGTAGAACATGAATGGCGAAGGGTTGGTGCGGCGCAAAGACCGATAGAGTGTGAACGGCGGCAGCGGGAAATCCTGTGTCCAGCGCTGCGCCGGGACGACCTGAAAGATGTCGCCTGCTCGGATGTATTCCTTGGCCTTTTCAACCGCTTTCATGTAGCCGGATTTGGTGAAATTCGACACGGGCGGAGCAACCTCGGACGCATCACCCAGATCGCGCGTTTCTGCCGGCATGGCGCGTTCCAGATCGCGGACAGCGTCCATCACGCGTTCGGCTGCCTGCGCATAGGCGGCCTTGGCCGATTGCCCGTCGCTGACCCATGCGGGCGACACAACGGTGACTTCGCCTTTGACGCCATCCAGAACCGCCACGACCGAAGGGCGCAGCATGATCGCATCCGGCAGGCCCAGCGGATCAGGGTTCACATCCGGCAGATATTCGACCAGACGCACCATGTCGTAGCCCAGATAACCAAACAGCCCGGCAGCCGCCTGCGGCAGATCATCGGGCAGCGCGATCCGGCTTTCGGCCAGCAAGGTGCGCAGATTGTCCATCGGATTGTCGGCTTGCGGCTCAAACGCCTCGGGATCGAACCGGGCGGATCGGTTCAACTCGGATGTTTCGCCCCGGCACCGCCAGATCAGATCAGGCTTCATGCCAACGATCGAATAACGCCCGCGCACCTCTCCGCCGGTAACCGATTCCAGCATAAAGGCATCTTTTTGCGCACCGGTCAGCTTCAGCATCAGCGATACAGGCGTGTCCAGATCAGCAGCAAGGCGTGTGTATACGACCTGATTTTCACCCGCCTCATAGGCACGGGCGAATGTGTCGAAATCGGGTGTCAGTGCCATGATGGCCTCTTAATAACTCGCCTGCACGGCGTTCAGGGCTTGCTGATCGACCACGGGGCGTGCGCGGGTCTGCGCGTCGCGGACATAGGCGTCAAAGATGTTCTGCGCCAAGGCCTGATCCAGCTGCGCGCCAAGCGCCTCTTGCAGCTGCCGCAACTCGTCGGTCTCATCCGGTGGCAGGATCTCATCCAGACGTACAATCAGGGCGGCGCCATTGCCGCTGATCGCGCGCAGTTCCCCTGGCTCCATCTCGAAGACCTCAGCCATGAAGCTGGGGGGCACATCCTCCAGAAATGCGGTGCGGGTCAGGGCATTTTCCACGCGGAAGGGCAGGCCCGTTGCGGTGAATTCGCCATCGGTGGCCAGGTCCAGCAGGACCGAGGCCGCCTGATCCTGCAACGCCGTATTTGTCTCGGCTGCGGTCCAGGCCGCAGCGACGCGGTCGCGCGCGCTGTCCAAGGGTTCGGGGCGCGGGGGTAGGTCTTCTTCCAGTCGAAGCGCGAAGATCGACCCATCCTCAAGGAACGCGATCTCGGGGAAATCACCTTCTTGCACCGCTTCGGCGGCCACACGGAACCCATCATAGGCGGCAACCTGTTCGTTGCTGTCGCGGGTCCAGTCGATCTGATCCAGCACCATCTCGGTTTCAGCGGCCAGCTCTTCCAGCGTGGCGCCACCGGCCAACAGGTCGTTGATATCCTCGGATTGGGCTTCGATGAGGCGGCGCGCGCGCTCTGAGGCCTGCTCTTCACGCAGTGTTGGTTCAGCCTCTTCAAAAGGAACATTGTTGGCCGCCAGCGAGCCGTTGACGCGGAACAAGGCCGGGCCAAAGACCGAGGGCAACGGGCCAACAACCTGATCCAGCTCTGCGGCAAAAACAGCATCAGCAGCCTCACCCAGATCATCGCGGGTGACATCACCCAGATCGATATCGCTCAGTTCCAGCTCGCGGGCGCGGACAAGCTGTTCGAACGTGGTGCCGCCAACCTCAAGCTGTGCCATGGCGTCATTTGCGGCCTCTTCACTGGGGAAGTTCAGCCGTTCGACCAACCGGCGTTCGGGTTGCTGGTATTCAGCCGCGCGCTGATCATATAGCCTGCGCAGTGTGTCTTCGTCGACCTCGACCGTATCGATCAACATCTCGGGCGAGAGGATCGCATAGGTCAGCCGTTTGGTGCGGGGCAGGGTAAACAGGTCGGTGTTTTCATCATAAAACGCCTGAACCTGTTCATCGGTTGGTTCAGAAACCGGCGTCGTCAGCGCCTCAACCCCAAGGGTCGCAATGGTAAAGCTGCGCCGCGCGCCCAGATAATCGACCAGTGTTTGGGTCAGGGTATCGGGCATGACAACACCACTGGTCACAGCGGCCTGGAGGATCGTGCGAGAAGATTCCTTGCGCAGGTCGGATTCGAATTCGGTATCCGAGATACCCAGTTGATCCAGTTGGAACCGATAGGCTTCGCGGTCGAAACTTCCATCAACGCCCTGAAAGGCCGGGATCGCCACGATCTCTTCCTGCAGGTTTTCGTCGCCAATCGAAATGCCCAACAGGCTGACTTCGTTGTCCAACGCGGCGAGGGCGGTCAGGCGGGACAGGGCGCGCTGTTCCAAACCCAGCTCTCGGGCCTGAGACATCTGCAGAGATTGCCCGGTCTGGGCCTCAACAGCACGGATTTCGCGCTGCAGCTCACGTACATAGGCATCGACCGAGACGCTTTCGTCACCCACCTGTGCAACGGTGCGGATGGTGCCGCTGAGATTGGTGGCGCCAAAGCCGGCAAGACCGACGAACAAAAGGCCCATCAATATCCAGACAAAGGTTTTCGAAAGACTGTTCTTGCCTGCAGCCATAATGCCCTCTTGGTGTTTTGGCAGGTCTCTGCCCTGTTGGTCGCCGCCCTGAATACGACGGGCACCGCCGGGGGGCAAGCTTAGAAGGAAACTGCCTGCAAGCGGTCGAACAATTGGCCAATCCCGGCCCGATCCAGATTGGCAAAAGCGATGCGTACCTGGCGCTGCCCGGCAGGATCGCCTGCGGGCATGAACATCGTACCTGGCAGCAGGAGAATACCGGCTTCGGGAACGAGGCGGCGGGCAAGTTCATCCGAGGGGATAGTGAACGGATGTTCAAGATAAGCGAAATATGCGCCGAGGCCCAACAGCCGCCAGCCCTTGGCAGTCAGCCTAGACATCCCATCGGCGATCGCGGCACGCCGGTCGAGGATCTCATCGCGTTCCCCGGCCAACCATTGGCTGAGATTCCGCATGCCCCAAAGGGCAGCAAATTGGCCGATCTGGCCGGGACAAATCGCGACCGTATCCAGAAATTTCTCGATCTCGGCCAGCAGGGCGGCGCTGGATGCGATTGCCCCAACGCGATGACCAGTCAGGCGGTAGGCTTTCGAGAAGGAATAAAGATGAACAAACGTCTGATCCCAGCCCGGTTGTTGTAACAGCTCATGCGGCGGGCCACTGCGACTGTCGAAATCGCGATAGGTCTCGTCGACCAGAAGGTAGATGCCAGCCTCGCGGGCCAGATCGTAGAAGGCGCGGACCAGTTCGGCCGGGTATTCAACCCCGCCGGGATTGTTGGGCGTGACCAAAGAAATGGCGCGGGTTCTGTCGGTGATCAGAGCGCGCGCTTGTTCGGGATCGGGCAAAAGATCAGCGCCGGTTGGCAAGTCGACCGCGTGGACACCTGCCATGTCCAGCCACATTTTGTGGTTAAAGTACCATGGAGTAGGTAGGATGACCGCGTCCCCTTGATCGGTGATCGCCGAGATGATCGCCGAAAACGCCTGATTGCACCCCGAGGTGATGGCAACCTGGTTCGCGGCGACCTCGGCCGCGTAATGAGTGCTGATCTGGTTGGCCAGTTCCGCGCGCAAATCACTGTTGCCCAAAACGGGCCCATAGAGATGGGCGCTGTCTTCTTCTACAGCAAAAGCCGCCATGGCTTGACGCATGGCCAGAGGTGGCGGATCGACAGGGGCCGCCTGACTGACATTGATCAACGGCTGGTCATCCGAAAATGTAACCCCGTCCAGCCAGCGGCGTGCCTCCATCACCGGGGGCGGGAAGGTGACGCTAGTGCGGGTTTGAGTCATTGGGTTTGGTCCTTGGACATTGCCAGCAGGGCTTGTGCGAGGCTCTGCCTCGCGCTCCGAGGTATTTTTGAACAGAAGAAGTTAGTCCGTGCCGCGATAGGGTTCGACATATTGCAAGGCCATGTCCCAGGGGAAGAAAATCCAGGTATCCTGGCTGACCTCGGTAATGAACGTGTCGACCATCGGGCGACCTTTGGGCTTGGCATAGACGGTGGCGAAATGCGCTTTGGGAAACATCCGGCGCACCAGATCCAGGGTTTTGCCGCTATCGACCAGATCGTCGATGATCAGAACGCCTTCGCCATCACCCATCAACTGGGCATCTGGCGCTTTGAGCACTTCAGCCTCGCCCTGTTCCTGATGGTGGTAGGAGCGTACGCTGATCGTATCGACGGTGCGGATGTCCAGCTCACGGCTGACGATCATGGCCGGGGCCATGCCGCCACGGGTGATCGCGACAACCGCGCGCCATGATCCATCATCGGGGCCTTGCCCATCCAGCCGCCAGGCCAGCGCGCGCGAGTCGCGGTGAATCTGGTCCCAGCTAATGTGAAAGCCTTTTTCGTGGGGCAGGCGGTCCTTCGCGCTCATGTTCCTAGCCCTTCTCGACGTCGGGGGCATCGACAGCTTTCATGCCGACGATGTGATACCCTGAATCCACATGCAGGTTTTCGCCCGTCACCCCACTGCTGAGATCAGACAGCAGATAGAGTGCGGATTTGCCGACATCGTCGATCGTCACGTTGCGACGCAGGGGTGAGTTATACTCGTTCCATTTCATGATATAGCGGAAGTCACCGATGCCACTGGCGGCGAGCGTTTTGATCGGCCCGGCCGAGATCGAGTTCACGCGGATGCCATCCTTGCCCAGATCCTCGGCCAGATATTTGACCGATGCTTCAAGCGCGGCTTTGGCGACGCCCATGACATTATAGTGGGGCATGACCTGTTCGGCGCCATAATAGGTCAGGGTCACGGCGCTGCCACCTTCGCCCATCATCTTTTCCGCGCGCTGCATAACGGCTGTGAACGAAAAGACGGACACATCCATCGTCAAATTGAAATTCGCGCGGCTGGTGTCGACATAGCGACCGCGCAGTTCGTTCTTATCCGAGAATCCGATGGCATGAACGATAAAGTCCAGCTTGCCCCATTTCGCTTCGAGCGCGGTAAACAGTGCATCAATCGACTCTTCGTCGCTGACGTCGCAGGGCAGGACGACTTCGCTGCCAAGCTGTGCCGCCAACGGATCGACACGTTTCTTCAGGGCATCGCCCTGATAGGAAAAGGCCAGTTCGGCCCCGGCATCGGACAAGGCGCGGGCGATTCCCCATGCGATTGATTTGTCATTGGCCAGTCCCATGATGAGGCCGCGCTTACCGGCCATCAACTGATTTGACATGATTGGTTCTCCGCCTGTCTTCGCGTTGTATTGCGTTGGTTTATGCCATCGTTAGCGCTGCATCAAGGCCATCCACTCTTGCCCGTAGCGGGTTATCGCCTTAGGTTCGACTTTAGTACTTTCCTGGGGATGGAAATGAACGAGCGTGATGGCATCTTTGCTGGCTCCGATCCGTTTGAAATAGCGGCTCGGTGGTTAAGTGAGGCTGAAGTAAGTGAAGTCAACGATCCGAACGCAATCGCGCTGGCGACTGTCGATCAAGACGGTTTGCCCAATGTTCGCATGGTTCTTCTGAAAGAAATCGAGCCGGACAGCTTCGTTTTCTATACGAATTACGAAAGCGCAAAAGCGTCCGAACTGGATGGCGCGGGCAAAGCGGCCTTTGTTATGCATTGGAAATCTTTGCGGCGCCAAATCCGAGTTCGTGGTACAATAACCCGCGAGACGGGTCCGAAAGCGGATGAATATTATGTATCCAGATCACTCAAAAGCCGATTGGGGGCCTGGGCTTCGCGGCAGTCACAGCCGCTGAGCAGCCGCGCTGCGCTGATGGCCGAAGTTGCAAAGGTTACTGCGAAACACGGCCCGAATCCTGCGCGACCGCCATTTTGGGGAGGATATAGAATAGCGCCGACTGAGATTGAATTCTGGGCTGATGGGGCCTTTCGCCTGCATGATCGCTTTAGATGGACAAGGGATCAGGCCGATTCAATCTGGCAGGTTGAAAGGTTGAATCCATGATGTTCGCGTTGCGCGAAATGCAACTTGTAGAAAACAATGGGTTTTTTCAGCTTGAATTTGCGGGGCATTCCCATAAACAACGAACCCTTAACGATCTTAAAAACTGCGCGTTAGGAAAACAGTGCCGGACGATCTGAACAATATGTATCGCGTACGTGGACACGTGAAATGGTTCGACCCCGCGAAAGGGTATGGATTTGTTGTGTCCGACGAGGGTGGTCCGGATATTCTGCTGCACGTTAACGTCTTGCGCAATTTTGGGCAAAGTTCTGTCGCAGATGGTGCGGGCATCGAAATTATGACCCATCGCACGGACCGTGGCGTTCAAGCGGTCGAGGTGATCAGCGTTGATCCGCCAGCGCGCGCAGATTCGATGCTGCTGGCCGATTTTGCCGAACTTGATCCAGACGTGATCGCCGATGCCCCGATGGAGGCGGCGCGGGTGAAATGGTTCGACAAGGGCAAAGGCTTTGGCTTTGCCAATGTGTTTGGCCGTGGCGAGGATGTGTTTCTGCATATCGAAGTTTTGCGCCGCTCGGGCCTTGCCGATCTGCAACCCGGCGAAGCACTGGCCATGCGCGTGATAGATGGCAAACGGGGCCGGATGGCAGCACAGGTGCTTGCCTGGGAAGCCGCACTGGACGAATGATTCCAACATGATGTCTCGCTTCGCCGTTCCTGCCCTGATCTTTACCATTTGGGCCGGGGGCGCGTTGGCGGAATGCCGTGCGGATCGGGTTGAGCTGAAAAATGATCAGACTCAGATACGTTTCGACATTGAACTGGCCATAACACCCCAAGAACGTTCGCGTGGGTTGATGTTTCGAGAGTCCCTGCCCAACAGGTCAGGGATGCTGTTCGTCTTCGATCCGCCTCAGCGTGTGGCATTCTGGATGAAGAACACGCTGATTCCTCTGGACATGATCTTTATCGACAAAACCGGAGCGGTCAGCAGTGTGCATGAAGGCGCGATCCCGGGTGATTTGACCCCGATCGAAGGGGGCGATTCCGTGTTTGCAGTGCTGGAAATCAACGCCGGATTGGCCGCACGCTATGGAATCGAAGCCGGAACTCGGATACGGCACGAAATTTTTTCACAAGGCCCGGCAATTTGGCCCTGTTAGGGCTTTTCAAATCAGATCGGCACGTTTAGGAAGGCGCACGGTCCGGGGCGTGGCGCAGTCTGGTAGCGCACCTGTTTTGGGTACAGGGGGTCGTAGGTTCGAATCCTGCCGCCCCGACCATTTTCATCACATAAGGCAATGTTCGCGCAAAAGGCGCAGCATACCTTATGTGAAAGCATTTTTTGATGTGGTCACGCACTCTTCATGACGCGTTGCTATGTGTAGAGGATGAAAAATCCCGCCTCCTATATGATCTGCACGTCGCCTCGAAGCGGCAGTACTTTGTTGTGCAGCATGCTCAAGAACTCCGGGGTTGCCGGAGATCCCAGATCTTTGTTTTATCGACCATCGCTTGAGGATTGGTTAACCAGATTGGGGCTGCCTCAGGGGGTGCTGAGCGAGCAAGAAGGCCTTGAGGTTGTGATGCAGAGAGCGCTGCAAGCAGGGCGAGGTGAAACACCTGTTTTTGGTTTGCGTCAGCAATTTCCTAGCTTTGATTTTCTTTGCCAGAATTTGGCGGCTCTTCATCCTGAGGCAACCAAGGATAAGGATCGAACACGCATTTGGACCTATGTTGTTTGTACATCTGAGCCGCAGAAATAAATTGGAGCAGGCCGTTTCCTATCTCAAGGCGCAACAGACTGGATTGTGGCATGTTGCCGTTGATGGGTCGGAATGGGAGCGGACAGTCCCCGCTCAGGAACCCGTTTTTGATGCGCGTAAGATCAAGGACTGCATCGCCACGCTGGAAAGCTATGACAGGGGCTGGGATGCTTGGTTCCATCGGGAAGGAATCCAGCCCGTCAGAGTTTATTATGAAGATCTATCCAAGGCACCTGCTGCGATGCTGCGTCTGGTTTTTGCCGAGTTGGGGTTGGACCCTGGAGTGGCGGAAGAGGTCGCTCCGGATATCCGCAAGATGGCCGACGCGACCAGCCGGGACTGGGTTCAGAGGTTCCTTTCGGAACAGCCTCCCGCGTCTTAGGGGCGTCGACCTCTCGCCCTAAAATAATGCTGCAGCAATCAGCCCGGCAATCCGCCCATCGTGCGATAGAGCCTGCTGAGGGCAAGGTCCAAAGCCTCGCTTTCTACCGGAACGTCAACTACCGATCCGGCCTTTTGTGGAACCCTGAACACCAGTGAGGCATCCACACGGTAGCCGGATGCGGTTTTGGTCGGGTTCAACCGCATGACGCTTTTTGGCAACTCTTGGGGCGAACCATCATAGGTCAGAATCAGAGAAGCGGCCGCTTCGGGGGGCAGGTATTGGCTGCACTCAAAACTGCGATCCGGTAATTTGCTAAATCTGTCGCCCGGGCCGGTACAGCTCATTTCAAAGGTTTCGAACAGACGCTTGGGGTAGTCGTTGAACTGCGCACTGCGTGATGGATCGGGTACATCTTGTGGTGTGCAGGCCACGATCAGGGCCAGTGCCGATAGAAAGTGAAACAACCGCATCTGATTGTAAGCCCTCATTGATTTGCGTGCCAACCACATCGACCTTCGATTAGCCCGTGATGATTCTGTTTCAGCCTAACCAGCCGCGGTCCGGTTCACCAAACGCTTATAACTATGCTGGTAAAAACGGGAATTTCATTTCGTCAAATCCAAGGCCGGCGGATTTTCGCCGTGGATCACTTTGCGGAGGAATCGGGAGCGCGCGTTTCGCGGCCCCATGGCGGGATCGGGTCAACACAAAAGATTTCAAAAATGTCGGAAAAAGGCCGTTGACCTTCTATGTGAAGATACGCCAAATTGTATGAGCCGAATATGACGCCACTACATCTGGTGCAAAATCAGAGAAAGGCGCAGGGCAGGGACGGGACGCACACCATGCTAATTGTGCAACCGCTGATGCGGTTTTGCGCTGCGCGCGGCAGCGCCCGGACCGTTGCGTCTGTCGGATTCGGCAAAGTGGAGGGCTTGGCATTTCTCGGGCCCGAAGCTGGGTAGACGGTCATTAATTCGAAGGCGGCGGACATGAAAATTGAAAGAAAATTCACCAAACCGGGGCAGGATGCTTACGCAGACTTGGATTTCATTTCGGCCACGTCCGAGATTCGAAACCCCGATGGTACAATTGTCTTTCGGCTGGATGATATCGAAGTTCCATCAAGCTGGAGCCAGGTCGCCAGCGACGTCATCGCTCAGAAGTACTTCCGCAAGGCGGGCGTTCCGTCCAAACTGAAAAAGGTCAAAGAGAAAGACGTGCCCGAGTTCCTGTGGCGTTCGGTCCCCGCCGAAAGTGCAGAGTTCGATGGCGAGGCGTCCTCGAAGCAGGTGTTCGACCGTCTGGCCGGTGCCTGGGCCTATTGGGGCTGGAAGGGCGGCTATTTCTCGACCGAGGAAGATGCGCGCGCCTATTTCGACGAGATGCGCTATATGCTGGCCACCCAGCGCGCCGCACCGAACTCACCGCAATGGTTCAACACCGGCTTGCACTGGGCCTATGGGATCGACGGCCCGGCGCAGGGGCACCACTATGTCGACTACAAGACCGGCAAGCTGACCAAATCAAAATCCGCTTACGAACATCCGCAGCCGCATGCCTGTTTCATCCAGTCTGTCGATGATGACCTGGTGAACGAAGGCGGGATCATGGACCTGTGGGTGCGCGAGGCGCGCCTGTTCAAATACGGCTCGGGCACCGGAACCAACTTCAGCCATCTGCGGGCCGAGGGCGAAGCGCTGTCAGGTGGCGGCAAGTCTTCGGGCCTGATGGGCTTCCTCAAGATCGGCGACCGCGCCGCAGGTGCGATCAAATCAGGCGGAACAACCCGTCGGGCCGCAAAGATGGTAATCGTCGATGCAGATCATCCTGACATCGAGAAATTCATCGAATGGAAGGTGATCGAAGAGCAGAAAGTGGCCTCGATCGTTGCCGGATCGAAGATGCACGAGAAGATGCTGAACGGCATTTTCGAGGCCATCCGCAGCTGGGACGGTGCGCAGGACGATGCGTATGATCCCAACAAGAACGACAGCCTGAAAAAAGCGGTTCGTGAAGCGAAAAAGGTCGCGATCCCTGAGACTTATATCAAGCGCGTGCTGGATTATGCCAAGCAGGGCCACGACAGCATCGAATTCCCGACCTATGACACGGACTGGGATTCAGAAGCCTATAGCTCGGTTTCGGGCCAGAATTCGAACAACTCGATCCGCGTGACCAATGCGTTCCTGACCGCTGTTGAGAAAGACGCCGATTGGGAATTGATCAACCGCACCGACGGCAAGGTCGCCAAGACCGTCAAGGCGCGCGATTTGTGGGAGAAGGTCGGCCACGCCGCTTGGGCCTGCGCCGATCCGGGCATCCAGTTCCATGACACGGTCAACGAATGGCACACATGCCCCGAAGATGGCGCGATCCGTGGGTCGAACCCGTGCTCGGAATATATGTTCCTGGACGATACGGCCTGTAACCTTGCGTCGATGAACCTGTTGACCTTCCTCAAGGATGGTGAGTTCCAGGCGGCGGATTACATGCACGCCTCGCGTCTGTGGACCCTGACACTGGAAATCTCGGTGACCATGGCGCAGTTCCCGTCGAAGGAAATCGCGCAGCTGTCTTATGACTTCCGCACGCTGGGTCTGGGTTACGCCAATATTGGCGGCCTGCTGATGAATATGGGCTACAGCTATGACTCGGACGAGGGTCGGGCGATCTGTGGTGCGTTGACCGCGATCATGACCGGTGTGGCCTATGCGACCTCGGCTGAGATTGCTGGCGAACTGGGCGCCTTCAAAGGCTATGAGCGCAACGCCGACCACATGCTGCGCGTCATCCGCAACCACCGCCGCGCATCGCAGGGGGTGACCGAGGGCTATGAGAAACTGGCCGTGAAGCCGGTGCCGCTGGACCACGGAAACTGCCCGGACAAGCGTCTGGTCGATCTGGCGATGTCGGCTTGGGATGAGGCGTTGAGCCTTGGCGAGAAAAACGGCTACCGCAACGCGCAGGCCACCGTGATCGCGCCCACCGGCACGATCGGTCTGGTGATGGACTGTGATACCACGGGGATCGAGCCCGATTTCGCGCTGGTCAAATTCAAGAAGCTGGCCGGTGGCGGGTACTTCAAGATCATCAACCGCTCGGTGCCGTCGGCGCTGGAAAAGCTGGGCTATTCCTCGTCTCAGATCGAAGAGATCGTGGGCTACGCCGTCGGTCACGGAACCATCGGTAACGCGCCGGGGATCAACCACACCTCGCTGACCGGTCATGGCTTTGGACCGAATGAGTTGGCCAAAGTGGACGCTGCGCTGGAAAGCGCCTTCGACATCCGGTTCGTCTTCAACCAGTGGACACTGGGCGAGGATTTCTGCACCGGCGTTTTGGGCATCCCGGCCACCAAGCTGAATGACCCGACCTTCGATCTACTGCGCCATCTGGGCTTTACCAAGGCGGATATCGACGCGGCCAACGACCACGTTTGCGGAACCATGACGCTGGAAGGTGCTCCGCACCTGAAGGAAGAGCATTATTCGATCTTCGACTGCGCCAACCCGTGCGGCAAGAAAGGTAAGCGTTTCCTTGGGGTTGATAGCCACATCACCATGATGGCGGCGGCGCAGAGCTTCATCTCGGGCGCGATCTCGAAAACGATCAACATGCCGAATGACGCGACCATCGAAGACTGCCAGAAGGCTTATGAACTCAGCTGGTCGCTGGGGGTGAAGGCGAACGCGCTCTATCGTGATGGCTCGAAACTGTCGCAGCCTCTGGCCGCGGCGCTGGTCGAGGATGACGACGAGGCGGCGGAAATTCTGGAAAGCGGTTCGACGCAGGAAAAAGCCGTGGTTCTGGCCGAGAAGGTGATCGAGAAGGTTGTGGTCAAGGAGATCATCCGCAGCCATCGCGAAAAACTGCCGCATCGGCGCAAAGGCTATACTCAAAAAGCGATCGTGGGTGGCCACAAGGTCTATCTGCGCACCGGTGAGTTCGAAGACGGCAAGCTGGGCGAGATCTTCATCGATATGCACAAGGAAGGCGCTGGCTTCCGGGCGATGATGAACAACTTTGCCATCGCCGTGTCGGTTGGCCTGCAATATGGCGTGCCGCTGGAAGAGTTCGTGGATGCCTTTACCTTCACCAAATTCGAACCGGCGGGGATGGTGCAGGGCAACGACTCGATCAAAAACGCGACGTCGATCCTGGATTACATCTTCCGCGAACTGGCCGTGTCTTATCTGGATCGCACCGATCTGGCCCATGTGAAACCCGAAGGCGCCAGTTTTGACGATCTGGGGCGTGGCGAGGAAGAGGGCGTCTCGAACGTTTCTGAATTAAGTGACAGCGCGGCCTCCAAGTCCTTGGAAGTACTGAAACAAATCAGTTCGACCGGCTATCTGCGTAAGCGCCTGCCGCAGGATCTGATGGTTCTGAACGGCGGTCAGGCCGAGGTGAACGGCATGGCTGAAACGGCGGCGCAATTCGAAGTGCAGAGCGAAACGGCAGTGGTGTCAGAGGTCGCGACCGGAATGGACGCGCGCACCAAGGCTAAGATGCAAGGCTATGAGGGCGACCCCTGCGGCGAATGCGGAAACTACACGCTGGTGCGCAACGGCACCTGCATGAAATGCAACACCTGCGGCGCAACAAGCGGGTGTAGCTGAGTTCAACGCCCCGGCAACCCGGGGTGCAGGGGTCGGATAGCTGCCACAGGTACCGACCCCGACGAATACGGATCAAGGCGCTGAGACTTACCTTCGATGCTTTGGTCCACTCGGCCGACATGCCCGTGTTGGCCGGGAACAGGGTGGGGCGGAATATTTGCTCCCTCCCACTCTCTCACGGGGCGGGTGCGCTCGCCCCATGCGCAGTCCAGGCCGCAGGCAAAAAAATACCGGGCGGTCAACGAAATGAGCCTGGAAGGCGAAACTGACAGGGGGCTTCGGCCCCCTTTCTTTTTTCAACCCCATACGCCTGTCGTCAGCAGAGCCTTGCCGGATTGCCTCTCGGTCATCGGGTCAGAACCGCCGAAAGCAGATCGGCGGATTTCGCCCGGCGGGGGATCGCAGGGCCGACTCAGTGAAATCCGCAAGGAATGGCGCGAAATTCGGGGATGCAAAGGATGCGGGTGACGGCGACGGGCAAGATGGTGTCTGTGGTGCCTGTCCGGACGTAACAACGCAAAACTCACTCAGGAGGCACTATCATGAAACCGCAACAACTGGCTGTTATCTCGGCATTCGCACTTGGCTTGCCCTCGTTGGCTTTGGCGCAATCGAGCGCCGATGCTAATGGCGATGGCGTTCTGACCATCGAAGAAGTGCAGGCTGTGGTACCAGAAGTGGATACCGATACGTTTTCGGCCATGGATGCAAATGGTGACGGCGCGCTGGATCAGGATGAGATCGCAGTTGCGCAAGAAGCCGGATTGCTGCCACCCAGCAACGGCTGATTTGTATTGAAAATCGGCGGCCCGAGGGTTTCGGGCCGCTATTACAATGGGTTACGTGTTCAAGTGAATGTTGAACTTGGCGCGAATTTCAGCATCTAGCAACGGATCGAACTGGGCGGGTGACGGTGCGCTCAGAATTTCTTCCTTACGGGCTGTGGCCTTATCAAGCAGATCGGGTTTACCCATCTCGGCCCATTCTTTTGGTGACGTCCGGTCGCCGAATGTCGGATAGACATAGTCGGCCTGCATCCGGCTGAGCGTCGCGTCGGTTCCCAAATAATGACCCGGCCCACCCATGCACACCTCGGCAATCTGATCCAGCGCAAGTGTGTCGTCATTGACTTCGATGCCACGCACGCAGCGCTGTGCCTGTCCGATCAGATCATCGCTGAGGATCAGGCTTTCGAGGCAAAAACCCAGAAGCGAGGCATGCATGCCCGCGGCTTCATAGACCATATTAAGCCCGGACAACCCGGCCATGACGTTCGAACACATTTGTTCCCACCCGGCCTGCATATCGGGCAGTTTCGAATCTGACGCGCCCGCAGCGGCGCCTCCCGGCAGGTCGTAGAACTGGTGCATCTGCGCACAGCCCGCACTCAGCAGGGCCTGTTCGCCAGACCCGATAGACATGGCCCCGGTGCGTAGGTCCAGGCCAAAGGGCCAGGTGCCAAAAATCGCGGGTGCACCGGGCTTTACGGCGTTTACATAAACCAAACCGGCCAGGCATTCGGCGGTGGCTTGCGTGATCGCCCCGGCAATGGTGGAAGGGGCAGTTGCTCCGGCCATGCCAGCAGACAACAGCAGAACCGGCATACCGGCCTTGATGCATTCCTCCATCACTTCGCAGCTTTCGGTGGCGAATTTCATCGGGGGAACGACAAAGCAGTTCGAATTGGACACAAAAGGCCGCTCGCGCCATTTGTCCTCACCACCAGCGATCATGTGTAGCATTTCGATTGCGGGCGCGACATGCGATGGCTCGGTGAATGATGTTCCGATGTGTTTGTAAGTCCCTGAGCATGCAGCATAAACTGTGTTATAGTCCATCTCGAGATTGTCGAGGATGTCGCGGCAGACCATGGGGCGTTGAACGAAGTGGATATTGTCCAACTGTTGGCAAATCCGCGCGGCATCATGCAGATCCTGCACGGTTGAATCGCGGTATTGGCGGCCATGGACATCAACTACGCTTACGGCGGCCCCGGCTGTGCCATAGTGAACCTTGGTACCGGTCAGGTCCAGATCGGTTTGACCGTCGCGGCTGCAGAGCGTGATGGACCTGTTGGCCTTGGCGATTGTATCTTCGACCAATGCGCGCGGGAACCGAATGCGCCCGTCGTCGCCCAGTGTACACCCCGCACCCACAAGATAGTCGATGCCGCTTTGGGGGGCGTCTGCAAGGCCAATGGTTTCAAGGGCTTGCAGGGCGGCATTGTGGATTTTTTCCACCTGAGCCGGGGTCAGAGGTTTGTATGTTCCGCCTTCCATGCCGGGGCGGATCGGGCGCAGATGTTCTGGAAGGGCGGATGCGCGGGCTGCGCGACGTGCGGAACGTCCACCGCTACGAGAGGCACTACGGGATTGCGTGTTCATTGAATAAGTCCAGGATTTGGGAATGTGTCTTGAGCGTGAGCGATCAAGACAAGCCAGGCCGACCCCTTGCCGCGCGCCCACGATCTGCACCAATGGTACGACTGATCAGACGAATTTTCCAAATCTCGTTTGCCATGAGACCTCTCAGTTGCCAAAGAGGCTGGCAGACGGTCCCTCCCGGATCTGTTCCGTTTGCGACCTCGGTGCCAAAAACCGACAGATTGTATCACTGGCGCCGACGAGGGCGTGTTCTGAGCACATTTTCTCCCGCTTTGGGCGAAATCTGTTATACTTTATTAACTTACTGCTGAATATCCTGTGATCAGAATTGAAATCTGGTAGCCATGTACCAGTTTGAATTTGTGACTGATGCTGCTCCGGACACGGATGAACACTGTTGATGATGAATTGGAAACCACATTGGGCCCTGATCGCCGCGATGACGATCACATGCGCCAGCCCTGCCATGGCAGAGGATTGGACAGGTGCCTATGCAGGTTTCAGTTTCGGCTATGCCGAGGCAAGCGGTCCTGACAGCTCCAGCGGGGATACAGGCACCTTTGGTGCTCATATCGGTTTTGATCAGGATTTTGGCAATTTCGTTCTGGGGGGTGAGCTGGAGTATAACCGCCTGTCGTTAAACCTCAGCGAAAGTCAGGGAAGCCTGGACAGTATGTCACTTGTGAAACTTCGCGGCGGGTATGATTTTGGCAACGCGCTCGGCTACGTGGTCGTCGGTGCGGCCCGCGCGGAAACCTCGACCGACAGCGATACAGCGGCGGTTTACGGCATTGGTGTCGCTTACCCGATCGGCGAAAACCTTGTGATCAGTGGTGAGGCGCTGCGCCAGAACTTCGACGATGCCACCCGATCTGAAGGTGGTCTGGGCACAAATGTTTTTAACCTGAGGACAACCTTCCGGTTCTGAGCCCGTCACCCAGCCGCGCGATGTTTTGACTGACCAGCCGCAAATTCGCATAAGGTCTGCAGAGCCTGCGAAAAACGCGCGTCCTCTACCGTCATTGCCACGCGAATATGGCCTGCTGCGGCCCGGCCAAAGCTTTCGCCAGGCATGACGGCGATGGCATGTTTGTCCAGCAGCGCATTCGCAAATTCTTCGCCGGACAAACCTGTCGCGCGGATATCCAGCATCAGATACATCGCGCCTTGTGCGGGTACGAGGCTGATGACGTTCTGCTTGCTCAGAATCTCCTTGGCAATTGCGCGACGGCGACGGAAGGGGGCCGCGATCTCGGCCTCCAACTCTGGGCCGGTATTCAGTGCAAAACAGGCGGCATCCTGAATGAATCCGGGCACACCATAGGTCGTGTGCGTGGCTAGATTGATCAGATGCGCGATCACTTCTTCTGGACCAATAACCCATCCGCAGCGAGAGCCTGTCATGGCATGGGATTTGGACATGGAGCCAACAACAAGCGTGCGCTCGGCCATATCCGACAAGGCACGGGGAGAGATGTGCTCACCTTCCCAGACCTGCGTGTCATAGACCTCGTCCGAGATCAGCCAAAGATCGCGTCGCATACAGGCGGCTGCAATGCCCGCAAGCGTTTCGCGCGAATAGACCACTCCGGTTGGATTGTTGGGTGAGTTGATCAGCAGGGACACCGCCCTGTCGGACGCGGCTTCTATATCTTCGGCACGTGGTTGAAACGACTCCTCGGCCCGTGTTTGAATGGCGCGGGCTTGCGCGCCGACCCCTCGGATCGTGCCGGGATAGGTGGCGTAATATGGGTCAATATACAGACCCACATCACCCGGATCACATAGTGCCATATGCGCTGCGAACAGGGCGGCTTGCCCGCCAGGGGTGATCAGCACATTGTCACGCGTGGTGGGAACCCCGGTCCGTGTCTGTGTTCGGGTCGCGACCGTATCGCGCAGCTGGTCGGTACCCGGGACCATGGCATATCCGGTGTGACCATTTTGCGCAGAACGATCCATGGCTTGCAAAATCGATACATCGGTTCGGATGTCGTGTTCGCCAATGGTCAACTCGGTCACCGTTTGTCCGTTGCTGACCATCTGTCGTGCGCGGTAGAACACATCCCACCCGTCGCTGCCGCCCCGAGTGAGTTGTGAAATGCGATCTGACAATTTCATCTGAGTTCCCTATTGGTGAGTGTTTCGAATGGCCAGAAGCCTATTGGCCGCGCGCAGGCAAGGTCGCCTGAACCTTCTTCGTGAGTGAAGAACGGACCAGATCATAAGAGGCGGTCAGGCGATGGCGCAGTTCATCTATGTCCGCATCAAAGGGCAGACGCACCCAACTGCGGTGAAAATACGGGGCTTTGACGCCAACACCTGCATCGATCAGCATGTGTGCGGTTTCGATATCGGCTGTCTTGACCGAGACGCCGTCATTGGCAATTCCGATACAGGCGAACATCTTGCCGCCCACCTTCCACGCATCATGTCCGCCACCCCACGGGTCGGACCATTCCGCCCCCGGCAGGTCGCGGCACACAGAGTTGACAAAATCCCGGCTCATATCCGGCACCTTGCCGGGGCGATCAGTCAAACTCAAGCCTTGGCTTGGCGTTTGTCGCATGGTAAAACACTCGCATGAACCGGATGACCTGCATCATTATCTGCTGCATTTCCTGCTGATTTCTCAAGCGGGCCGGTATCTTTCGTTTTCATCTCTGAGACAAGTTGCTAAGCCCGCGCCAACGCGCATGCTTTAGGAGCCTAAGTGATGACGACACTCAAACTGCACAACACACGGACACGGACGAAGGAAGATTTCGTTCCGATCGATCCTGACAACGTGCGGATGTATGTCTGTGGGCCAACTGTTTATGACCGTGCCCATCTTGGCAATGCGCGTCCCGTGGTCGTGTTTGATGTGCTCTACCGGTTGCTGCGCCATGTCTACGGCGCGGGACACGTGACCTATGTGCGCAATTTTACGGATGTGGATGACAAGATCAACGCGACCGCGCTCAAGCGTAAACAGGCCGGCGCCGAAGGGTCGCTGGAGCAGCTGGTTCAAGAACGCTCGGACGAAACCATCGGCTGGTATCTGCATGATATGGGCGCGCTTGGGGCGTTGGAGCCCAATGCCATGCCGCGCGCGACCGAATACATTGCTCAGATGATCGAGATGATCGAAGACCTGATTGCCAAGGGCCATGCCTATACGGCTGAAGGCCATGTACTGTTCGCGGTCGACAGTTGGAAGGATAGCTATGGCAAGCTATCCGGTCGTTCCGTCGATGACATGATCGCAGGCGCGCGGGTCGAGGTTGCGCCTTATAAGAAGAACCCGATGGATTTCGTGTTGTGGAAGCCGTCGACAGACGAGCTGCCCGGTTGGGACTCGCCATGGGGCAAGGGGCGGCCTGGCTGGCATATCGAATGCTCGGCCATGAGCTATGAATTGCTGGGCGCAAGTTTCGACATTCATGGCGGTGGCAACGATCTGATCTTTCCGCACCATGAGAACGAGGTCGCGCAGAGCTGCTGCGCACACCCCGAGGGCGAATTCGCGCGCTATTGGTTGCATAACGAAATGCTGCAGGTCGAGGGTAAGAAAATGTCCAAGTCGCTGGGCAATTTCTTTACCGTGCATGATCTGTTGGAGCAGGGTGTGCCAGGCGAGGTGATCCGGTTTGTTTTCCTGCAAACCCACTATCGCAAGCCGATGGACTGGACCGAGAAAAAAGCGCGCGAGGCCGAAGCAACGCTGCGCAAGTGGCGGGCGCTGACCGCGGGCATCGAGCCCGCCGCCAGCGCGGCACCCTTGGTGATCGCAGCACTTGCGGATGATCTGAATACGGCGGGTGCCATCACCGAATTGCATCGTCTGGCTTCGGACGGGGATGCTGCGGCGTTATTGGCAAGTGCGCAAGTGCTGGGCCTGCTGACGGATGAGATGGGCGGCTGGGCTGCAGTTCCGGCGGCGGATTTCTCTGAATACGAAGAAAAGCTGGCGGCCGCGCGTGCACAAGCCATGGTGAGCAAGGATTTCTCGGAGGTTGATCGTTTGAAATCCGCGTATCTTGCCGCAGGTCTGGAAGTGCGCATGAGCAAGGACGCTGTTGAGATCATCGCCGGATCGGGTTTCGACGCGTCGAAGCTGGAAAGCGTATAATCAAATGCTTCGCCCGGAACTGTCCGGGCGGGGTGATGCCTGAACAAGCCAAAGAGCCAGAACCATGACCAAGACCCGCCTCTACCTCTACGACACGACACTGCGTGACGGGCAGCAGACGCAAGGGGTGCAGTTTTCGACCGCTGAGAAGGTTCAGATTGCGCAGGCGTTGGATGAGTTGGGGGTCGATTACATCGAAGGCGGCTGGCCCGGGGCAAACCCGACCGACAGCGCGTTTTTTGAGGTGGCTCCGAAAACCTCGGCCCGGTTGACGGCGTTTGGGATGACGAAGCGTTCGGGCCGGTCGGCGGCAAATGATGACGTTCTGGCGGCAGTCATGAATGCGGGCACGCAGGCAGTCTGTCTGGTCGGCAAGTCGCATGATTATCACGTGACCCAGGCGCTTGGCATCTCGCTGGAGGAGAATGTCGAGAATGTCCGCGCCTCGGTCGCGCATCTGGTGGCGCAGGGGCGCGAGGCACTGTTCGATGCGGAACATTTCTTTGACGGCTACAAGGACAATCGGGCCTATGCGACCGAGGTGTGCCGGACAGCACTAGAGGCTGGCGCGCGTTGGGTTGTGTTGTGTGACACCAATGGCGGCGCTTTGCCTGCCGAGGTCGGGCGTATCGTCTCAGACCTGATCGCAGCGGGCCTGCCTGGGGATCGGTTGGGCATTCACACCCATAACGATACCGAGAACGCGGTAGCCTGTTCCTTGGCTGCCGTTGATGCAGGTGCCCGTCAAATTCAGGGTACGCTGAACGGGTTGGGCGAACGCTGTGGCAACGCGAACCTGACCGCCTTGATCCCGACCTTGCTTCTTAAAGAACCTTATGCTTCGCAGTTCGAGATTGGTGTCAGTCCTGAGGCGTTGGCTGGTCTGACGCGGATCAGTCGGATGCTGGACGATATACTGAACCGGGTGCCCAGCAAGCAATCGGCCTATGTGGGCGCGTCGGCCTTTGCGCATAAGGCCGGGTTGCACGCCAGCGCGATCCTTAAGGATCCGTCGACCTATGAGCATGTTGATCCGGCAATGGTGGGTAATGCGCGTATCATTCCGATGTCGAACCAGGCGGGGCAGTCGAACCTGCGCAAGCGTCTGACCGAAGCCGGGCTTAAGGTAGAAAAGGGCGCCCCTGCTTTGGGGCGCATCCTTGAGCGGATCAAGCAACGTGAGGCCGAGGGCTATTCCTATGATACGGCGCAGGCCAGTTTCGAACTGCTGGCACGGGATGAGCTTGGACAGCTGCCCGAGTTTTTCGAGGTCAAGCGCTATAAGGTCACCGTTGAGCGGCGCAAGAACAAGTACAACAAGATGGTCAGCCTGTCCGAGGCCGTGGTTGTCGTGAAGGTCGATGGAGAAAAGAAACTTTCGGTCAGTGAGTCCCATGACGAGCAAGGCAGTGACCGGGGGCCGGTGAACGCCCTGGCCAAGGCGCTGGCCAAGGATCTGGGGCAGTATTCGCAAGTGCTGGCGGATATGAGGTTGGTTGATTTCAAAGTGCGGATCACCCAAGGCGGGACCGAGGCGGTGACGCGCGTCATCATCGACAGCGAAGACGGGCAGGGGCGGCGTTGGTCTACTGTCGGGGTCAGTGCGAACATAGTCGATGCCTCGTTCGAGGCGCTGCTGGACGCGATCCAATGGAAACTGGTGCGTGATTGCGACCCCCAGCAGGCGGCGGCAGAGTGACGGCCACATTTGACGAAGATGTCAAAGCCTGTGCCGCCTTGGTGCATAAGGCTGATCCCGATCGGTTCCTGGCGGCAATGGCTGCTCCGGTCCGGGCGCGGGCGGTTCTGTTTCCGATCTATGCATTGAATGTTGAGGTCGCGCGCGCCCCTTGGGTGACGCAGGAGGCGATGATTGCCGAAATGCGGCTGCAATGGTGGCGCGACGCCTTGCAGGAGATCGCGCAAGGGCCGACCGTGCGGCGGCACGAGGTGGTGACGCCTTTGTCTCGGGTTTTGTCGCCTCATCTGGCGGGTATGCTGGACGAATATGTAGCGGTGCGACGGTGGGACATCTACCGCGATCCGTTTGAGGATCAGGAGCACTTCGACGCTTATATCAATCACAGCTCCGGCGCGTTGCTGGTGGCTGCGGCTCAGTCCCTTGGGGCGGCGGATGAAGATGTGGTGCGCGATTTCGGCTATGGCGTGGGCGTGGCGAATTGGTTTCGCGCGATCCCAGAGCTTGAGGCGCGCGGGCGTATCCCATTGCTGGATGGCAGGCCTGAAGGCGTGAGGGTATTGGCAGAGACGGCATTGGCGCGACTGATGCGGGCACGATCCAACCGGTCTGGGGTGTCAGATGCGGCGCACCCGGCGCTTTACCTCGGGTGGCAGGCGGAATGGATTTTGAAACGGGTGATCGCTCAGCCTGACAGGGTTGCGATTGGCGCTTTGGCGCAGAGCGAGGCGCGGCGGCGCTTGTCATTGATGTGGACCGCAGCGACCGGCCGGTGGTGATCAAGCCGGTTTGGCGTCCGCAGGTCTGAGGACCAGCCACAGCAATGCGCCACCCGCTAGGGTCAGCAGCGGAATCATGGCGAGGTTGACGGCTGTCCAGCCTTCTACCGGCGAACCGCCGGAACAGTTCATCAATCCGCCCGAAGCCAGCGAAGCAACCGTCACACCTCCGAACACCAACAGGTCGTTCAAGCCCTGCATCCGGCCACGCTCATGCACTTCGTGCGACGCGGCCAGCATGCTTGTCGCGCCGATAAAGCCAAAATTCCAGCCGATCCCCAGCAGGATCAGGGCGATGAAGAAGTTCTCCAATTCGACGCCCTGCAACGCGACAACTCCGGCCCCGGCAAGGATTGCAAGGCCAAGGGCCACAATCTTCTCCACGCCAAAGCGCGCGATCAGGTGACCCGTGAAAAAGCTGGGAACATACATGGCCAACACGTGGTACGTAACAACATCCGCGGCATCATTGGCCGAGAAGCCGCAGCCGACCACCGCAAGAGGGGTCGAGGTCATCACAAGGTTCATCAACGCGTAGGATACCATCGCGCAGATGATCGCTACGGCGATGCGTGGGGTTTTCAGCAACTCCAGCCGCGAGCGGCCCTTGGGCGCATCTTCGGCCGGTTTCGGCGGTGTCGGGATGTCCAGAAAGAAAAACAGCGCCGATCCGATCACGTTCAGGGCGATCACTGCCACATATGTGCCGAGAAACGGAATCACATATGACTCTGACGTCAGTTTGACGATTTGTGGTCCGATGATCGCTGCGGCCAAACCGCCTGCCATTACATAGGAAATCGCCTTGGGCCGGAACGCGTCCGAGGCGGTATCAGCGGCGGCAAAACGGTAAAACCCATGCGCGCTCATGTAGATACCGGTCAGCAGGCTGCCCAACAGGAAGATCGGGAAGGACCCAAGGTAAAGGCCATAGGCTCCGATCAGGCCGCCCAAAGCCCCAGCTGTGGCTCCGACAAGGAAGCCGGTCCGGCGACCCCAGCGCTGCATGATGGCCGAGATCGGCGTGGCCGCCAGCATCGACCCCAGTACGATCAGCGAGATTGGCAGGGTCGCAAGGCAGGGGTTGCTGGCCAGGGACTGACCGGCCAATCCACCGACGATGAAGATCATCGGCATTTGCGCACCCAGGATCGATTGCGCAGCGACCAGAACCGCTACGTTGCGTTTGGCTTGCGAGTCGTCCGGGGCAGCTGTTGTCAGTGTCATGGGCCAATCCGTATCGGTGAACGCGCCGGGGCACAAGCGGCTTGCATCTGTGGCTGATCCCCCTAACGTGCGACCCGTATCACAAGGCAGAGAGTGCATGTCCGTAGGTCGCATCATTGAAACACCCGATTGTGTGACGGAAGGGGCCGAGTGGCTGGCCAACACCTGCCCGCGCATGGCCTATGCGATGGAGCAGACCGGACCTTTGCCCCTGCGGCGCAAGCCTGACGGTTTCGGCCAGTTGCTCAGCGCGATTGTCAGCCAGCAGGTCAGCGTGGCCTCGGCCAATGCGATCTGGAAACGGATGCAGCAGGCAAAACTGACCGGACCGCGCAAGATCATGTGGGCCACGGATGAGGATTTGCGCGCTGTGGGCCTCAGCCGTCAGAAGGTTCGTTATGCGCGCGCACTGGCAGAGGCGCGCATTGATTACAAAGCGTTACGCGATACAGCTGATGCAGATGTTGTCAAAACACTCACGCAGGTTCCGGGCATTGGCGTTTGGACCGCCGAGATTTACGCGATGTTCTCACTGGGCCGCGCCGATGTGATCGCGCCGGGCGATCTGGCCCTGCAAGAAGCCGCGCGAGTGCTCTACGGTTTGCCCAAACGTCCAACCGACAAGGAATTGCGCCTTATGGCCGAGGCCTGGTCGCCTTGGCGATCAGTTGCGGCGCGGGTGCTCTGGGCCTATTACCGGGTGGCCAAGAAGAGAGAAGGGATCAGATGACACGGGTTTTGAACGCGCTCCGGAAAGAGCCGGTTTCGGGCGACACACGCTCAGTCGTGGTGTTCGTGCACGGCTATGGGGCCAATGGCGCCGATCTGCTGGGTCTTGCTGATCCGCTGGGTGAACATCTGCCCGATACGCTCTTCGTCGCCCCTGATGCGCCAGAACAGATCCCCGGTATGCCGAACGGGTTCCAATGGTTCCCGATCCCTTGGATTGACGGATCATCCGAAGAAGAAGCCCGGCGCGGGATGGAAATGGCGGTTGAGGACTTCAACGCCTTTCTGGATGCGCTGATGGTGGATGAGGATGTCCTGCCCGAACAGGTCGTTCTGTTCGGCTTTTCTCAGGGCACGATGATGAGCTTGTACGTCGCACCCCGCCGCGAAGACCCGGTGGCCGGGATCGTTGCGTTCTCGGGCCGCTTGCTGGAACCCGATCTGCTGCCCGATGAAACCGTTAGCCGGATGCCGATTCTGCTGGTCCATGGCGATGCGGATGATGTAGTCCCGCCGCAATCGCTGCCCGAGGCGGCCGAAGCCCTTCAAGCCGCTGATTTCAAAGAGGTCTATGCGCATGTGATGAAGGGGACCGGCCATGGAATCGCCCCCGATGGGCTCAGCGTGGCGCTGGCCTTTATGCGTGACAAGCTGAGCTTTTAGCCGTGATCGCCGTCCGCCCGATGATGTCAGAAGATGTGGCTGAGGCCTGGCGCATCCTCAATGATATCATCGCGGCGGGTGGTACGACTGCTTTTGAGATCCCGTTCTCAGACGCCCTGTTTGCGCAAAGCTATCTGGATGGAGCAGATAAGATATGTTGCCACGTTGCGCTGGATGAACAGGGCGATGTTGCTGGGTTTCAGTGGTTGGGCAGGAATGATTCTCTGCCTGATGATTGCGCTGATATCGCAACTTTCACACGCCGAAATCCGGTGTTGCGTGGTGCTGGAAGGGCCTTATTCGCCGAGACGAAAAAGACGGCCTGTGCACTGCGTCTTAAGGCAATAAACGCAACTATCCGTGCCGATAATTTACCTGGCTTAAGCTATTATGAAAAAATGGGTTTCCGCGACTACTCGGTTGCATACGGCGTTCCGCTGCGGGACGGCACTCCGGTCAATCGCATATCGAAACGCTATGATCTGACGGAGGATAGATGATGCTGGTTGTAACAGGCGTTGTGGAAGTGAACGAGGCCGGGGTCGAACGGGCCCGCGAGGCCGCGCAGCAGATGGTTGCAGAAACCGTGAAAGAGACCGGCTGTCTGGTCTATGAATTCAGTCAGGTGCTGGGGCACAATACCCGGTTTCGTGTTTACGAAGAATGGCAGGATCAAGCCGCGCTTGAGGCGCATTTTGCAACGCCCCATATGGCCGTTTTTCGCGCAACTTTGGCTGAGATTGGTCTTATGTCCAGCGAGATTTACAAAGTTGTCGGTGGTGAAAAACAGCCGCTTGGTTGAGCGAAATCAACCCCACAAATGGCTTTCGGCAAACTCGACCGAATTGCCTGCGGGGTCGCGGATGTAGAGTGACCGCGCGCCGCTGGGCCAGTCGAACTCGGCATCGATCGGGACATTCCAATCCAGAAGGTGTTTGCGCATGGCTGTGATTTCATCACGGGTCAGCACAAGGCATACATGCCCAGCACCACGCGCGCCATGAGGCGGGACGGGCAGGTTGGGGTTTAATGGCGGTTGTTCGGTCTGATCCGGGTTGAACAGCAATAGAACGGACCCGCCAACACGATAAAATACGTGCCTGTCTTTGATACGCTGAATGCGCTCCAGCCCAAGAACCTGGCCATAGAACTGTTCTGCCGCATCCAGATCATCGACATACAGCGCAGCTTCCAGAATGCCTGACGGGGCAGGGATGTCCGGTGTGAGTTTCATGATCGTATTCTAGCAGACAACAGTGGTCTGTGTCACCGCCGCGCGCGCCGGTCTCGTTTGCGTTGCGGGGCCGCGTTCAGGGTGGGCAGGGGCAGACTGTCCCATTGACCGGGCTCCAGATCGTCCAGTGTCCAGTCGCCAATGCGATATCGGATCAGGCGCAGGGTCGGCAGGCCGACAGCCGCCGTCATTCGTCGTACTTGTCGGTTCTTGCCTTCACGGATGGTCAGCTCGATCCAACTGTCAGGGACGGTTTTACGCTCGCGGATCGGCGGGGTGCGAGGCCACAGGCCCTCTGGTTCGTCCATCTCACGCACTTTGGCGGGGCGGGTCAGGCCATCCTTCAAATCGACACCGTCGCGCAGTGCTTTCATTGCAGCCGCGTAAGGCTCACCTTCGACTTGCACCCAATAGGTTTTGGCCATCTTGTGCTTGGGGTCCGAGATCTGCGCCTGCAACCGCCCATGATCCGTTAACAGCATAAGCCCTTCGCTATCCCGATCCAGCCGCCCTGCAGGGTAGACGCCGGGCAGGTCGATGAAATCTGAAAGGGTGCGACGCGGCGTATCCGCGCCGCCGCGGTCCGTGAACTGTGGCAGAACATCAAAGGGTTTGTTGAATCGGATGAACCAGGACATGCCCCGCCATAGCCTGCAAAACACGCTGTGCGCAACCTGTGGATAACTGTCATGTGCCTGTTACGGATTCGGCTTACCCAATCAGCGACATATTGTGGAAACTCAGGGCTTGTCAGAGATTTACCACGATATATAGTTATCTTAAGATCGGGGCGGGTGCTCTCCGCTCTGGTGACACATACGGGCAGCTGAGAGCGAGGAGCGATTTTGTGATGGACGGAGACTTCAGGACCGAATTTGTTAGAGAACCGGGGACGCTCAAGCATCACCCGGCCTTGGTTTTGAATGCCGATTACCGCCCTTTGTCTTATTACCCGCTGTCGTTGTGGCCCTGGCAAGAGGCGATCAAAGCTGCCTGGCTGGACAGGGTCGACATCGTGGCCGAATATGACGAAGTCGTCCGAAGCCCGAGTACCGAGATCCGAATACCCTCGGTCGTTGTTTTGAAAGACTATGTAAAACCCAGAAAGCGCGTGGCCTTCACGCGCTTTAATTTATTTCTGAGGGATGAGTTTCGCTGTCAGTACTGCGGCAGCCGGGACAACCTGACCTTTGACCATGTGGTTCCGCGCGCAGCAGGTGGGGTGACGAGCTGGCAGAACGTGGTGGCAGCGTGCAGCCCATGTAACCTGAAGAAAGGGTCCAAATCCCTGCGTCAGGCGGGCATGACCCTACGCAAACCACCGCGCCAGCCTGATGCCGAGGCATTGCGTAACATTGGCCGAAAGTTTCCGCCAAACCACCTGCACGACAGCTGGATTGACTTTCTGTATTGGGATGCTGAACTGGATGAGTTTTAGGGTTTAGCGCGCCAGGCCGCGACCCAGATCAGCGCCAGCCCAAGCGAAAGCAGGGCGTTCCAACCGGCCATCGACAGACCTAGCATTTGCCACGGGATTTCGTCGCACCGCGCCAGCGGGGCTGACATGATCTGATCCATTAACTCTTCTGCGGATAACCCGCCGATACTGCCCGACGTGCAACTGGTTGGGCCTTCCCACCAACCTTGTTCAACGCCGGCATGATATAGCCCGATACCGGCTGTGGTGAACGCGGCAAGCGCGCCAGCAAGCGGCAAAAGGCGCAATGATGGCAGGAGCAATGCGACCAGGCCAATCGCGAAGGCTATCCCATGGGGATATCGCTGCCAGATGCACATTTTGCATGGTGCGAGCCCATCCAGGTATTGGAAACCCCAGGCCCCCAGCAGCAATGCCGCGGAACCGCCAGCGGCAAGAGTGATCAAAACCGTACGTTTTGTCATAGGTACCGTACCGCCAGAAAGCCGCCGAACAGCAGGATGATGAACAGTGTGAACATCAACCCCAGGCGCTTTTCTATGAAGTCCCGGATCGGCTCACCAAATTTCCAAAGAAGACCTGCAACGAGGAAAAACCTAAGCGCGCGCGCCAGGATCGATGTTGCGATGAAGGTGCCAAGTGGCATGCCTGTCCAGCCCGACATGATGGTGATGACCTTGTACGGGAAAGGTGTGACACCAGCGGCCAACACGGCCCAGAAGCCAAAGTCGTTGAAACGGGTGTTAAACTCTTCCATTGCGTGGGCCTTGCCCATCGATTCCAGGATGGGCTGGCCAATGCTTTCATAGGCGAAAGCCCCGATCGCATAACCCAACAGACCGCCCAGGACCGATGCAACCAGCGCAACACCCGCGATCAGCCAGGCGCGCGAGGGGCGTGCCAGAATCATCGGGATCATCAGTACGTCAGGTGGGATCGGGAAGAACGAGCTTTCGATGAAGGCAACAATTGCCAGCGCCCAAAGGGCATGAGGGTGCTCGGCCAGTCGAATGGTCCAGTCATAAAGCGATCGTAACATAGTCTACTCAAATCCCGGTCTTTGCCCGTGCAAGCCAAACCACGCAGCCACAGACCCGTCAACCGCTGGCGGTCAAACAATCGGAAAGCTGGTTGATTTTTGCCTCTGGACCTTCCCGCGCGGGGGCGCTAATCCAGTGTCCGTGGCCCAAGTGGCGGAATGGTAGACGCAGGGGATTCAAAATCCCCCGCCTTCACGGGCGTGAGAGTTCGAGTCTCTCCTTGGGCACCACATTTTCTCTTACATCAGATTGGAATGAACACAACAGCAGCGCGTCAGTTGGTTGTTGAACCTTGGATTCCAAACGGATGACGTATTCTGGTGCGTCACAAGGCTGTACCTGAATCAAAAAACCACCTAGGTTCGCTGCGCGGATTGGATTGTGCGTGTTTGTTTTGATTTTGGAGGTTAATGCCGGGTTTGTGTCTGCTTTGTTGCCAACAATCTTTCAAACACCGGCGGATGTCGCATATCGTTCACTTACAAATCTGATCCGTGAGTGGAATATTGGTTAGTGTATTGATTTGAAAGGTGCGTTCCATTGGTTGGAAACTCTGAAACCGCCAAGCCCGTCGGCCAGGCCGACGCGCTTGAACTGACGATTTTGATGCCTTGTCTGAACGAGGCGGAAACGATCGAGATTTGTATCAAGAAAGCGCAGGATTTTATTGAGCGCGCGCAGATCAAGGGTGAGGTGCTGATTGCCGATAACGGCAGCACCGATGGTTCGATTGAAATGGCTGAGGCCCTGGGTGCGCGAGTCGTCAATGTCCCGCAAAAGGGGTACGGCGCGGCGCTGTCGGGTGGCATTGATGCGGCCTTGGGCACCTATGTGATCATGGGCGACGCGGATGACAGCTATGATTTCTCCAGCCTCGATCCCTTCGTCGAAGCGCTGCGGGCCGGAAACGATCTGGTCATGGGCAACCGGTTCAAAGGTGGTATCTCGGATGGCGCGATGCCGTTTCTGCACAGATATCTGGGCAATCCGGTGCTCAGCTTTATTGGCCGACTTTTGTTCAACATCAATATTGGTGATTTCCACTGCGGTCTGCGCGGATTTAGGCGTGACTCGATCCGGGATCTTCAACTGCATACTTCCGGCATGGAGTTTGCCTCCGAGATGGTCACCCGATCCGCAATGTCGCGCCTGAAAATTGCCGAAGTGCCCACCACGCTGCGGCCTGATGGCCGAAGCCGCCCACCGCATCTGCGCACCTGGCGGGACGGGTGGCGCCACCTCAAGTTTTTGCTGATGCACAATCCACGCTGGCTGTTCGTCTATCCGGGGCTGTTTTTCAGTGTTGTTGGCGGGCTTGCCGCCTTGATCCTGATGTTCGGTCCTGTTCAGGTTGCAGGTTCGGTCGAGTTGGGCACAAACACCTTTATCGCCGCCTGCGTGATCACCATCCTTGGAACCCAGTTGCTGACCTTTGGCGCCTTGGCGCGGATGATGGCCACCCGGAGCGGATTGCTGCCAGTGGGTGAGCCGAGCCGGATTCTTCGAACCTGGGCCACAACCGACAATATCGCCCTATTTGCGTTTTGGTTGTTCCTGTTCGGTGTCATCCTGTTCGGTGTGGCGTTCGGCCAATGGGCGCGCCTGGGCTTTGGCAATATCGAAAACCCTCTGCCAACACGCCTGACTGTAGCCGGATTCAGCCTTATGGCCGTTTCGGTACAAACCGCCTTTGCCGCATTCTTGTTCGGGATTATTGAGATCCCAACCCGGGAACAAAACACCAAGTCCGATTGACCTTTCCGATCTTCGGCGAATGGTGGCCAACAGTTTGATAGGGCTGTCCGTGTCAGCGGGCAGCCTGTTTCATCTTCGATGGTTCGACGGGGAAAGTTCAAAAATCAACCTCAAATATGCTGCTTTGGCGCGATCTGCGATGGGCTGGCCTTGACATTCATTGTATCTGAATGAAACCTCGAAGATGTTGGGAGACATTGGAAAAATTCAAAATAGCAGCAGTTGCAGGGCAGCCGGTTCTGAGGTACCAGCGCGCTCCCTCGCTATTGCAGGGTTTTTGGCTTTTACCGCCCACACTAAAAAATGGGAGTTTTTTACATGAAAAACAGTAGCAAGCTTAGCCTCGGCGCGTTTGTGACCGCTGCAATGATGGCACCCGCGGCTTATGCCGAAGAGTTCATCACAATCGGCACCGGCGGCGTGACTGGCGTTTACTATCCGACCGGTGGCGCGATCTGCCGTCTGGTGAACAAAGGCCGTAAGGAACATGGCGTGCGCTGCTCGGTCGAATCGACCGGCGGTTCCGTTTACAACATCAACACCATCCGCGAAGGCGAGCTGGAATTTGGTGTGGCGCAGTCTGACTGGCAGTACCACGCCTATAACGGAAGCTCGAAGTTTGAAGAGGCCGGTCCTTTTGAGAACCTGCGCGCCGTCTTCTCGGTTCACCCCGAGCCGTTCACCGTTGTGGCGCGTGCCGATTCCGGCATCACCAACTTCGAAGACCTGAAGGGCAAGCGCGTCAACATCGGTAACCCCGGTTCCGGTCAGCGCGGTACTATGGAAGTGCTGCTGGGCGAAATGGGCTGGACCACGGATGATTTCGAACTGGCGACCGAACTGAAAGCAGCTGAACAGTCGGCGGCTCTGTGCGACAACCAGATCGACGCGATGGTTTATACTGTTGGTCACCCTTCGGGTTCGATTCAGGAAGCCACCACGGCATGTGATTCCGTTCTGGTGAATGTCAGCGGTGAAGCCGTTGACAAACTGGTTGGCGACAACTCGTTCTACCGGACTGCGACCATTCCCGGTGGCATGTACCGTGGATCGGATGGCGACACTGCAACCTTCGGTGTGGGCGCGACCTTCGTGACGTCTGCGGATGTGTCGGATGACGCGGTTTATGCGGTTGTCAGCTCGGTCTTCGAAAACTTCGATGACTTCAAAAAGCTGCACCCGGCATTTGCGAACCTCAAGCCCGAAGAGATGATCGCGGACGGTCTGTCGGCTCCGCTGCATCCGGGTGCCGAGAAGTACTACAAAGAAAAGGGCTGGATTCAGTAAGCCAGACCTAAAGCAGGGCGCCTACAGGCGCCCTGCAACCCAAACCCGCACAAAGCGGGTGATTCAGAAGGCCAAAAATGGTCGCGACGGGGAGACATTTGCATGAGTTCCGACACACAATCCAATCGTCCGCTATCCGAAGAAGAACTTCAGGATCTTGTGGCGTCATCCGATGCGGGCGGACGTAATCCGGTCGGCAATGTGGGGATTTTCCTGGCCATTGTTGCGGCGATCTGGTCGATCTTTCAGGTCGTTTTGGCCTCGCCCATAGCGAACTATGTGCTGCCAGGCAGCATTGTGAACAACTCACGGCAGTTTCATCTGGCCTTTGCGATGTTTCTGGCCTTTGCGGCCTATCCGGCGCTGAAATCCAGTCCGCGCGACTATATCCCGATACAGGATTGGATCATGGGCCTGTTGGGGGCGTTTGTCGCGCTGTATGGCTACTTTTTCTATGAGAAGATCGTCAATGCAGGTGGTCTTGCAGATGATACCGACAAATGGGTTGCTCTGGGCGGTCTGCTACTGCTGTTTGAGGCTGCGCGCCGCGCGCTTGGCCCGGCAATGGCAATCATTGCAACGATTTTCCTTGCTTATGTTTTCTTTGGCTCGTCCGAATGGGTGCCTGAAGTCATTCGCTGGAAAGGCGCCAGCCTGAAAAAGGCGATGAGCCATATGTGGATCACCTCGGAAGGCGTGTTTGGTATCGCACTCGGTGTTTCCACGAAATTCGTCTTCTTGTTCGTGCTGTTCGGGGCCTTGCTGGATAAGGCCGGGGCAGGGAACTACTTTATCAAAATGGCCTTTGGGGCGCTTGGCCACCTGCGCGGTGGACCAGCCAAGGCGGCTGTTGTGGGGTCTGCGGCGACCGGCCTGATCTCGGGCTCGTCCATCGCCAATGTTGTTACCACGGGTACCTTCACCATCCCGCTCATGAAACGCGTGGGCTTTAGCAGTGAACAGGCAGGCTCGGTCGAGGTTGCAAGTTCTGTGAATGGCCAGATCATGCCGCCCGTCATGGGCGCTGCGGCCTTCTTGATGGTGGAGTATGTGGGTATTTCCTACGTCGAGGTGATTACCCATGCCTTCCTGCCAGCTGCGATCTCCTACATCGCGCTGGTCTATATTGTGCACCTTGAAGCCGTTAAGCGGAACATGCCGACGCTGGGCGACCGCGATGTGCATCTGGCGCGCACGGTGGTGGGCATGCTGTCCTTCTTCCTCGTCTTTGCCGGTCTCTGCTATGGCTCGCAATTCCCGGTCGACGCGGTCACTACGTTGGTGCCATCAGCTGCTGGGATTGTGCTGAGCCTGATTATCGTCGCGGTGTATATCGCTCTGCTTTATCTGGCGGCACAGGTTCCGGATCTGGAGCCCGATGATCCAAACGCGAAAGAAGTCACCTTGCCGGTGATCGCTGATATCTACAAAGCTGGCCTGCATTACCTGCTGCCGATCATCGTTTTGGTCTACTTCCTGATGATCGAACAGAAATCACCGGGTCTGTCGGCCTTCTGGGCAACGGCGCTGTTGTTCGTGATCCTGCTGACGCAAAAGCCGCTCAAGGCGATCTTCCGTGGCGAAAGCGATGTCTATAACCGCTTCATCGACGGTGTTGCCGACCTATGGCAGGGCCTGATCGACGGCGCGCGCAACATGATCGGTATCGCTTTGGCCACAGCCACAGCAGGTGTGATCGTGGGCACCGTAACACTGACCGGTGTTGGGCAGGTGATGGCCGATCTGGTCGAGTTCCTGTCGGGCGGCAACCTGATCCTGATGCTGATCATGGTCGGTATCCTCAGCCTGATCCTGGGCATGGGTCTGCCGACCACGGCGAACTATATCGTCGTCAGCTCGCTGATGGCGGGGGTGGTTGTGGAACTGGGTGCCCAAAGCGGGTTGATCGTGCCGTTGATCGCGGTGCACCTATTCGTGTTCTACTTTGGGATCATGGCAGACGTGACACCGCCTGTTGGTTTGGCCAGCTTCGCGGCTGCCGCTGTGTCGGGCGGTGATGCGATCAAGACCGGTTTCACCGCGTTCTTCTACAGCTTGCGGACCGTAGCGCTGCCGTTTGTGTTCATCTTCAACACTGATCTGCTGTTGATCGATGTCACCTGGGTCGAAGGGATAACCGTCGCCATATTTGCAACCATCGCTATCCTGGTCTTCACGGCTGGCACGATGGGCTATTTCCTGACCCACAGCCGCATCTATGAAAGCATCGCGCTGATCTTCGTCGCTTTTGCACTGTTCAGACCCGACTATTTCATGGATCGAATCTCGCCTCCGTTCCAGTCGGTCGAGCCTGCTGCGTTTGAAGAAACGATAGGTCAGACGGCACCGGGGTCCGAGGTGCGACTGGTCATATCCGGCCCGGATTTCGACACGCTCGAAATGGCCGATACCACCGTTGTTGTCACCGTCGGTGATGAAGAGGGCGGCGCGGCAAGGGTTGAAGCGATGGGGCTGATCCTGATCCCCGAAGATGGGCTGATCAAGCTTGAGGAACCGCTGTTTGGCACGCCTGTCGCCGATGATCTGGATATCTTCGACTATTACGGGGACGAAGCGGTGCGCCTGACCTCGGTCAGCTTGCCATCCAGCCAGCCTCCGAAACAACTGGTCTATATCCCGGCGATGATCCTGCTGGCTCTGATCGCCTTCCTGCAACGCGGCCGTGCCGCCAGACAAGAGGTGCCCGCATGACCAAATCAGTTCTTTGCGCCGTCGATATCAGCAATGGTGATCTGGACAGCCCGGTCCTGAAACAGGCCGCCAGGCTGGCGGATCTGGATGGGGCGCAGCTGGATGTCGTGACCGTTCTTCCGGATTTTGGCGAAAGCTGGGTGTCGGGGTTTTTCGAGGCCGACTTCCACGATAAGGCGCTGGCCGAGGCGCATGACAAGCTGGCGAACCTTTGTGTCTCTGCGCTTGGAGCGGAACGCAACGCCGTGATGCGCCACGTGGTGGCCACTGGCACGGCCTATCAGGAAATCCTGAAAACAGCTGAGGGCGCCGGATCCGACCTGATCGTGATCGGGGCACATAAGCCTGATTTTAAGGATTATCTGCTGGGCCCCAATGCGGCGCGCGTTGTACGTCACGCTACGGCTTCGGTCTACGTGGTGCGCTGATCAGTACCCGGTCATTTCCAGATAGCCGCGCCCGGTGTGGCTGCCTGAGACAGTGACCGGGCCTTCCCAGTATTCAAATCGCGTGGCCATCCAGGCATCAGGGATCAGGGCCGAGACCTCGACGTTAAGCCCCCGGTCCGGCAGGTCCACCTTCCAGCGTATCGGTACATCTCGCCCCGCGACCTTTGCGGTTTCTAACTGGGTGAATGCGGCGGAACCGTTCGGCAATGCCTCGGTGCTGCCATCTGCATTGATCCAAGTGGCGGCAGTGAAATCCCCGCGATCCCCGCGCAACCGGAAGGCCATCAGCTTGTCGCCATCATCAAAGCTGAGCGAGAACCAATCCCATCCGCTTTGATCTTCGGCCAAAGGTTGCGAGGACCATTCACGGTCCAGCCAAGCCGAACCGGTGACGGTGACATCGCGCTGTGGCAGGTGCAAAGTACCTTCAACTGTATAGAAGGGTTGAGAATAGTAGTAGCTGGCCTGTCCATCGGCGGATTTGACCGAATAGCCATCTTCGCCGTGAAACACCAATGGGCCTTGGGTGTTTAGCGACAGGGTGTACCCAAAATCCTCTCCGTTTGCGGTCAGGGATAGCGTATCGAAATCGGGCCCGCTTATGCGCCATTCGTCGATCCAAGCGGCAAAGGGTTTTGCTATGACCCCCGCCTGACCGATCCCGCCGCGCGACAGGCGTTCGGCAAAGTAGTGCCGTTCAGGCGTCGTGACAGCGGCGTGGCCCATCCAGATCTGTGGGCTTTGCCAACCCTCGACCTCAAAGGGCTTGAGAGCCGAGCGAAACAAGGTCCACTGGATGCCATAGTCGCGCCCGTCATCCCCCTTGAGATTGGCGGTCAGATACCACCATTCGATCCGGTAGCTGGGATGGGGCCCGTGATCTTGCGGAAACTCGAACGGAACGCCACGCTGCGGCACATCAAACCCGTCTGCCGATCCGCCCAGACCCGCATAACCTTGGGCTAGTGCGGATGTCGGAAGCCAGACCAGCAGAAAAAGAAAAAACGCTCTAACGTTCATTGGCAAACACTCTCAGCAGGCTGGCTGGGGGCAGGCGCAGCAGTCGCAACGCGGGCAGGGCCGCCGCCACAAAAGCAGCCAGTAGCGTCAGAAGGAACAGATACAGCCAGTCCCACGGGAACAGGAACATCGGAAGTCGCCATCCAAAGGCCTGTACATTGATAACAGCAAGCAAAACCCAGGCCAGAACCAGCCCCAAGGGCAAAGCCAGACAGGCAGTCAATGCGGCCAGCAGGGCACTGCGCAATAGCTCGAACCTAGCCAGTTGCGCACGATTCAGACCCAAGGCCCAGACCGGCGCGATTCGGGGCAGGCGCTGCGTCCAAAGGGTAAGCAGGCTGGTCAGTATTGCAAATCCGGCAACCCCAAGGGTCAGGATATTCAGGGCTGAGGTCACGACAAATGTCTTCTCGAAAATCGCCCGCGATTGTGCCTTCATCGCCGCCTGTTGAACCACGCTGCGCGGGGGCATATCGAACTGAGTGCGCAGGGATTGCGCCATCTCGGTCGCGTGATCTGGGTCCATGCGAATGCCGAAACGTCTTGCATCAGCCCCCGGCGCGATCTGATCCAGACGGGACATCGACACGATCGCTTGACCGGTTGGATTGCCATAGTCGGAATAGACGCCTGCAATGGGCAGAGAGGCAGTCGACGACAGCGCCAGAACATCTCCGGGCCAAAGATCCGCGCGCCGGGCTAGCTGTTCGTTAATGAGGATTGCCTGTCCTGACATCACCCGATCCCAATCGCCATCTGATCGTGCGATCAATGGCCAGTGATCCCGGTAGACCGGGTCGTCGACCACGCCATACAGGAACAGCGGGCCGGTTTCGTGTGTAAGTTCTGCACTGCGGATGGGCAGAATTGCGTCCACCTGAGGGGTCAGCCACTCGATGATGTCCGCCGCTTGCTGATCATCTGCGGCGGTCACATACAGCTCCGAGGTCAGGCGTTGATCCAGCCAGCCGACAAAGGTCAGCCGAAAGCTGGACACCATCGTGCCGACACCGATATTGGCCGCAAGCGCTAGCAACAAGGCCATCAGTGCCAAGGAAAGCCCAGGTAATTGCGCCCGCATATCCGCCCAGATCCATTGAGATACGGGCCCGCGTGCTTTCATAGCAAAGATCGTCAGGGCTAGCGAAAGGAACCAGGGCAAAACCAGTGCTGCACCGGTCAACAGCCCAGCGAGCAGTGCAAAGCCCCCGAGCAGACCACCGATGCCGAAATAGAGGGCGGTTCCGCAGGCGATCAGGAACACTCCGACCATCCCGATCAGGCCGTGTGATCGCCCGCTGCCGCGCCAAGCCTGAGCGCCGGGTCCTTCGAGCAGTGGCATACGAGACAGACGCCAAAGCGCATGACCGCTGGCCCCCAAGGTGCCGACCAGTGCCATGGCCATACCCGCCAGCGCCCAGCTCGGTTGCAGGCTCAACTGCCCGGTGACAGGGGCGCCATAAAGCCCACGCAGGGTTGCGGCGACATCCGGCAGCAACGCGCCTGCGAGAAAGAAACCCAGGATCAGGCCCAAAGCTCCGCCGATACAGGCCAGTACCGCCAATTCAGCCAGAACCATCCAAACCAGCCGCCGCATCGAAACGCCCAAGGCACGCAAGGTTCGGATCATGCCGCGCCGCTGGGCAAAGGCCAGCCCGACCGTGCCGTTCACAATGAACAGCCCAACAGCGAAGGACAGCAAGCCAAATGCAGTGAGGTTCAGGTGAAAACTATCCGTCAGCTGTGCCGTATCGACCTGCGAGGCCGGGCTGATCTGTTGTAGTTCAGGCGCGACCTGCGATAGGGGCGGGCGTCCGCGTGGCTGGTTTGGCAAAACTACAAGACGAGAGATCGTTCCGGGTTGATCCAGAAGGGATTCGGCCACGCCGATATCGGTTAGGATCACATCGGCAGGCAGCGATGTGCCGAGGATGATCGGCGGTAATCCTGCGACCGTAGACAATAGCGGCGCAAGGTCCGGATGGATCAGCATGCGGCCCGGAGCGGTCAGGATGTCAGCCGGGTCTGGTGGATCAGCGCTCTGCTCGGTTTCCGTCACGGCGGGCAGGGCAGGGTACGCCACCATATCCACGCCCATCACCCGCAGGGTACGACCCCCTGCGCGATAAGGACCTTCCAGAACGGCAGCCACCTGCCAACCTGCCCGGCGCAGTTCAGCGTATCGGGACAAAGGGATGGGTCCGCTTGGATCGCGCAACTCATCAAACTGCCCCAAGGCCAGTTGCGCATTGGCACGCGCATAGCTTGCGCGGGCCTCGGCGTTGATGGCTTGCACGGCAGACCACAGACCGGTTGCCAAGGCAATGCCGATTAGCAGCGTTGCCAGTTGCAGCCAATGAGCGCGCCAGTGGGATAGCAGCGCCTGTATGACGGCCCTGGTCATTCGATGCGGCCACCGGCCAGTTGCACGCGCCGGTCGAGCCGCGCGGCAATGTCTTGTGAATGGGTCACCAACAGCAAAGCAGCGCCGGTATCAGCAACGAGTACCAGCATCAGGTCCAAGACATTGGCACTGGCAGTTTCGTCCAGGTTGCCCGTAGGCTCATCGGCCAGCAGCAGTTTGGGCCGCGCGGCCATGGCGCGGCCAATGGCAACGCGCTGTTGCTGCCCACCGGACAGGTTCTCGGGGAAGCGTTCCAGCAAATCGGACAACCCGAGCCGATCAGCCAGTTGAGTGCTCCACTCGGGGTCATGGCACCCCGCCAGCCGGGCGTGAAAGGACAGATTTTGCGAAACAGTGAGCGATGGGATCAGGTTAAACTGTTGAAACACCAGAGAGACCTGAGTGCGGCGCAAGGCGGCACGGCCTGCATCATCCAGCGTTGACAGGGCCACGCCATCAAGTGTGATCTCACCGGCATCGAAGCTATCCAAAGCGGCGGCCAGGTTCAGCAAGGTGGATTTGCCGCTGCCGCTTTCACCGGTCAGGGCCAGTGTCTGCCCCTGATCCAGGGTCAGCGACACATCACGCAGGACAGGCCGCCCACCAGGATAGGATTTCTGCACCTTGTCTATCGTCAATAGCATGATCTGCCCCGCTTTTTCATGCAGGATGTGCAACGGAATTCATCCATGTCCAGTGCCGAACGCTCTCCGATGCGTTTCGCCGCAGGTATATTGAGGGCGCGCCGGTCTTGTACCTTTCCGCCGCAGAGGCCATTCTAATACTCACGGGATCATCGCGGAACAGGGTGGAAAATCATGAGCTTGCTGCACCAGATTGTTTGGGGCAGTGCCTTTCTTGGGCTCTGCTTTGTGGTCGAGATCTTTTTCCTGACCTGGTGCACGATTTTCGTGATGAGGATGGAAAGGAAATGGTCCAAATACGGGCTGTTTCTGGCAACTGCAGCCCCGATTGCCGTGGCGCTGGCGTTTATCGTTTTGACACACACAATTCAGGTTTGGATTTGGGCAATCGTTTGGGTTTTGCTTGAGGTGCTGCCGGATTGGAATACGGCGTTGTATTTCTCATTGGTGACGTTCACCACGCTGGGTTATGGCGATATCGTTCTGGGTGAGGCGTTACGGATTTTTGGATCTTTTGCGTCGGTTACCGGGCTTTTGGCCTTTGGTCTTTCGACCGCCTATATGGTTGCCCTAATGACCCGTGTGTTTCAGGAACGGCTCTTTTCCTTAGGCCAATCCCCTAGAGAATAGGTGCAAACAAACGGGCCAGGGGTGCACCAAACCGGATATAGGCCGGTTGCTGGAATAAGGATCGCGTTAGCTCATAGCTCTTGTCGAAATCGGCCAGAAGCATCCTTTCAACTGCTTGTGCGGCCTCTGCATTGAAAAACAACGCCATTGCTTCAAAATTCAGCCGAAATGATCGGTTGTCCAGATTTGTTGTCCCGACCGCGGCCAGCGTATCATCGACCACAAACACCTTTTGATGCATGAAACCATCGGTGTATCGAAACACCCTCGCGCCGCAGTTTCGAACCTCATCAAAATAAGCAAAGGCGGCCAGCCAGGGTAGGCGGTGATCGATCACCTCGGGCACAAGGATACGCACATCCACGCCGCGCATGGCCGCATGTTGAAGCGCGGTCATAACGTCGATATCGGGCACAAAATAGGGCGAGGCGATCCAGAACCGCTCTTTTGCTTCGGCGATTGCAGAAAAGAACATCATCGCACCAGTTTCGGTATCGTCGCCGGGCCCTGTTGCGACCAGAAGCGCGTTCATATCTTGATTAGATTCGCTCCCGGCCCAGTCCAATTCGTCGATCAGGTCCTCGCCACGGGCCCAGTGCCAATCCTCGGTAAAGATCAGCTGCAGTTGTCGGACAATATGGCCGGTAATTTTCACATGTGTGTCGCGCCAGTGGCCGAACTTTTCGCCCTGACCTAGATATTCGACGCCAACATTGTGCCCGCCGATAAAGCCGGTCTCTCCGTCGATCACCACGGTTTTTCGATGGTTGCGGTAGTTCAACTGAAAGCGAAAGTTCGGGCCGCGTTGTTCCTTCGGGTTGGCGACATCAATGCCTGCGTTCTGCATGGTTTCCAGAAACTCGGACGGCAAGCCATAGCTGCCCACCGCGTCGGTCATGAACCGCACGTGCACACCCCGATCCGAGGCCGCAATGAGCCGTTTCTGAAGCTTCAGCCCCAATTCATCGGCGCGCACAATGTAGAACTGGATCAGGATGTAGTTCTTTGCGGCATCAATGGTGTCAAAAATCGCATCGAATGTGGCGTCGCCATCGATCAGCAACTCTACTCCATTGCCGCGCGAAACGGGCAGATGGGCCAAAAATTCGAACGGTCGTGGATTGATCGACATCTTATCTGGTTCAGGTTTGGAGTGATCGGCGAATGTCTTGATGCCTTCGACCACGCGCTCGCTTTCCTGGCGGGCAATGCGATAGCCGCGAAAACGGTGGTGGCCCAGAAACAGATACATCGGTACGGCAAAGAACGGGGCAGCGATCAGAAAGACCACCCAGCCAACCGCGCCCTGCGGCGTTCGGGCCGTCTGCGCTGCCCTGAGTGAGAAGAAAGCGGCTGTGACATAAAGCGCAAAGACGGCTGCAGATACCAACACTGTCCACATTTGTTTTCAGGGCTCCGTCTGTTTGCTTTGCTTTAGAGGCGATAGGCGAGCGAAACTGCGTTCTTGTTCTTCATCCGGAGTCGTCCCCTAGTCGCCCATCCAAGGACATCAGGATTGCGACCGGGCGCAACGCTGGGATATGGCTGAAAACGATCAGGATGCAGACCGTCAGGGGCACGCTCAGGAAGGCGCCGATCAAACCCCAGACCGTGGTCCAGAATGTCAACGCCAGTATGACCAGGAAGGTGGACATGTTCAGGGACCGGCCCAGCATCGCAGGGTCCAGGAAGTTGCCGATCAGGAACTGGATCGTGCCACAGCCCAGGACCACCACCAAAAACGGCCCGATGCTTTCGAACTGAACCAAAGCTATCATGGCCGGGAACACCACGGCAATGATCGACCCGATTGAGGGGATGAAATTCAGCGCGAAGGTCAGAACCGCCCATGTCTCAGCATATTCCAGGCCAAGCATGCGGAAGATGCTATAGCTGATGCCTGCTGTGATAAGACTGATCAGGGTTTTGACGCCGACATACCGCTGTAGACTGAACGAGATTGCATCCAGCATTACTGACAGCTCTTTCCCGGTTTCGGGGCTTCCTGCGGCCAGCTGGATCTTTTTGCGAAAGGCCAGACGCTCGACCATCAGGAACGAGACATAGAGGCTGATCAGAAAGAACTGGTTCAGCAGCGATGTGGCGCTGCCCAGCAACAGACGTGCAAGATAGGACATGTCGATGCTAACTAGGTTGTCTCGGATAAACGTTGTCACATCGCTGCCCACCAACCCGGCGATACGGTTGATTGCGCTGTCGAACTGGGCCTCATACGTGGTGATACCACGGGCAAATTGGGTGGCCTGGCTGCCAAGAATATACATGATGGTGAACAGGCCTGCCAAAACAACCGTCACTCCAGCCAGGTTTGCCAGCCAAACCGGCGAGCGGGTAAGGGCGATGACTCGGTCGCTGAGAGCGATGATCAGAACATTGACCAGCAGGGCAAGCGTCAACGGGATCAGAAAGGCCGCTCCTGCATAAAGCCCAAGAACAACCAAAGCGGCAACGATGCAGCTGTCACGTACCACAGACAGGCTGAGGCGGCGGCGTATCACTGGGGCGTTTGGATCGGATGTCATAAAGAACCTGACTTGGGGCAGGGTACGGGCCTGCCTTGATCCTGCACAGCCCGATACGTTTATGCAATGCTGTCAGCTATTTAATAATTTGGAATTCGCGATGCGGCGGGTTCTACCTTGGCTTGTGGCGGGCTAGGGTCGACCCATGTCTGTTGCTTCGAATCTGTTCTCAACCCATCCGATCAAGGCGCTGTTTCTGGCGGTGCGGCGGTTCAACGATAAGAACGGCTTTGTCATGAGCAGCCACGTTGCCATGTCGATGATGATGGCGCTGTTTCCCTTTGTGCTGTTCACCGTCGCGCTGGCGGGAGCACTCTCGCAAGGTTATGTGACGGATGAACTGGTCGATTTGATCTTTGGCGCATGGCCACAGGACGTGGCCGGACCTATCGTGGCCGAGCTGCGGGCGGTGCTGGATGGGTCCGGGTCCGGGGTAATTACGCTGGGCGGTTTGCTGGCCGTTTACTTTGCCTCAAACGGGGTCGCGGCGGTGCGGACAGCAATGAACCACGCCTATCACGACCATGACAGCTGGCCCTTCTGGAAAACGCGTCTGCTGTGTATCGCTTTGGTTATTCTGGGCGGCGCGTCCGTCCTGATCGTGGCAGCAGTTGAGGTTGTTCTGCCCGTCTACACAGCGCTTGTTTCCGAACGCACAGATGTGGATGTCGCAACCTGGTTGTCGGCGGATCGCCTGCGCTGGACCTTTGCGGTGGCGGTGCCGGTTGTGACCATTCTGATGGCGCACCTTGTTCTGCCCACGCGGCGTCATAGTCTGATGCAGATCCTGCCGGGCGTGGTTCTGACACTTGTGCTGTTGGGGACCGGGGGATGGGGGTTTTCGATCTATATCGGTCAATTCGCCAGCTACAGCGCCACTTATGCGGGTTTGGCTGGGGCTATGGCGGCGCTGATCTTCCTGTACCTGTGCGCTGCGATTGTGATCATGGGGGCCGAATACAACAGCGCTCTGATTGATCTATCGAAAGACGATCCCGGCGCGCAGGTCTAAGCTCAGTTGGATCGGCACGCGCTCGCCTGTATTGGGCCATGATCCCGGCAAATTTCACCTTTAGACAGCCTTAGGGGCATCAGCCTCAGGTTTGTTTGCAGGTGGCACATGTCAGAAACGATGCAGAAACAGCCCTGTGCAGGGGCAGTTAAAGGGTCATTGGAGCAGCGTATCGCGCAGTTGCGGGATCGTAGACCAGTGTATCTGAACGATTCACAGGTTGTTGAGATGCAGAGCCTTGCAACCGCGTCTTTCCAGGAGCACCCGCTTGCAGTGCAGATCGCGACCGAAGATTAACTTCAGCCGCGAAACCCTGTTGCTACCACGAATTTTTCTGAGCTGTCTGATCGGGATGCGGGCGGTTTGACGTTGGCAACCTTATCGAATTTCTGCTTCAGAAGTTTCTGCAGGTCGCCCTCGGCCCCTCCGGCCAAAACTTTGGCAACGAACGTGCCGCCTTCCTCAAGAACGTCGAAAGCGAAGTAGGCGGCGGCCTCGCACAATGCCATGATCCGCAGGTGGTCGGTTTGCTTGTGACCCGAGGAGGCGGCTGCCATGTCTGACATCACCACATCCGCCTTGCCACCCAGCCAGTCTTTGACCTGTTGGTCGGCGTCGTCTTCCATGAAATCCAGCACATGGGCCGTTGCGCCAGCCACTGGCTCAACCTCTTGCAGATCGACGCCCAGAACCGTTCCGATCCGCTTGCCGCTTTTTTCGCCCAGTGCATTCACCCGCTTGACCGCAACTTGCAGCCAGCCACCGGGGGCGCAACCCAGATCCACGACGCGCGCACCGGGTACGAGGAATCGGAATTTCTCGTCCAATTCCAATATCTTGAACGCCGCACGCCCGCGATACCCTTCGGCATTTGCGCGTTTTACATAGGGATCATTCAACTGTCGTTCCAACCAGCGAGTCGAGCTGAGCTTTCGCCCGCGCGCGGTCTTTACCTTGACCTTCAGGTCGCGTTGCCCACGGCCTGAGGTGTTCTTTCCACTCGGTGTCTTCGCCATCAGAACGGTCCGTCTTCCAATACACCGTCCGCGCTCATTTGTGCATACAGCAGACCTTCGCGCAGCCCCCGGTCCGCTACAGACAAGCGGTCGGTGGGCCAGCAACGCAAAAGGGCCTGCAAAATGGCCGAGCCGGACATGATCAGGGCTTGCCGGTCATCCCCAATCCGGGGGTCGCGGCGGCGCCCATGAGGGCCGAGTTCTAAATACCCGCGGATGACTTTGTCAATCTGATCGCTGGTCATGCGCAGACCGTCCACTTTGGTTCGGTCATAGCGCTTGAGACCCAGATGCGAGGCGGCAACGGTCGTTACTGTTCCGCTGGTGCCGACGATCTGGAACCCCTCGCGGGTCTGTTCGTCCTTGTAAGGGGCGAAATCGGCCAGGTTTTCTTCAAAAAACCAGCTCATCAGGGCAAAACGGGCCGAGTCGTCTTCGACGTCGTGGAACTGATCGCGCAAAGTGGCAACTCCCAGCGGAACACTGATCCAGTCGACAACTTTGGCCGCCGGGAAGGGGCTGTCAGCGGTGTGAAACCCGTTGTGCAAGCGCATGATCGCAGCCGGGCGGTCGCGTCGTGGGAGGGAGGAAATATCGATCCACACCAACTCGGTCGAACCGCCGCCGATATCAACGACCAGTAACTGTTCGGTCTTGGTGGACACCAAGGGCGCACATGAGATGACGGCCAGGCGTGCCTCTTCTTCGGGCTGGATGATCTCCAACGTCAAACCGGTTTCACGTTTCACCTGTCGGATGAAGTCGCGCGCGTTCTTGGCGCGGCGGCACGCTTCGGTGGCGACCAGACGCATCCGTTTGACCTTATTGCGTTTCAGCTTTTGCTGGCAAATGCGCAGAGCCTGAACGGTACGCGACATCGAGGCCCGGGACAGACGCCCCGTGCGTTCCAGACCCGCGCCCAACTGCACGGATTTGGAGAAACTGTCGACCACATGGAACCCGCTGCCCTTGGGCTGGGCTATCAACATGCGGCAGCTATTTGTCCCCAGATCCAACGCCGCATAGAGTGCATCTGGATCGGGTCTTGCCGGCGCGGGGCTTTCGACCGCCTTCGGGAACGCGCCCGCACCTTTGGGACGCTTGGGCGCCATTCGTCACGCCCTCCGATTTTCGAGTTAGTTTGACCCTAGGCGGGGGATCGCCGACGCGCAAGTGATTTCAATTTTGAATTTAACGTGACTGTCACACCGCGTTCATACTGGGGTGCGATCCCGTGGCCGATCCCCGATACGGGATTCTCTACCAGCTTTCAGCCAGATATGGAGATTGCCATGAAAGACGAGCACACCCTTTCTTTTGATGAGTATGATGAGGTCGTAAATCCACGCCCCGAAGAATGTGAATTTGATCGTGTGGTTGAACGGGCCTTGTCGCGACGCGGTTTTTTGGGCGGTGTTCTGGCGATGGGCAGTTTCACGGCTGTAGCCGGCTCGTTTGTACCTTCGGGTGCACGTGCTGCGGCAGATCGTTTCGCGTTTGACGCAATCCCGATTTCCACCGCAGATGACATAGTGGTACCTGCGGGTTACAAGGCCGAGGTTTTGGTGCGCTGGGGGGATCCGCTTTGGTCCGATGCGCCCGAATTTGACCATGCAACGCGCGGTACGGCTGCCAGCCAGGAACGTGCCTTTGGTGACAACACTGATGGTCAGGACGTCTTCCTGCATGACGGTCATGTGCTGTTGGTTGTGAACAACGAGTACACCAACCGTGACATCCTGTGGGGCAATAACCCCGATGCCAAGGCGGCCTCGGATGACGATGTTGCCAAGGGCATGATGGCCCATGGTGTTACCGTGGTCGAGATCGCGAACACCGATGGCACATGGGCGATCGTCAAGGATAGCCCTTACAACCGCCGTATCACGCCGCAGACCGATATGGCCTTGACCGGGCCGGCCGCAGGCCACGATCTGCTGAAAACCGCAGCCGATGCGACAGGGACGACCTCGAAGGGCACCTGGAACAACTGCGGCAACGGCATGACGCCCTGGGGCACATATCTGGCCTGTGAAGAAAACTTCAACGGTTACTTCTCGGCAGCTGATGAGAATCACGAGGTCAGCCCTGAACTCAAGCGCTATGGCGTTTCGGCCAGCGACTGGGGCTATGGTTGGGCCAAGATCGATGACCGCTTTGACGTCTCGAAAAACCCCAACGAACCGAACCGCGCAGGCTATGTGGTTGAGATTGATCCGACCGATCCCACCTCAACTCCGCGTAAACTGACCGCTTTGGGCCGTTTCAAGCACGAAAATGCTGAAGCGGTTGTAAACAACGATGGGCGTGTCGTCGTTTACATGGGCGATGATGAGCGTGGCGAGTTCCTGTATCGCTTTGTCTCTGATGGCGTCTATGCAGCTGGTGTTGACACCAATGCTCTGCTGGAAAACGGTACTCTTTCGGTCGCCAAGTTCAACGACGACGGAACCGGTGAGTGGCTGGAGCTGACACCTGAGACAACAGGTATGGCGTCGCTGGCAGAAATCAGCGTTCACACCCGTCAAGCCGGTTCGGCTGTAGGTGCAACCACAATGGACCGCCCGGAATGGGTTGCCGCGAACCCCAACTCGCCCGAGGTCTATTGCTGCCTGACCAACAACAAGAACCGGGGCGTCAAGCCGAATGCTGGTGGCGATGAAACGCCGGTGAACGGTCCGAACCCGCGTGAGGCCAACAACTATGGCCAGATCGTGCGCTGGACCCCTGAAGGTGGCGATCACACAGCGGCAGGCTTCGGCTGGGACCTCTATGTTCTGGCTGGTAACCCCACCGTGCATCAGGACGCCAATGCAGGATCTGACAACATCAATGCCGACAACATGTTCAACTCACCCGACGGGTTGAAGTTCGACAGCAATGGGCTGATGTGGATCCAGACAGATGGCAAATACTCGAACGAAGGCGACTTTGCCGGTCAGGGTAACAACCAGATGCTGGCAGGTGACCCGGTTACCGGCGAAATCCGTCGTTTCCTGGTAGGCCCGAATGAGTGTGAGATCACCGGCCTCAGCTGGTCGCCTGATCGCCGCACCATGTTCGTGGGCATCCAGCACCCCGGTGAGGATGGCAACAGCCATTGGCCCGAAGGCGGTGACGCGGTTCCACGCTCTGCCATCATCGCGGTAACCCGCGAAGACGGTGGCCTGGTCGGCTAACCTCGCCGATTGCTGAAAATAAACCCCGGACGATGCAATTCGTCCGGGGTTTTTCTGTTTCATGCAGCAGTTTCATAGTGACGATGAGAATTTTGATATGCGGATTGGCTTGGAACTCGGCTAAAAGCCCGGGTACAGGATCGTGGGCGAAAAAGTCGCTTGAAATGCTACTTGTGTCGAAAACCGACCGACCACGACCCACATAGGTGTTTAGAACCGGCCCATCGGGTTAGGAGGAATCACAGCAATGCCTGACGTTACCATCGTTTATTGGCGCGACATTCCCGCTCAGGTCATCGTCGGCAAAGGCCGTCGTGGCGCGAAGCGGCAGTTGGAAGAACGGTTTGAACAAGCCATCGACCGTGCCGCCATGAGAGTGAACGCCAAGGACAGTGATGCCTACCTGGCCGAATGGCGCAAAGCCGCGCCTTTTGCGGTTGAGGGCGACCCGTCCGAGATTGCTGAGGCGCAGGCCGTGCGTCTGGAAACGGAATATGATCAGGACCGCATCAAAGCGCTGATCGCCAATGACGGTTGGGCATGAGCCCCAGACAGCTATGGGAGGCCGCAATGGCTTTGCTGAACTTCAAGAAACGTGACGCCGTCGAAAACGGCCCCGTAAATCCGACCGTCGAAGCCTTTTTGCAGGGCTATTCGATCGAGGTGATGCCGCGCACCGCCGAGAAGGTCGAAGATTTCCGCGCGCTGCTGCCCGAAGGCACCCGCGTCTACATCGCCCATATCGAGGGCACGCCGATCGAAGATATGGTCAAGACCGCTAAGCGCATCGCTGCTGACGGTTATCCGGTGATGCCGCATTTCCCGGCGCGGATCATCAAGGATGCGGCGACGCTGGAAAACTGGATTTCCATGTATCAGGGCGAGGCGGGCGTTGAACAAGCGCTGCTGCTGGCCGGTGGCGTGGCAAAGCCTCATGGTGATTACGACAGCTCGATGCAGCTGCTGGAAAGCGGTCTGTTCGACAAGGCAGGCTTCAAACGCCTGCATGTGGCGGGTCACCCAGAGGGTAACAAGGACATTGACCCCGACGGTTCGACCAAGAATGTCGATGACGCGCTGCGCTGGAAACAGAAATTCTCTGAGACCACCGATGCGGAAATGGCTCTGGCCACGCAATTCGCGTTTGACGCGAAGCCGATCATCGCTTGGGCCGACAGCCTGAAAGAGGCGGGGATCGACATCCCGGTCCATATCGGTATCGCGGGCCCCGCCAAGCTGCAGACCCTGATCAAGTTCGCCATCGCTTGTGGCGTTGGTCCGTCACTGAAGGTGCTGCAAAAGCGCGCCATGGATGTGTCCAAGCTGCTTCTGCCTTATGAGCCGACCGACGTGATCACCGAACTGGCCAACTACAAAGCGGCCAACCCTGATTTCAACATCACCAACGTTCACTTCTTCCCACTGGGCGGGATCAAGACCAACGCCAACTGGGCGATCAATAACGGCGGCGCTTCGACGAAGCCTGCAAACTCCTAAGGAACGGACATGACCCGTACAGTCGTAGAATCAAAAACAAAAACTGCCGTTCTGGGCTTTGACGAACCGTTCTGCGTGATCGGTGAGCGGATCAACCCCACAGGCCGCAAGAAACTGGCTGCTGAACTGGAAGCGGGCGATTTTTCGACCGTCGAAAAAGACGCACTGGCACAGGTTGCTGCCGGCGCGACCGTTCTGGATATCAACGCGGGCGTTGTCTACAACTCGAACCCCAATCCGAATGAAACCGAACCGCCGCTGATGCGTAAGATTGTCGAGCTGGTACAGGGCCTCGTTGATGTACCCCTCTGTGTCGACAGTTCGGTTCCTGGCGCATTGGAAGCGGGTCTTGAGGCGGCTGAAGGCCGTCCGCTGCTGAACTCGGTCACCGGCGAGGAAGAGCGTCTGGAACTGGTTTTGCCGCTGGTGAAGAAATACAACGTGCCGGTCGTTGCCATCTCAAACGACGATACCGGTATTTCCGAAGATCCTGACGTGCGTTTTGCTGTTGCGAAAACGATTGTCGAGCGCGCTGCTGATTACGGCATTCCCGCGCATGACATCGTCGTCGACCCGCTGGTAATGCCGATCGGCGCGATGGCAACCGCAGGCCAGCAGGTGTTCGCTCTTGTCCGGCGTCTGCGCGAGGAACTGGGTGTGAATACGACATGCGGTGCGTCCAATGTTTCATTTGGCCTGCCGAACCGCCACGGCATCAATAATGCCTTCCTGCCAATGGCGATGGGTGCTGGCATGACCTCGGCGATCATGAACCCTGTAGCCCTGCCGGTGACTCAAAAGAAGATTGCCGAGAAGAAAGAGGCCGTGACCGCCGCCGGTATCATCCTGCCGGAAGGCATGGACGATGAGACTTTCGTGCAGATGTTTGGTCTGGGCTCGACCTTGCCGCGCGCCGGTAAAGAAATGGAGGCCATCCGCGCCGCCAATTTGCTCACCAACAACGACCCCCATGGTGGTGAGTGGATCAGGTTCAACAAAGCCCCCGAGGCACCCGGAGCCGAAGGTGAAGGGCGAGGACGTCGCGGAGGCGGTCGTCGCCGCCGCGCCTAGGCTGAACGCAACTTGATCAGAGGTCGGGCACTTGCCCGGCCTTTTTTTGTTGTCATTCTATCAAAGGTCTGACCAGCGTGCAGCCTCAGATACGCAAGCCGATGGCCTGGTTCACTGCCAAACCGGTATTGATCGCACAGTAGGTCGGGTAGGGCGTGCGTTCAGAGAGGTTGATATCCCTTTGAATAAATTGATGATCTTCTAGCCTGTATAAGGACTCGGACAACGCCCTGTCTGTGATTGTGCTCAGGGTGGTTTTCATGGTCGAAAACCGCTGCGGCGCGTTGGTCAACGCCAACACTGGGACCGACCAGCTTTTGCGCAGCAGGGCAAATTCACTTTCATCAGGTACGGCTTTGATAATCTTGCTAGCCATTTGCGCGGCCTCAACACCCTTTGGTGTCAGCCGGAATTCAGGCCGCAACGGATGGCCGTGGCCGGGATTTCTTTCCAGAAGACGCAGCGTGATCAGATGTTCAAGACTGGCGCGAAAGGACGTCCGGCTTGCATTAGTCGCAGCCAGCAAGGGGGCCTGACGTCCCGGCGTACCCGCATCCAACAACGCCAGTATGTTGAGCGACCAAGCCCGCGATGTCAGGTTGACAAGTGTCATAATGTCCATAAAGTATAGTTACTAGATTTATAGAAAAAGGTAAAGCATATGGCCCGCGTTTCCCTTGATGATACGATCACTCTGGCCCTTTCTGTCCGTGACCGCCACGCAAGTGCGAAATGGTATCGCGATAACCTGGGTTTTGAGCTCGTCTATCACATGGACGAAGCGGGCTGGAGCGAAGTGCAGACCAATACCAAAGGTGTAACCCTGGGTTTGGGAGAGCAGGCAGACCCCAATCCCGGTAATTGCGTACCTGTCTTTGGCGTGGCCAATATTTCAGAGGCTCGCAAGGCGTTGGAAACAGCAGGTGTACGGTTCGATGGCGAGACCGAAACCATCGAAGGTATGGTCAGCACCGCGACCTTTTTCGATCCAGACAATAACGCGCTGATGCTGGCACAGGATCTGACCAAGTAGATCCTGGCCAGACATGATCCCTCTTGAACCCCGGACAAAGGGGGTGCTATCCACATCTGCGCGGCGGGTATGATGTAATGGTAGCCTGTCAGCTTCCCAAGCTGAACGCGCGGGTTCGATTCCCGCTACCCGCTCCAGACTTTCACGTTCAAGATCAATAAGTTGGTGCCGCCTTGGGCGGCTTTGGTTAGGTCTGAGAGGCCGCGACTCTGTTTGTGAACCACAGCCTGTCTTTTCTGACCCGGTTACCCCCTGCGACGACGGCGCCGACCTCCGCCAGCGTCGGAATCGCCACCGCCCGTATTGAACGAAGGCGCGGGCAGGGTGACGACCTTAGCCAGTTCTGGGAACGGATCGGTTTTGTGTGGGATCGCGTTGGCGGCGACGAAATGGTCTTGGAACTTCGGCTCGATGGCGGTTTCGACCTTGGTGATTTCGCGCACCACGCGCTCGATTTCGGCCCGCGCACCGATGTTGCACAGGGCAATCCGGGCACCGGTGCCTGCGGCGTTGCCAGCGCTGGACACTTTGTCCAGCGGTGCATCCGGGATCATGCCCAGAACCATCGCATGTTTGGTCGAGATATGCGCGCCAAATGCGCCTGCGAGGACAACACGATCCACACGGTCAACCTCCATTTCGTCCATCAACAGCCGCGCCCCGGCATAGAGTGCGGATTTGGCCAGTTGGATGGCGCGGATGTCGCCTTGTGTCACGGTGATCCGCGGGCCGCCATCCGCGCTGGCATCATGTATCAGGTAGGAATGGGTGCGACCCTCGGGCACGTTGCGCGACGTGCCGGTTTGCTCGGCCGAGCCGATTAGCCCGCTTTCATCCAGCAGGCCCGCGATACGCATTTCAGCGACCGCTTCGATAATGCCGGACCCGCAGATGCCAGTAATGCCGGTGGTGGCAATATCGACGTCAAACCCATCCTCATCCGACCATTTCTCGGACCCAATGACACGAAAGCGGGGTTCTTTGGTGACAGGGTCGATCTCGATCCGTTCGATGGCGCCGGGGGCGGCCCGCTGGCCGGAACTGATCTGTGCACCCTCAAAGGCTGGGCCGGTGGGCGAGGAACAGGCCAGAACGCGGCTGGTATTGCCCAGCAGGATTTCTGCGTTTGTACCCACGTCGACGATCAGTACCAGATCTTCGGATTTGCCGGGCTCTTCCGACAGGGCCACAGCGGCGCAGTCCGCACCCACATGGCCTGCGATGCAAGGTAGGATATAGACCTGCGCGCGTGGGTTCATGTTGGTCAGGCCCATCTCATGCGCGGGCAGGGACATCGACTCAGATGTCGCCAGCGCAAATGGGGCTTGCCCCAGTTCGACCGGATCAAGGCCTAGCAAAAGGTGATGCATGACCGGGTTGCTGACGAATACAGTTTCCACGATCAGGGCGGCATCAATTCCGGCCTCTTCCGCGATTGAGGTGGTTAGATCGTTGATCGCCTCGCGCACCGCTTTGGTCATCTCCTGATCGCCGCCAGGGTTCATCATGGCATAGGAGACGCGGCTCATGAGGTCTTCGCCGAAGCGGATTTGGGGGTTCATCAGGCCCGAGGATGTCTTGACCTCACCCGTATCCAGATCGGTCAGATGGGCCGCGATGGTGGTTGAACCAAGGTCGATGGCCAGACCATAAAGCCCGCCTTCGTGCAGGCCCGGCCAGATTTCGACAACCCGCGCGACAGTGTCATTGTGGCCTTTGTGGATGGCGACCGTGACCTCCCATTTCCCTTTGCGCAGAACGGGTTGCAGCTTGGACAGCAGCGACAGATCGGCGGTGATGGCGTCGATCTGCCACTGATCACGCAGGGCGCGTTCGAGCCGTTCCAGATCACCGGTGGGCGAATGCATATCGGGTTCTTCTACGGCAACGAAGTACAGACGCGTTGCCGGATCCATGGTGATGGCGCGCGCAGTGGCCGCTTTGCGCACCACTTGTCGATGTACCTGGCTTTCCGGAGGCACGTCGATCACGACGTCACCCTGCACGGTGGCCTGACAGCCCAGACGGCGACCTGGTTTTAGCCCCCGCTTGTCGTCATAACGCTGCTCGACCGCGTTCCATTCACTCAGCGCGCCGTCGTTCACGGTTACGCCGTGTTTGGAAAACTCACCATAGCTGGGCGTGATTTGGCATTTCGAACAGATGCCGCGCCCGCCGCAGACCGAATCCAGATCCACACCTAACTGCCGTGCGGCGGTCAGAATTGGGGTGCCAACGGGAAAATGCCCGCGTTTGCCGGATGGGGTGAAGACGACAAGAGGGTCTGTGGTCATGAATGGCCTGCCTTTGTATTCGCGTTTGCCGGGGAACATATGGGTTTATACGCAAAGGGAAAGGCCATTCAGCGGCAGGTTTTCAACAACAAGCGTCGTTTTAGGGCGCACTGTTGCCTCGCTTTTGCAACAACTTGGGTTCAGGGGCTTTTCCTTGGGGTTGATCCATGCAATAGGGTCACCGCCAAACGGGCTTTTGCATGGGGTGATCAGATGCAGATTCGTGAGGCACTTACCTTCGACGACGTTCTTCTTGTTCCGGGCGCATCTTCTGTGCTGCCGGCCACCGCAGATACGACCACACGTGTAACGCGTGAGATTACCATGAACATCCCGCTGCTGAGTTCGGCAATGGACACCGTGACCGAGGCGCGCATGGCCATTGCCATGGCGCAGGCTGGCGGCATTGGTGTGGTGCATAAGAACCTCTCGGTCGAGGAACAGGCCCGCGAGATCCGTCGAGTCAAACGGTTCGAATCCGGGATTGTTTACAACCCTGTGACGTTGCGGGCGGATCAGACGCTGGCGGATGCCAAGGCTCTGGTCGAGCGATACAACTTCACTGGTTTTCCCGTGGTGGAAGAAGATGGCCGCGTTGTTGGCATCGTCACCAATAGGGATATGCGTTTCGCGACTTCGGACGATACGCCAATTAAGGCAATGATGACATCGGACAATCTGGCGATGCTGAAAGAGCCTGCAGATCGCGAAGAAGCCAAAAGCCTGATGCGCGCGCGCCGGATCGAAAAACTGCTGGTCGTTGATGCTGAAGGCAAGCTGACCGGCCTGTTGACACTGAAAGACAGTGAGCAGGCTGTGCTGAACCCCACCGCATGCAAAGATCGATTGGGTCGTCTTCGGGTTGCTGCTGCAACTTCAGTTGGGGATGCCGGGTTTGAACGGTCGGAACAACTGGTCGATTCTGGTGTCGACATCATCGTGGTTGATACCGCGCATGGCCATTCGCAGGGCGTTCTGGATGCGGTGAAGCGGGCCAAGACGCTGTCGAATGAAGTGCAGATCATTGCGGGGAATGTGGCCACCTCCGAGGCGACCAAAGCGCTGATCGACGCAGGTGCAGATGCGATCAAGGTGGGCATCGGGCCGGGCTCGATCTGTACCACGCGGATGGTGGCAGGCGTTGGTGTGCCTCAGCTAACCGCGATCATGGATTGCGCGGCAGCAGCTGGCGACGTTCCGGTGATCGCCGATGGCGGTATCAAGTTTTCGGGCGATTTTGCCAAGGCCATTGCGGCAGGGGCCTCCTGCGCCATGGTCGGTTCGATGATCGCTGGCACCGATGAAAGCCCGGGCGAGGTGATCCTGTACCAGGGCCGGTCCTTCAAATCCTATCGCGGCATGGGCAGCCTGGGCGCGATGGCGCGTGGTTCGGCGGATCGCTATTTCCAGAAGGATGCAGCAAATGACAAGCTGGTGCCCGAAGGGATCGAAGGGCAGGTGCCGTACAAAGGATCAGCCGGGGCAGTGGTGCACCAGTTGGTTGGCGGTCTGCGTGCGGCCATGGGCTATACCGGCTGCGCAACGGTCGAAGAGATGCGCAGGAACTGCAACTTTGTGAAAATCACCGGGGCAGGTCTGAAAGAAAGTCATGTACATGACGTTCAGATCACCCGCGAAAGCCCGAACTATCGGGTGATGTAAGGCAGCAGGACCAGATATGACACCTGCGGCGCGCGTTCAGGCCTCGATCGAGATCCTGGATGAGATACTGGGCGGAGCACCCGTTGAAAAATCCCTAACCGGCTGGGCGCGCCGCAGTCGGTTTGCAGGGTCCAAGGATCGTGCGGCGGTTCGGGATCACGTGTTCGATACGCTGCGGTGTAGGCGATCTTTTGCCGCGCTTGGTGGCGCGTGTACCGGGCGCGGTCTGATGATTGGTGCGGTTCGGGCGCGGGGTGGTGATCTTCAGGCCGTCTTTACGGGCGACAGGTATACTCCGTCACTTCTGAGTGCCTCCGAAACCGCCCGCGCGTTTGCCTCTGATGCCGAACGGTTGGATGTTCCTGAATGGCTATGGCCGCAGTTTTCTGCCTCGTTGGGGGCGGACGCGGAAGCCGCAGCAGAGGCTTTGCAGAGCCGCGCGCCGGTTCATCTGCGCGTGAACCTTCTGAAAGCCGATCTTGCGTTGGCGACCGAAGCCTTGGCGGCGGATGGCATCACCGCAATCCCGCATCCAATTTGTGAAACAGCGCTCGAGGTCACAGACGGTGTGCGCAAGATCGCGCAAAGCCGTGCCTATACCGATGGGTTGGTCGAATTGCAGGATGCTGCAAGCCAGGCCGTTGTTGCAGCGCTGGATGTGCAGTCGGGGATGCGTGTTCTGGATTATTGCGCAGGTGGCGGCGGCAAAGCGCTGGCCCTGGCCGCGCATAAGGATGTCGCCGTGTTCGCCCATGACGTGAATGCGGGCCGTATGCGGGATTTGCCCAAACGGGCAGAGCGGGCGGGGGCTGACATCACCTTGCTCAGTTCTGAAGATCTGGCAAGGCATGGGCCATTTGACATCGTACTTGCCGATGCCCCGTGCTCTGGCAGCGGGTCATGGCGGCGCGCTCCGGCGGGCAAATGGGCCCTGACCAGGGAACGCTTGCACGAATTGACGGGTATTCAGGCCCAAATTCTGACCGATATTCAGCGGTTTGTGCAGCGCGATGGTGTTCTGGCCTATGCCACTTGTTCGATGCTTGACTGTGAGAATGGTGACATTGTCGAGGCCTTCTTGCGGTCCAACCTCAACTGGCAGCAAATTTTGCGCAGATCGTGGCGGGTAACACACGGTGTGGATGGTTTCTTTACGGCACACTTGACGCGGTAGTAGGTCCGGTTCTAGCAACTTTAGGTAGAGGTTCGCCCGACCGAATTTGTTAAGCGGGTTTTAACCAATTTAAGTTCGAGATACCCCAACGTCCCTTTGACCGAGCCATTGATGTCTGATACTGCAGATTTTTCCTATCAACCACGCCCAGATACCGCCCTTTCCACACAACGTGTCGCCACTCTGGCCCTGCTAGCGCTTGCATTGATCTTAGCGCCCAGCACCGATTTTATATCCCCGGATTGGGCAATGGGGCTTTGGGTTTCTGGCGGATCGCTGGCGGTGGTTACATTGATTGCGGTGTTTCGATCAGCGCTGAACAACCGGTCTGTGAGCAGATCGACCGCTGTGATGGCAGCCTTTGCACAGCAGGATACTTTTCCCTGTCTGATTGCCAATGCAGAAGGCGATATCCTGGTTGCGAATGCGGCGGCTTACAGACGGTTTCGCGCGACGCCAGGCGAGGCCCTGACTCACTGTCTGCGCCCCGTCTTCGCCAACCCGGCGGCGATCCTGTTGCGTCTGCAATCGCGGGCGCAATCGCAAGGACGGGCGCATGAGGATGTGGTGACACTCGATACGACAGTCCCGGTATCGGTCTTCCGGCTTTGTGATGGGCTGTTGTGTTGGCGTTTTCGGTTTGAGGAAAACGGGCCCTGGGACAGTCTGGCGTTGCCGGTTCTGACCGAAGGGCGACACGGCGATGTATTGGGCCTGAACCGCGCGGCCGAGAGTTTCTTGGGCTTTCTTCCGAAAACGATGGATCAGGTGTTGTCCCAAGGTGGTGACGAGCAGAGTGATGTCAGGCGGCTTTGTACTAAAACCGGTGAACAAACCGCGGTGGTGACTGAGTTGTCCAGCTCGAGCACCGGGCGCAATCTGGCGCTGGTTCCGCTCGCGGTCTCTCCTACACAGGGGATTAGGACGCATTTCAACGATCTTCCTGTGCCGCTTTTATATCTCTCTCCTGATGGCACCATTCTGCAGGCCAATCGGCTGGCGTTGAAGTTGCTGGGCGGCGGGGAACTGACCAACAGCAACATCAGCACGATCATGCAAGGGCTGAACCATCCCGTGTTGGACTGGTTGCAGCGAACGGCGGCGGAAGAAGAGGCACATCGGTCCGAATTTCTGCGGCTCAGCCGTGATGACAAAGAGGTCTTTGTGCAGGTTACACTCAGCCGTGTCGTAAAAGACGGGCAGGTGTGCTTGATCGCGGTTCTGAACGACGCGACCGAGTTAAAAACGCTTGAGGCGCAGTTTGTACAGGGGCAAAAGATGCAGGCCGTTGGCCAGTTGGCAGGCGGTGTTGCGCATGATTTCAACAACCTGCTGACCGCCATCTCAGGCCATTGCGACCTGTTGTTGCTGCGGCACGATCAGAATGATCCTGACTATGCCGATCTGGTGCAGATTAATCAGAACGCCAACCGGGCGGCGGCACTGGTCAGCCAGCTTCTGGCCTTTTCCCGCAAACAGACCTTGCGCCCCGAGGTGCTGGATTTGCGGGATACGATCTCGGATCTGATCCACCTTTTGAACCGTCTGGTCGGGGAAAAGGTGCATCTGACGCTCAGCCATGATCCAGTGCTCAAACCTGTTCGCGCCGATAAGCGCCAGCTTGAACAAGTGCTGATGAATCTGGTGGTCAATGCCCGCGATGCGATGCCCGAAGGCGGAGAGATCCGGATCGAGACCGAAATACTTACCCTGACAAGCCCGCTGGTTCGGGACAGGGCCACGGTTGAGCCGGGCGAATATGTCACCGTCAAGGTCAAGGATGGCGGCATCGGAATACCCGCCGACAAGCTGCAGAAAGTATTCGAGCCGTTTTACACGACCAAACGCACCGGCGAGGGGACCGGGCTGGGCCTGTCGACCGTCTATGGCATCGTAAAGCAGACCGGCGGCTTCATCTTTGTCGACAGCGTGGTCGGGCGCGGGACGAATTTCACGCTATTGCTCCCGGTCTGCAAAACCGCCGCCGCACCTGAAGTGACCGCGGAAGCTCAACAGGCTCCACAAACCACACGTCAGGGCGAAGGTGTGGTGCTGCTGGTCGAAGACGAGGCCCCGGTGCGCGCTTTTGCAACCCGCGCGTTGCGCCTAAAAGGCTACACCGTGCTCGAGGCGGAATCTGGCGAGGATGCCCTGAGTATATTAGACGACCCTGATTTGGTCGTGGATGTTTTTGTAACCGATGTGGTGATGCCGGGCATGGATGGCCCGACCTGGGTCAGCAAGGCGCTGGAAATCCGGCCCGATGCCCGGGTCGTCTTTGTGTCCGGTTATACCGAAGGCGCGTTTGGCGATTCCGGGCCGCAGATCGCCAATTCGACCTTCCTACCCAAGCCGTTCTCGTTGAACCAACTGACCGAAGCGGTGTTCGAAAAGCTTAACTGACGCGCCTAAAGCGCTGCGTCATGGGTCGCAAATTCTTCGGCATGTATTTTACGGAACATGTTCTCGGTTTCAGATGTCAGCGATGTATCCCGGGTAGGCGAAACGTTTTCGCGGTGCAGGGTGATATCCATCTGCAGCCGGTTCTGCAGGAAATCCAGGATCCTGTCCTGGTTTTCATATTTAAATACATGCCTCGCACCGACGCCATTGTTGCGGGTGCGAAAGAATTGGTTCTGGCTGCCCACATCCGCAAATTCCGGGCGTGGGTTTTGCATATAGGCGCGTACAAACTCATCGAAGCTCAGATCATGGGTTGAATGTGGATGTCCGATACGGTCATCGCGGCCGCGAAAGCGATACCAGCTCCCTAACCAGTCGATGGGTTCGCGTACAACTGCCATGATCTCCATCTCGGTGTCATACATCTTTCGGTACATATTTTGGAAAAAGCGATCAAACCGCCGTACTGGGGCGTGTTTCAGTTCGGGTGGGCCCGTGATCACCAGATCCGCACGCGGGCCAAGTGCTGTGTGATAGGCCGTACTGCCGGTCTTTGGAACAGATAAAAACGCAAGGCGTTCTTTATAGAAAACAAGCATTTATCGATCCCATGCCACCAACGCTTACCTGTGCAGATTGTCGTAAACCACTCTTTAACACAATTGCCGAAGAGTAAGTTCCGTAAGTTTTAGTTGAAATGTTCTCTTTTTGGTCCCATAAGGAACAAGAGGCGAACAAAGCAGCGATTGCCGCCCGGCAAAGGGTGTGACAAAAGGGAAGGCGACAGGACAATGGCGGATCTTCTGACGATGAGCGATAAGAAAAACGCAGACAAGCAAAAGGCGCTCGATAGCGCGCTGGCCCAGATCGAACGGCAGTTCGGCAAAGGTTCGATCATGAAGCTGGGCGAAGGTGCCACGCAGGATATCGAAGCAAGCTCGACCGGTTCGCTGGGGCTGGATATTGCGCTGGGGATTGGCGGTCTGCCAATGGGCCGAATTGTCGAGATTTACGGGCCTGAAAGCTCCGGTAAAACCACGCTGACGCTGCATTGCATTGCTGAACAGCAAAAACGCGGGGGTGTTTGTGCGTTCGTGGATGCAGAACATGCGCTGGACCCGCAATATGCCCGCAAGCTGGGTGTTGATCTGGATGAGCTGCTGATCTCGCAGCCTGATACCGGAGAACAAGCGCTTGAGATTACCGATACGCTGGTGCGGTCGGGCGCGGTGAACATGGTCGTGGTCGACTCGGTGGCGGCGCTGACGCCGAAATCCGAATTGGAAGGTGACATGGGCGACAGCAGTGTCGGCGTGCAGGCCCGTCTGATGAGCCAGGCAATGCGCAAACTGACCGGCTCGATCAGCCGTTCAAACTGCATGGTCATCTTCATCAACCAGATCAGGATGAAGATCGGCGTTATGTTCGGCAGCCCGGAAACCACGACCGGTGGTAATGCGCTGAAGTTCTACAGCTCGGTCCGTCTGGATATTCGCCGCATTGGCGCGATTAAGGATCGTGACGAGGTGGTGGGCAACCAGACCCGCGTCAAGGTAGTGAAAAACAAGGTGGCACCGCCATTCAAGCAGGTGGAATTCGACATCATGTATGGCGAAGGCATCAGCAAGATGGGCGAACTGCTCGATCTGGGTGTGAAGGCTGGTGTGGTTGAAAAATCAGGGTCCTGGTTCAGCTATGGCGATGAGCGCATCGGGCAGGGGCGTGAAAACGCCAAGCAATATCTGCGAGATCACAGCCAGATCGCGCTGCAGATCGAAGACAAGATTCGCGCAGCCCATGGTCTGGATTTCGACATGCCACCGGGCGCGGCCGAGGATGATGATATCCTCGAAGCTTGAAAAACCGCGTGAGAGGCAACAGGTGATACCCTCCGGCACCTTGATGGGCTGAGAACAGACAGGACAGGGCGGTCAAACGGGGCCGCCTTGTTTCGTTTTCGGGCAGCCTATGCTGTGGACACTCCTTAGGTGCGGCGGTAAACCTGCGCAGACCCTTCTGATTGCGCGCCGAGAGAGCCCAAATGCCCACGCTGAACGATATCCGATCGACCTTTCTGAACTATTTCGCCAAGCAAGGGCACGAAGTGGTGGCATCCAGCCCTCTGGTGCCGCGTAACGACCCGACGCTGATGTTCGTGAATTCGGGCATGGTGCAGTTCAAGAACCTGTTCACCGGCGTTGAAACCCGTGACTACCAGCGCGCCACCACGGCACAGAAATGCGTTCGCGCCGGGGGCAAGCATAACGATCTGGACAACGTGGGTTACACAGCACGCCACCATACGTTTTTCGAGATGCTGGGGAACTTCTCGTTTGGAGACTACTTCAAACCTGAGGCTATCCCCTTTGCATGGGAACTGATCACCAAGGAATTCGGCATTGACAAGAACCGTTTGCTGACAACGGTTTATCACACGGATGATGAGGCGTTTGAGATCTGGAAAAAGGTCGGTGTGCCCGAAGACCGGATCATCCGCATCGCTACCAGTGATAATTTCTGGCAAATGGGCCCAACCGGCCCCTGTGGTCCGTGCACCGAGATTTTCTATGATCACGGCGATCACATCTGGGGCGGCCCTCCGGGATCGCCAGAGGAAGACGGTGATCGTTTTATTGAAATCTGGAACATCGTTTTCATGCAGAACGAACAGTTCGAGGATGGCTCGATGGTCGAGCTCGACATGCAGTCGATCGATACGGGCATGGGTTTGGAACGGATCGGCGCGTTGCTGCAAGGCAGCCACGACAACTACGACACTGACCTGTTCAAAACCCTGATCGAAGCCTCGGCAGATGCAACGGGTGTTGATCCGTATGGCGATCAGAACGTGCATCATCGGGTGATCGCGGATCACCTGCGCTCGACCTCATTCCTGATCGCGGATGGGGTCATGCCCTCCAATGACGGTCGTGGTTATGTGCTGCGCCGCATCATGCGCCGGGCCATGCGGCACGCGCATCTGCTGGGTGCGAAAGATCCGGTTATGCACCGTCTGGTGCCATCATTGGTGCAGTTGATGGGCGCGCAATACTCCGAGTTGGGACAGGCGCAGCCGCTGATCGAAGAAACCCTGTTACTGGAAGAAACCCGTTTCAAGCAAACACTGGACCGTGGTCTGAAACTGCTGGATGACGAAGTGGCGGGCCTGCCCGAAGGCGCGGCCTTGCCGGGCGATGCCGCTTTCAAGCTGTATGACACTTACGGTTTCCCACTGGACCTGACGCAGGACGCGCTGCGCGAGAAGGGCAGGACCGTGGATACTGGTGGCTTCGATGCAGCCATGGCCGAACAAAAGGCTAAGGCCCGTGCAGCCTGGGCCGGCTCGGGTGAGGCGGCGGATCAGGCGGTGTGGTTCGATGTGCTCGATACCGCTGGCGCAACCGATTTCTTGGGCTATGACACCGAAAAGGCTGAAGGGCAGATCGCGGCGTTGATCGTTGATGGTGCTTTGGTCGACAAAATCGACCAGGGTGGTACCGGCTGGGTCGTAGTGAACCAGACTCCGTTCTACGGTGAGGCCGGCGGTCAGGTTGGAGATATGGGTGAGATTAGACGTTTGGAAGAACGCGAAGATGTCTCGCGCGTGGAAGACACTAAGAAGTTCGCGGATGGTAAAGTCTATGCGCACAAGGTGACCGTAGAGCGCGGCGTGCTGTCCAAGGGCGATGCGGTCGAGCTTGAGGTGGATCACGCGCGCCGGTCCTCGATCAGGGCCAACCACTCGGCGACACACCTGCTGCATGAAGCCTTACGCGAAACGCTGGGTGATCATGTGGCGCAGCGTGGGTCCTTGAATGCCGCGGATCGCTTGCGGTTCGATTTCAGCCACTCAAAGGCGTTGACGTCTGAGGAAATTCAAAAGGTTGAGCGCGAGGTGAACGACTTCATCCGCCAGAACTCAACCGTTGAGACCCGGATCATGACGCCGGATGACGCGCGTGGATTGGGTGCTCAGGCCCTGTTTGGCGAGAAATACGGCGACGAAGTGCGCGTTGTGTCGATGGGCAAAGCGCCAACTGGCAAGGGCCAGGATGGTGAGACGTGGTCGATTGAACTTTGCGGTGGCACCCATGTGCGCCAAACCGGCGATATCGGAACCTTTGTGGTGCTGGGCGACAGCGCCAGCAGTGCCGGTGTCCGCCGCATCGAGGCGCTGACCGGGGATGAGGCGTTCCGCTATCTGTCCGGGCAGGATCAGCGGCTTTCACAAGTTGCGCTGGAGTTAAAGGCGCAGTCGGATGATGTCGTCGCGCGCGTGAAATCCTTGCTGGATGAGCGGAAAGCCTTGCAAAACGAAGTTGCGCAGTTGCGCCGCGATCTGGCGATGGCTGGTGGCGCGGGTCAGGGAAGTGGGGCCGAGGCCCGTGATGTGAACGGGGTCAGCTTTCTGGCGCAGGTTCTCCGCGGAGTGTCGGGCAAGGACTTGCCAACTTTGATTGACGAGCACAAAGCGCGTCTTGGCTCGGGTGCGGTTCTGCTGATTGCGGATACCGGCGGTAAGGCGGCGGTGGCTGCCGGTATTACCGCTGATCTGACCGGCAAAGTCTCCGCGGTAGACCTGGTCAAAGCGGCCGTTGTCGAATTGGGAGGTAAGGGCGGTGGCGGGCGCCCGGACATGGCGCAGGGCGGTGGTAAGGACACCACGAACTCTGACGCCGCAATCAAGGCCGCCGAGCAGGTATTGGGAGGATGAGATGGCTGCACTTTGGATTGCACATGTGACTGTGACCGACGCGGACGCCTATGGGAAATATGCCGAATTGGCAGGGCCCGCGATTGCAAAACATGGCGGTGAGTTCATCGCACGTGCGGCGCGCTATGTTCAGCTGGAAGGAAAAGAACGCCCCCGCAATGTCGTTGCGCGCTTTCCATCGGTCGAAGCGGCGGTTGAGTGTTATAACTCAGACGACTATCAGGCGGCTTTGAATCGCGCGCGTGGAGCAAGTGAGCGTGAACTGGTTGTTGTCGAGATCACCGAGTGAGAATCACTTGCTGTGATCAGCGTCGCGCAAGCCCATAGCTATAAGCGAAAAACAGCCAAGGCGCGAAGGATGAGATTGAGACCTTCCGCGCCGCGCATCATATTCTAAGTAAATGTGTTTAATTACAGAACCTTAACCTGATCACCTAAGGTTGAGGTTCAATATTCCCGTTATAATTGTGGCAATCTGACCCCAATTCTTGCCCAACTTTGTCATAGTAAGTGACGAAATTCCGCCCTTTTTCGCCGCCACATTCATCCATGATTGCATCACGGGCCATGTTTACGGATATTTTCTGAAAACAGGGCAGAGTCCGGTTTGACGGCAATCGCATGGTTGAACACGGATTGGGGATCAGGAATGAAATCGATCGGCACGAAACTCATGCCTGTCTTGGGGCGCGCCACTTCGGCCTCGGGGCATTTTCTTTGTGCTGCTGCGATTCTGCTTGGCTCTCTCGGGGCGACGCCTGCGGCAAATGCCTCTGAGGGTGCGTTTATCACAATCGTTTCAGCCTCTCCTCCGCCATCCGGTGCGCGGCAATTGTGCCGTCAGTATGATTGGGCATGTGCCACCAAGCGGTCCGGCACGTTGACCAGCCAGCAGGAAATGCAGATCGTCCAGCGTGTGAACCGCCATGTCAACGCGACGATTCGCGAGGTAACCGATCAATCACAATATAAGACCCGTGAACGTTGGGCGCTTCCTACGTCGCGGGGTGGTGATTGCGAAGATTTCGCCCTTCTGAAAAAACGCGATCTGATCGCCGCGGGGATTGACCCCAGAAAGCTTCTGATCGCAACGGTGTTGGATACACGCCGTAACTCTCATGCGGTGTTGGTATATCGTTCTGACAGCGGTGATCTGGTTTTGGATAACCTGACAAACCGCATTAAGCCTTGGGCGTCGACACGATATCTCTTCCTTCGCATGCAGGACCCCAAACAACCGCGTCGTTGGGTTGGTGTCTACGGAAGCAGCTAAACGCGTTCAGATGTTGGTAGTAACGAACACCAGCAGCCGCTAACGCTGCTGGTTTTTTGTATCTGCCTTAGACGTTGGCGTTTGGGGAAGGGTCGTTGGTTGTGCCGGTCGCACCGACATCGCCATTGCCGCCACCCGAGCCGCCACCGTCGCCCGAGCCGCCACCGTCGCCTGAGCCGCCACCGTCGCCTGAGCCGCCACCGTCGCCTGAGCCGCCACCGTCGCCCGAGCCGCCACCGTCGCCTGAGCCGCCACCGTCGCCTGAGCCGCCACCGTCGCCTGAGCCGCCACCGTCGCCCGAGCCGCCACCATCGCCCGAGCCACCACCGGTGCCACCGCCATCACCCGAGCCGCCGCCCGAGCTGGAACCGCCGCCGGAGCTGGAACCGCCACCCGAGCTTGAGCCGCCGCCGGAGCTGGAACCGCCACCCGAACTGGAACCGCCACCCGAGCTTAAGCCGCCGCCCGAGCTGGAACCGCCACCCGAACTTGAGCCGCCGCCCGAACTGGAACCGCCACCGGAACCAGAACCACCACCGTTCTCATCAGCGGGGCCATCACCCGTGCGCTGAGGATTTGTGATCGATGCCGTCGGGAAGTCGGTCAGAACTGCTGCAAAAGCCGGGCAGGCCTGAAGAGTGCGGGACAGAATATCTTCGAAATCTGCGCGGCGCTGAATGTAGCGCAGCATCCGTGCATCGACGACGTTACAGGCGCAAAGCGTCTCGGTTGACACGGATTGTTTGGCGGTACGCACCGAGCAGGTGCCATCGGAAAAGCTAGGTCCAACTGTCAGCAAAGATGCTGTTGCGGATGCAAAAACGACGGAAAACAAACGGGGTTTAATGCGCATAGCGCTACTCCTCAAAACTCATTACCAACTGCGTCGATCTTATGCACCAATCAAAACGTGCTTTATATGAACGACGTCACACTTTGGCCGTGAATACACCTTTGTTAGGCCGAATTTACAAGAGGGACTTGTGGTGAAAGTATCAACTTGAGCATTACCTAAAGTTGATTGATGATGAAAAACAGGGGCTAAACCTGACCTTAGGTCAAATCAGCCCCAATTCACCATTTTTGCGATGGATGAAAAAATGTCACACTCGCGTCATTGTTTCTGATTTTGAAACCCTGACTTTGCCACAATTTAGGCGGATTTCGCCATTCTTTTGCGCTCGTGCGGGTCAAGATAGCGCTTGCGTAGGCGTACAACGCTTGGTGTCACCTCGACCAGTTCGTCATCATCGATATAGGCAATCGCCTCTTCCAGCGAGAACTGAACATGTGGTGTCAGGCGCACTGCATCATCCGAGCCACTGGCGCGAACATTGGTCAGCTTTTTGCCTTTCAGCGGGTTCACTTCCAGATCATTGTCACGCGAATGCTCACCGATTACCATGCCTTGGTAAACTTCGGCCTGTGGGCCCACAAACATGCGGCCACGTTCTTCGAGATTCCACAACGCATAAGCGACGGCCTGACCTTTCTCCATCGAGATCAGGACGCCGGCGCGACGGCCCGGAATCTGGCCCTTGTGCGGGGCCCAGTCATGGAACACGCGGTTCAGAACGCCTGTGCCGCGCGTGTCGGTCAGGAACTCACCGTGATAACCGATCAATCCGCGCGATGGGACATGGGCTATGATACGGGTCTTGCCTGCACCTGCCGGGCGCATCTCGACCAGTTCACCTTTGCGGGCGCCGGTGATCTTTTCGATGACCGAGCCCGAATATTCGTCATCCACGTCAATAGTCACTTCTTCGACCGGTTCCAGGCGCTGGCCATCTTCCTCGCGGAACAGAACCTGCGGGCGTGAGATGCTGAGTTCGAACCCTTCACGGCGCATGTTTTCGATCAAAACGCCCATCTGCAATTCGCCACGACCAGCCACTTCGAACGCCTCGCCACCCGGAGTGTCGGTGATACGGATCGCAACGTTCGACTCCGCTTCTTTCATCAGACGGTCGCGGATCACGCGAGACTGGACCTTTTTGCCGTCACGACCGGCCAGGGGCGAGTCGTTGATGCCGAAGGTCACCGTGATGGTCGGCGGGTCGATGGGTTGAGCGGGCAGGGCTTCTTCAACCTGTGGCGCGACCAGCGAGTCGGCAACGGTGGCTTTGCTCATCCCGGCGATGGTGACGATGTCACCGGCCTCGGCCACGTCTATAGGCTGTTGCGCAAGACCGCGGAACGCCAGGATTTTCGATGCGCGGAAGTTCTCGATCAGCGTTCCGTCGCGGCTGAGCGCCTTGAGGCTGTCGCCTGCTTTCAGAGTGCCGCTTTCCACACGGCCCGTCAGGATGCGGCCAATAAAGGGGTCGCTGCCCAACGTGGTGGCCAGCATGCGGAAAGGTTCGTCTTTCTTTTCGGCTTGCTTTGGGGCCGGGACGTGATCGACGATCAGGTCGAACAGTGCGGTCAGGTCTTTGCGCGGCCCGTCGAGTTCCATGTCGGCCCAGCCGGAGCGGCCCGAGGCATACATGGATGGGAAATCCAGCTGATCATCATCAGCGCCCAGGTTCGCGAACAGATCGAAACACTCATCCAGCGCGCGATCCGGTTCGGCATCCGGTTTATCGACCTTGTTCAGCACCACAATCGGGCGCAAGCCCAAAGCCAGCGCCTTGGAGGTCACGAATTTGGTCTGCGGCATCGGGCCTTCAGCCGCGTCAACCAGCAGGACGACACCGTCCACCATGCTGAGGATGCGCTCGACTTCTCCACCGAAATCGGCGTGGCCGGGGGTGTCGACGATGTTGATACGCGTGCCTTTCCATTCGACGCTGGTCGCCTTGGCCAGAATGGTGATGCCACGCTCGCGTTCCAGATCATTGCTGTCCATGGCGCGTTCCGCCACGGCCTGATTTTCCCGGAACGCGCCGGATTGTTTGAGCAGCTCATCCACCAGCGTTGTCTTGCCGTGGTCCACGTGAGCGATGATTGCGATATTGCGCAGGTCCATGAGAGGTCAGCCTTTGAACGGGAAGTTGCCGCGCGCATAACGCGGCGCGGCAAAATATACCAGCCCTAACCGGCCTTCAGTGGCCCGCGGTCTTCGAAAACAGGTGAATGATCAAGATTCCGGCCAGAATCAGCGACAGACCAAAGATCGCCCAGATGTCCAATTTCTGCCCAAAGACCACAAAGCCGATAATGGCGATGAAGAAGATACCCAGGCCGGACCAGATGGCATAGACGATGCCCACTGGCATGTACTTCAGTGTCAGCCCCAACAAATAAAATGCAAACCCGTAGCCGATCACAACCAGAACCGATGGCCAAAACCGCGTGAATTGCTGGCTGGCCTGCAATGCCGTTGTCCCAACCGTTTCTGCAAAAACCGCAATCAACAGGATCAGGTAGGCTTTGGGCATGGTCATAACCTTAATCTTGTATGGGCCGGGCAAGCTTGAGCACGGAATCAGCAAGGCAGGCAAGCGGATTCAGACATGCTGGTGATGGCGCTGGCTATGAGGTCGGGTATACCTGACTTTAGGTAAGTGCGAGATCATGTACCATACGCGCTGTAGTTGGTGTTTTGTTGCCGAGTGTATTTTATGACTTTATTTGCAAAAACTGTGATTCTTGCCGCGTTTCTTATTGTGGCGCTTGGGTGGCTTGCTGGCGGGGGGTCCGTCGATACTGATGCAGCCAGTATGGTTCAAAAGTTGGATGGTAGCGTGATTTAGGCGCCGATCTGATCCGGTAGGGGGAAAAGGGGCCTTTGGGCTCCTTTTTTCCGTTACGTGTCAGGCGTCCACTGGGACGTGGGTTTGGAAATACGCGGCTAACTGAGGCTGCAGCCAGCGCCATAGAGCAGGCGCGCCAGTCTCAATTGCAGGCCGAACCCGCGTTTCGATTTGCGCGTAGGTGACGTTATAATCGATCCATGACCCACCACCTGTTTCCAGATTGGCAATGGGCGTTTGGAAGCGGTCCACCGCTTTGGCAAATACTGCATCCGCAGTTTCTGCCGCTTCGAATTCATGCCACAGATCCGAAAACTCGGCGTTCTGGGGGGCAGGCAGCAGGCCAAACAGACGCTGCGCTGCAGCCTCTTCCTCGGCGGCCTGTGCCGTGTGATCCACGTGACCGTGAATGGGGTGATCTCCGGCGTCGATTTCTACAATGTCATGCAGCAGGAGCATACGCAGCACCCGCGCGACCGAGACTTCGGTTTCGGTATGTTCCGATAGCACCCAAGCATAGAGCATGATGTGCCAGGAATGCTCGGCCGAGTTTTCGAACCTGTCCGATGTCATCAGGCGTGAGGCGCGCAAGACGGTTTTCAGCTGATCAGCTTCGGTTAGGAACGGCAACCGGGTGGTAAAGGCATTTGTGTCGGCGGTCTCGCCTTGCAGCAGTGCCTTTGCGTGGTCGAAGGCCAAAGGAAACGCGTGTGTAAGATAGGCGACGCGCCCACCGTCCATATTGTCTTGTGCTATCTCAACATGTGCTGGCTGAGGCTGATCTGCGCAGAGCACCTGAAACAGCGGCTGACAGCGATCCAGTATCTTGGCAAAACGGGCATCGGCTGTCTTATCGCGTTCAAATTCCTGCCAGAGGGCCTGGAATTCCTGGGCTTGATCGGGCGGCAATAGACCAAAGAGCTGTGACGCGGCCCGGTCTTCGGCCTCCGCCACGGCTTGCCAGTCGGTATCCAGGTGGATGGGATGGTCGCCCACAATGATCTCGACCAGATCATGCAGCAGCAGCATCCGGATGACCCGATCAATCGACACATCTGGCGTAGCCAGGGGCGCCATGACCAAAGCCCAAAGCGCCAGATGCCAGCTGTGTTCGGCCGAGTTTTCGGGGCGCGATTGATCCAGCAGAACATTGGCGCGTTCTACCGTTTTTAACCTGTCGGCCTGTTTCAGAAACGCGATTTGAGCCGACAGTCGATCCGTCATTGTTTTTCGATGGCTTTCACTTTGGAGCGGTGGGTGCTGAGGCGTTTGATGACAAAGGCGCGGGCCTTGCGTTCGGCCAGACGCACGCGAATTTCAGTCAGAAACGCCTCTTCCAGCGATTGAGAAGCGGCGCCAAGCACTTCGCCAACTTCGACAAAGAATCGATCATCGCCGGTTTCATCCATAACCTTCATCGTATCCTCGGCCAATTTGGCAGCGAGGCTTGTGATGGTGTCTGACATCAGCGCGTGGTCTCGGTCAGGCGGCGTTTCACATAGTCACTGACATCGGTGATCAGCGTGTCCATGTGGCGATCCTGGAAGAAGTGATCGGCGCCTTCAACCTCGGTATGGGTGATGGTTATGCCTTTCTGCTCGTGCAGTTTGTTGACCAGTGATGTGGTGTCTGCCGGCGGCGCAACGCGGTCGGATGAGCCGTTGATGATCAGGCCAGAAGACGGGCAAGGTGCTAGGAACGAGAAATCATACATATTGGCCGGGGGCGAGACGCTGATGAAGCCTGTGATCTCGGGGCGGCGCATCAAAAGCTGCATCCCGATCCATGCGCCAAATGAGAACCCTGCCACCCAGCAGTGTTTCGAGTTATTGTTCATCGACTGCAGGTAATCCAGCGCCGATGCCGCATCGCTCAGCTCGCCCACGCCCTGGTCATATTCGCCCTGGCTGCGACCTACGCCGCGGAAGTTGAAGCGCAACACGGTAAAGCCCATGTTGTAGAACGCGTAATGCAGGTTATAGACGACCTTGTTGTTCATGGTCCCGCCGAACTGCGGGTGCGGGTGCAGCACGATGGCGATCGGAGCGTCTTTTTCCTTTTGCGGGTGGTAGCGGCCTTCCAGACGGCCTTCGGGTCCGGGAAAAATCACCTCGGGCATGTGTGCTTTGGTCCTGTCTTTTTCTTCTTCGAGCCCGGATATACTTGACGATAATCGTCGGGCACCTTAGAACGGTTCTAATTAATAGCGGCGCGTATTGCCGCTGTCCGTCGGAGATACGCACTGGCGGCGGCGGCGTCAATGATTTCGCGCGCATCTTGCCATGAGGGAATGACAATGAAGCTGTCGACGAAAGGTCGCTATGCCATGGTTGCGTTGGCCGATATCGCATTGCAGCCATCGGATAAGCTGGTCACGCTAGGCGAGATTTCCGAGCGTCAGGACATTTCGCTGCCCTATCTTGAGCAGTTGTTTGTCAAACTGCGCCGGGCCGAGCTTGTGGCGTCGGTCCGTGGCCCGGGCGGTGGATACCGTCTGGCACGTCCAGCTTCAGAGATCAGCGTTGTCGAGGTCCTGTCGGCCGTTGATGAAACTGTTGACGCCTTGTCCAAGGGGGCTGGTGCGTCGGGTGCGTCCTCTGGCAGCCGGGCGCAATCGCTGACCAACCGTCTGTGGGAGAGTCTGAGCGCGCATGTCTATGTGTTCCTGCATCAGACCCGCCTGTCGGATGTGATCAAAAACGATCTTGCCCCATGTCCTGCTGTACCAAGCCTGTTTGCGATTGTTGATGAATAAGCCTGCGGTTCTTCGCATGCGCGCCTAGTGTCTGAAAAAAGATGTATCCATGACTCGCGTCTATCTTGATCATAACGCCACTACCCCTTTGCGGCCCGAGGCACGGGACGCAATGGTTGCGGCGATGGAGGTTTGCGGGAACCCGTCTTCAGTGCATGCAGAAGGCCGGGCAGCTAAGGCGCTGATTGAACGCGCAAGGGCGCAGATCGCCACCGCGTTTGGCGCTGATGGAGCGGATATCGTGTTTACCTCTGGCTCTACCGAAGGGGCCGCGCTGGCGCTTGCCGGTCGGGATTTGCACGGGGCAGCAATTGAGCATGACGCCGTAAGATCATGGATCAATGAAGATATCCCGGTTTCCTCATCGGGTTTGGTTGAGTTGGCGGAGCCCTCCACGGCAACGCTCCAACTTGCGAATTCCGAAACAGGCATCGTACAAACCCTGCCATCTGGTCTTGCCGTGACAGATGCCACGCAGGCCTTTGGAAAACTGCCTGTCGCGTTCAATTGGATGGACGTCCAAATGGCGCTTATCTCGGCCCATAAGCTGGGTGGGCCCAAGGGTGTCGGTGCTGTCGTCATGAAACGCGGCACCGATCTTTCGGCTCAGATCAAGGGCGGCGGGCAGGAAATGGGGCGGCGTTCGGGCACGGAAAATGTCATTGGAATCGCGGGGTTCGGGGCCGCAGCTGAAGCTGCTGCACGTGATCTGGCCAATGGTGTTTGGGAGCAGGTTGAAGAATTTAGAAATATTCTAGAAAATGCTCTTGAGGCTAATATAAAATCACCTATTTTTGTCGGGAAAGGCCAGAAGCGTCTTCCGAACACCCTGTGTTTTGTCTCCCCCGGTTGGAAAGGCGAAACCCAGGTGATGCAGATGGATTTGTCGGGTTTTGCGGTGAGCGCGGGTTCTGCCTGCTCCAGCGGTAAGGTTCGCGCCAGCGCGGTATTGACTGCGATGGGATTTGATGAGGTCACGGCAGCCAGCGCCATCCGGGTGTCGCTGGGACCTCTGACAACAAAAGAGAACGTGCTGCGTTTCGCTGAAACGTGGCTGGATAAAGAGAAAAAGCATCGCGCGCGTGCCGCGTGATCTGACGGAGTAAAGGACATGGCCGCTTTGGACCAGACCCAGGTAAAAGAAGGTGTCGATCAGGAAACCGTGGATGCGGTGCGCGAGGTCAGCACCTATAAATACGGCTGGGACACCGATATCGAGATGGAATATGCGCCCAAGGGCGTGAACCCCGATATCGTGCGGCTGATCTCTGAGAAAAACGAAGAACCCGAATGGATGACCGAATGGCGTCTGGCCGCGTTCGAGCGTTGGACAAAAATGGATGAGCCGAAATGGGCGATGGTCAACTACCCCGAGATCGATTTTCAGGACCAGTATTATTATGCCCGTCCAAAATCGATGGAGGAAAAACCCAAGTCTTTGGATGAGGTCGATCCCAAGCTGTTGGCCACATACGAAAAGCTGGGTATCCCGCTGAAAGAACAGATGATTCTGGCCGGTGTAGAAGGTGCAGAGGATGCACCTGCCGAAGGCCGCAAAGTTGCTGTCGACGCGGTGTTTGACTCCGTCTCGGTTGGGACAACTTTTCAGAAAGAGCTGAAGGCCGCGGGCGTCATCTTCTGTTCGATCTCTGAGGCGATCAGAGAGCATCCTGAGCTGGTCAAGAAATACCTTGGCACCGTTGTTCCGGTCTCGGATAACTTTTATGCCACGTTGAACTCAGCCGTGTTCTCGGATGGCTCGTTCGTCTACATCCCACCGGGTGTGCGCTGCCCAATGGAGCTGAGCACCTATTTTCGCATCAATGCTGAAAACACCGGTCAGTTCGAACGCACCCTGATCATTGCCGATAAAGGCAGCTATGTCAGCTACTTGGAGGGCTGCACTGCACCTCAGCGTGACACCGCACAGCTGCACGCCGCCGTGGTTGAGATCATCGTCGAAGAAGACGCCGAGGTGAAGTACTCGACCGTTCAGAACTGGTTCCCCGGCGATGAGAACGGCAAGGGCGGTATCTACAATTTCGTAACCAAGCGCGCCGATTGCCGTGGCGACCGATCCAAGGTGATGTGGACGCAGGTAGAAACCGGCTCAGCCGTGACTTGGAAATACCCGTCCTGCATCCTGCGCGGTGAAGAAAGCCAGGGTGAATTCTACTCGATCGCGATCGCCAACAACTATCAGCAGGCCGATACCGGCACCAAGATGGTTCACCTGGGCAAGAACACCAAATCGCGTATCGTGTCCAAGGGCATCAGCGCGGGCAAGGCGCAGAACACCTATCGTGGTCTGGTCTCGATGCACCCGAAAGCCAAAGAAAGCCGCAATTACACTCAGTGTGACAGCTTGCTCATTGGCGACAAATGCGGGGCGCATACGGTTCCGTATATCGAGGTCAAGAACAACTCCAGCCGCGTGGAACACGAGGCGACGACCTCGAAGGTCGACGATGATCAGCTGTTCTACTGCCGCCAGCGGGGCATGGACGAAGAAGAGGCCGTGGCCCTTGTGGTCAATGGTTTCTGCAAGGATGTCCTGCAGGCGCTGCCGATGGAGTTTGCGATGGAAGCCCAGCAATTGGTGGCCATCAGCCTTGAAGGATCAGTGGGTTAATCCCGACTTTCTCAGAATTTAGAACAGATTCGGGGTCGAGCGACCCCTTGCGATACGCAAAAGGACAAAACATGCTGGAAATCAAGAACCTGCACGTACAGCTTGAAGAAGAAGACAAGCAAATTCTCAAAGGTGTGGACCTGACGGTTGAGGCCGGCAAAGTGCATGCGATCATGGGGCCGAACGGCTCGGGCAAGTCGACGCTCAGCTATGTGCTGTCGGGCAAGGATGGCTATGAAGTCACCGAAGGCGCGGCCACGCTGGACGGTGAAGATCTGCTGGAGATGGAACCCGAGGAGCGCGCTGCCGCAGGCGTGTTCCTAGCGTTCCAATACCCGGTTGAGATTCCGGGCGTTGGCAACATGACCTTTTTACGCACCGCTGTGAACGCCCAGCGCAAAGCGCGCGGGGAGGAAGAGCTGTCCGCCGCAGACTTCCTGAAAGAGGTACGCGCCAAGGCAAAAACCCTGAAGATCGACGCCGATATGTTGAAGCGTCCGGTCAACGTGGGCTTCTCGGGCGGTGAGAAAAAGCGCAACGAAATCCTGCAGATGGCGATGCTGGAACCCAAGATGTGCATCATGGATGAGACCGACTCGGGCCTTGATGTGGATGCGATGAAGCTGGTGGCCGAAGGGGTGAACGCGCTGCGCGATGAGGGCCGTGGTTTCCTGGTCATCACCCACTATCAGCGCCTGCTGGATCACATCAAACCCGATGTTGTACACATCATGGCGGACGGCCGTATCGTGAAAACCGGCGGGCCTGAGCTGGCGCTTGAGGTTGAAAACAACGGCTATTCCGACATTCTTGCCGAGGTGAACTGATGGCCTTGCCCGAAGTCAAACAATCCGCAACCGAGGCGCGGCTGGCCGCGCTGACCATGCCTGATGCAGGCTGCACCCGCGCGGCCCGCGAAGATGCGCTGGCCCGTGTGTTGGAAACAGGTCTGCCGGGGCGCCGCGACGAATATTGGAAATACACACAGCCTGATACTCTGGTCACGCCCGCCGCGCTGCCCGCGGCCGTGTTTGCAGATGACGAGGCGCTGATCTTCGATGAGTTCGATAGCTTGAAGATCGTATTCATCGATGGCGTTTTCAGCGCTGAAGAATCCGATGATCTGTCGCTGGAAGGTGTTAGCATCGACCGGCTGGAAGATATTTGCTGCAAGGATATCCACTGGGCCAAGGACCTTTATGGCGTTCTGGAAGCCCGTGGTCAGGTGCCGGTGCAACGACCTTTGGCTGCGTTGAACACAGCTTTTGCGGCGGATGGGGTGGCCATTCATGTGACCGGTAAGGCGTCAAAACCGATCAACTTGGTCTATCGTCACGCTTCGCCAACCTCTGACGCGATCCTGCACCACGTGATCCGCGTGGAAAGCGGTGCCGAGGCGACCATATTGGAAACCGGCCCAGCAGCGTCGCGCTTTAACAAATGCACAGAGATCGACATTGCCGACAACGGAACGCTGCACCATGTCCGGGCGCAGGGTCGCGATCATGAGCGTCGTGCTGCCACGCATATGTTCACGCGTCTCGGGCAGGAATCGGTCTACAAATCCTTCACTCTGACCGTAAACGGCGTGCTGACGCGCAATGAACAGGTCATCGAACTGACGGGCGACGATGCGGTTGCCCATGTGGCCGGGGCCTGTGTCGGGGATGGAGATTTTCATCACGACGACACGGTTTTCGTCACCCATGACGCAGTGAATTGCGAAAGCCGTCAGGTGTTCAAGAAGGTCTTGCGCAACGGCGCGACCGGCGTTTTTCAGGGCAAGATCCTTGTCAAGGAAGGGGCTCAGAAGACCGATGGCTATCAGATCAGCCAATCACTGCTTTTGGATGATGACAGCCAGTTTCTCGCCAAGCCAGAGCTTGAGATCTATGCCGATGATGTGGCCTGTTCGCACGGGTCAACCTCGGGCGCGATTGACGAGACTGCGCTGTTTTACCTGCGCTCGCGCGGGGTTCCAGAGAAAGACGCGACCAACATGCTGACGCTGGCGTTTCTGGCCGAAGCCGTGGATGAGGTCGAAGACAGCGCCCTGGCCGAGGCTTTGGTCAGCCGGCTGGAAGGGTGGCTGGCCCGCCGTAGCTGATGCCGGTGTCATCAGATATCGTTGCCACATATCAGGGGCCGGGGCGCGTTGTGCGTCGGCTTCTGGATATGGGGCCGCGCGAAGACCGGGCGCTGATCTTCGTTATGGCGTTCTGCATTGTCGCCTTCATCGCCCAGATGCCCGCCCTTGCACGTCGTGCCCATATTGAAGGTGTCGAGCTGAATATGCTGCTGGGCGGGGCCTTGATGGGCTCTGTCTTTATTTTGCCGCTGTTTTTCTACACGCTTGCCCTGTTGTCGCATTGGGCAGCGCGCATGATGGGCGGCAATGGCACGCCCTATGGTGCGCGGCTTGCATTGTTCTGGGCCTTACTGTCTTCGGCTCCGCTGGTGTTGCTGAATGGGTTGGTCGCCGGATTCATCGGCCCAGGCCCGGCTTTGACCCTGGTTGGGTTGATTTGGGTTGCTGTCTTTTTCTGGTTCTGGTTATCGGGGTTAAGGCAAGTGCAAAGGTCAGCAGAATGAATGTTCCTCATCTGGGTCAACTGGCGGTTCTGACAATCAGAAAACCCGCCGAAGCGGCAAAACAGCTATTGGCTCTGAACCCGGGACGAGAGGTTCTTTGGTTGAGCTTCTTTCTGGCGGTTGTCCTCAACTGCCTGATCCAGTTGGGTATTGATCTGTCCGTTCCTGTGAGCGACGGCGAAACCGGCCCGGTGATCGACAGCGTACCCTTGGTCCTGATCCGGTCTGCGGGTGCGATGATGTTGAGCATCCTGGCATTTTTGTTCGTGGGTCGTCTGTTGGGCGGCACAGCCACGTTTGACGACATGATGATCCTGACGATCTGGCTGCAATACCTTCAGATCGCCGCCTTGATGGGGACCTTGATCCTTAGCTTAACCGTTCCGGTCTTCATGGCGCTGTTGTTGTTCGCCACAGCAATCCTGAGTCTCTATATCACGCTGCATTTCCTGAACCAGGCGCATCAGTTTGGGTCGCTCTGGAAATCCTTTGCTGTCGTACTGCTGTCTGCTCTGGTTGCGGTTCCGTTTGTCCTGATGTTTGCCCCAGCGGCCCCCGTTTAGAAAGATCACCTCATGTATGATGTGCAGAAGATCCGATCTGATTTTCCAATCCTGTCGCGCGAGGTGAATGGAAAGCCGCTGACCTATCTGGACAACGGGGCCTCGGCGCAGAAACCGCAGATCGTGATTGATGCGGTGACTCAGGCTTATGCGCATGAGTATTCGAACGTGCATCGCGGGCTGCATTACCTGTCGAACCTCGCGACCGAGAAATATGAAAACGTGCGCGGCACTATCGCGCGGTTTCTGGGTGTCGCAGATGAGAATGAGATCGTTCTGAACTCGGGCACCACCGAAGGGATCAACCTGGTGGCTTATGGCTGGGCGATGCCTAGGCTTGAGGCAGGGGATGAGATCGTTTTGAGCGTGATGGAGCATCACGCCAATATCGTGCCCTGGCATTTCCTGCGTGAACGGCAGGGCGTTGTTCTGAAATGGGTTGATGTCGATGCAGATGGCGGGCTGGACCCTCAGGTGGTGCTCGACGCGATTGGACCAAAGACCAAGCTGGTTGCGATCACGCACTGTTCGAATGTCTTGGGTACGGCGGTCGATGTCAAAGCGATCACCGACGGCGCTCATGCCAAAGGTGTTCCGGTGCTGGTGGATGGCAGTCAGGGCGCGGTTCATATGCCGGTCAATGTTGATGAGATCGGCTGTGATTTCTATGCCATCACGGGCCACAAGCTGTACGGTCCGTCAGGATCGGGTGCGATTTTCATCAAATCCGACCGCATGGCCGAAATGCGCCCCTTCATCGGCGGCGGCGACATGATCAAAGAGGTCAGCAAGGATCAGGTCATTTACAACGACCCGCCCATGAAGTTCGAGGCCGGCACGCCAGGTATCGTGCAAACCATCGGTTTGGGCGTGGCGCTGGAATACATGATGGACCTGGGGATGGAGAACATTGCCGCCCACGAATCCAGCTTGCGCGATTATGCGATGCAGCGCTTGGCAGGTCTCAACTGGTTACAGGTTCAGGGTACTCGCCCGGATAAGGCCGCGATCTTTAGCTTTACGCTGGACGGGGCAGGGCATGCACATGACGTCTCGACCATCCTCGACAAAAAAGGCGTTGCCGTGCGCGCTGGTCATCATTGCGCCGGTCCGTTGATGGATCATCTGGGGGTAACGGCGACCTGCCGAGCGAGCTTTGGCCTCTATAACACCACCGATGAGGTCGATACGCTGATCGAAGCGCTTGAACTGGCGCATGATTTGTTTGCCTGAAGCGATCCTTGGATGTGCGCAGTTTTCCAGTTGCACCCGGACCGGATCAGGGTTAGCTAACGGCCAAGGCACCTGTAGCTCAGCTGGATAGAGCGCTGCCCTCCGAAGGCAGAGGCCAGAGGTTCGAATCCTCTCAGGTGCGCCATTTTCTATCAAAATTCGCTCGTTCGATCAGACTGGGGCCGAACAGGCAAAACAAAACCCCGCCAGACGACCTGCGGGGGCTTGGGACGTTCGGGTTGGGAAAGGTGGATCAGCCGCGCCAACTTCGGACGACACCGCAATCCATGTGGACGAAGTTAGACCGATAGTATTGACCCACGCCACCGGCACGGCAGGACATCGCGGCCTTGGCCATTTGCGATACCGAACGGGATGACAGGCGCAAATCAGCGGCCTGACCCTGCATGTGCAAAGAATTCCTGGCCACGCGGCGCGATTTGGAACGCAGCATTGCATTGGTTTGAGGGGAGCGGTAGCCCGACAACAGCATGTAAGGCTCGTCTGCATCCAGAAGATTGTGCGAGGCCGCCATGATGTCGATGGTACGTAGGTCCATGCTTTTAGATTGATCGGTGCGCCAGTCGCGCATGAAGTGGTTCACTTCTTTGACAGCATCTTTGATGTATTTGCCGTCGACCCAATATATCATGTCGATCCGCTCGCCTGTACGACCGGAATACATACGAATACGACGAACATCGCCGCCACCGCGAAGGAAACCCGCTGCATTGGAATAGGTTGGTGCGGCTGCGACTGCCGTTGCCGCGAATGCGCCCAATAGGGCACGCCGGGTCATGCCCGATGTACTGCTCTTGGTCATTTTCTGTTTCGTCCCGTACTGTATCCTGCCTGCGAACGATGTTACGTTCGCTGTCTTAATATTTCCCATCCCAGATGGCAAATTTATGGCACAAACAGATTCGAGGGCCAAGTTTTGTTTGATTTTCTGCAGAACAAGGGGGAATTTTCGGCAGTTTTTCGCGCAATCGACATTTCCGACATATTTTTTTCGCAACTGAGAGGTTTTCGCACCGCCGCGATGCAATCGCGCATCAGCTGAAAAAGAAGGTCAAGGGTAAGGTATTTGTGAATAGACAAGGCCCTGTCGTCAAAATCATAGTAATTCGGCACATTCCCATCTGTGCAAGCTATTGAATAACCAAGGGCATCCCATGTTCTCTGTATTTCGGACCAGTACCAGTATTCTTGTAACAGCCTGTTTTGCGGCAACGGCTGCAATGGCCAATACGGCCTCTGACGCGATGCAGGGCACAGCCTTTCAGATGGCAGTCGCCGAACATATGCCAACGTCGGACGATATTGCAGTGTTTTACCGGTCGAACGGCTATGCACCGGTTTGGGTGGGTCCTTCGCAAGATCATGCCGATCGCCGCGCCGCTTTGATCAGGGCTTTGTCAAGCAGTCATATGCATGGGTTGCCGTCCGCAAGCTATGATATCGACGCTCTGATGGACCAGATGCGCACGGCACGTTCGGTGCGGGATCTTGGCGCGCTTGAGGCCGAGCTGACGACCCTGTTTCTGGACTATGCCGACGATCTCTATGCAGGGGCGCTGCGCCCGGCCAGCATTGATGATGGTCTGGTCCGCAAAGTCGAGCGCCGCAGCCCCGAAGAGCATTTGCAACAGTTGAACGCCCAGGGGGCTGACTATTTCGATCAACTTGCGCCGCAAACGCGTCAATACCGGTCATTGATGAAGCAGAAACTGGCGTTGGAAGCTTTGCTGGATCAGGGCGGCTGGGGGCCTACTGTTCCCGTGACCAAGTTAGAATTTGGCGACACGGGTGCCACAGTGGTCAAACTGCGCAACCGTTTGGTGACGATGGGGTATCTGAAGCCAACAGCGAGCCCGAGCTATGACGATGCCATGCTTGCTGCCGTTCGTGCCTTCCAGACCGATCATGGGTTGGAGCCCGATGGGGTTGCCGGAAAGGGCACCATCTCTGAGATCAACCGCCCGGTATCAGACCGACTAAAAGCCGTTCATGTCGCGCTGGAGCGGGAGCGATGGTTGCCGCGCGAACGCGGTGAGCGTCATATCCTGGTCAATCAGGCCGATTTCTCGGCCAAGATCGTGGATGACGGGCAGGTCACGTTTGAGACTCGCGCTGTGATTGGCAAGAATGTCCATGATCGTCGTAGTCCCGAGTTTTCGGACGAGATGGAGCATATGGTGATCAATCCCAGTTGGTATGTGCCACGTTCGATCATCACCAAGGAATATCTGCCCAAGCTGCAATCCAATCCGAATGCCGTGGGCCATATTCAGATCACCGATCGCAGTGGCCGGCAGGTCAATCGCGGAGCCGTGGATTTCACCCAGTTCACCGCGCGCAACTTCCCGTTTTCGATGCGCCAACCCCCCAGCAAAAGCAACGCGCTGGGGCTGGTGAAGTTCATGTTCCCCAACAAGTACAACATCTATCTGCATGATACGCCTCAGAAATCTTTGTTTGCGCGTGAAGTGCGGGCATTTTCACATGGCTGTATCCGTTTGGCGCAACCATTCGAGTTCGCCTATGCGCTGCTGGCTTTGCAGGAGGAGGACCCAAAGGCGTTCTTCCACCGTGTGCTGAACAGCGGCAAAGAGACGAAGGTGGACCTGGATAAGAAAGTTCCAGTGCATCTGATCTACCGCACGGCCTATGTTGGCCCAAAAGGTGAGGTTCAGTATCGCCGCGACGTCTATAACCGCGATGCTAAGATTTGGGCGGCACTGCAAAAGGCAGGGGTGGTCCTGCCGGACGTTCAGGGATAAGCACAAGGGCAAATCCTGCCAAAAGGAAAGCCCGTCATGCAGTATACGATTCAGCAAATCGCCGACCGCCTTGGCGCTGAGTGTCAGGGCGACACCGACCTCACGATCATAAAGGCCGCCGAGCCGAGCGATGCTGGTGCAACTGATCTGGCCATGGCGATGTCTCCGAAATATGCTGAGGCACTTACGGGTGGTTCGGCCCGCGCTGCGGTTCTATGGGAAGGCGCAGACTGGCAGGCACTGGGCTTGCGTGCGGCGATCTTTGTGAAACGTCCGCGCATGGCCATGGCAGGGATCACATCCATGCTGGATAGAGGGCAGGGGGTAGAGCCCGGCATCCATCCATCTGCAGTGATTGATCCGACTGCGGAAATTGGTGCGAATGTCTCAATCGGACCTTTGGCGGTAGTAGGTGCGCGCGCAAAGATTGGCACCGGCTCGGTGATTGGAGCGCATTGTAGCATCGGAATCGATGCAGTTTTGGGTGAGCACGCGTTTTTGCGCGAAATGGTCAGCATTGGGGCCCGTGCCCAAATCGGAGATCGCTTCATCGCACAGCCAGGTGCGCGCGTCGGCGGCGATGGATTCAGTTTTGTCACGCCCGAGGTATCGGGCGCTGAAAACGCGCGCAAAACCTTGGGGGATCAGGGCGAGGCTAAGGCGCAAAGCTGGCTGCGTATTCATTCGCTAGGCGCGGTTGAAATCGGCGATGATGTCGAGGTCGGCTCGAACTGTACCATCGACAATGGCACGATCCGAAACACATGCATCGGCGACGGTTCGAAACTGGATAACCTTGTTCACGTCGGCCATAATACGCGCGTCGGGCGCGATTGCCTTCTGTGTGGTCAAACTGGTGTTTCGGGGTCTGTTGAGATTGGCAATAACGTGGTGCTGGGCGGGCAGACTGGGGTTGTTGACAATATCTTCATCGGTGACGGCGTGATTGCTGGCGGCGGCACCAAAATCCTGTCGAATGTACCTGCCGGGCGCGTCATCATGGGCTATCCGGGCGTCAAGATGGACACCCATACCGAGATCTACAAAGTACAACGCCGGTTGCCGCGTTTGGCCCGCGACGTCGAGGCACTCAAAAAGGCTGTTTCCAAACAGCCCCCGAAGGATTAAATCATCCTCAGATTGACAATCAGGGGATCGACATGAGCATCAGCGACCGCGTCATCGCAATCATTGCAGAGCAGGCCGTGCTGGAGCCATCGGATGTGACGCCCGACAGCACGTTGGAGGATCTGGGTATCGACAGCCTGGGTTTGGTCGAAAGCATCTTTGCCATCGAAGAAGAGTTCGACATTACAGTACCTTTCAACGCCAACGAGCCAGAAGCGAATGATTTCGACATCTCGAACGTGGCCGCGATCATTGCAGGCATCGAGAAGCTTGTATCGGAAAAGGTCTGACCCGGAACAATGAAACGGGTCGTTATTACCGGGGCAGGTACAATCAATTCGCTGGGTCATTCCGTCCCTGACACGCTTGAGGCTATGCGCGAAGGTCGTTGCGGGATCTCTGAGCTGGAGTTTCGCGATGTGGATCGCCTAGCCATCAAGATTGGCGGACAGGTGCGCGGGTTCGAGGCCGAAGGGCGCTTTAACCGCCAACAGATGACTCTGTATGACCGATTTACGCAATTCACACTGACCGCCGCGAAAGAAGCCATCGACCAATCGGGGATCGAGTTTCACGGTGAACTGGCGGCCCGGTCCGGGGTGGTTCTGGGCACGGCTGGGGGTGGTGTCTCGACCTGGGATGACAATTACCGTTCGGTCTACGAAGACGGCAAGAACCGCGTGCACCCCTTTGTTGTGCCCAAGTTGATGAACAACGCCGCGGCCAGCCACGTGTCGATGGAACACAACCTCAAGGGCCCAAGCTTTACCGTGTCGACCGCCTGCGCGTCATCGAACCACGCGATGGCGCAGGCCTTTCAGATGGTGCGCAGCGGAGCAGCGCCCGCCATGGTCACCGGTGGGTCCGAATCCATGCTGTGTTTCGGCGGGGTAAAAGCCTGGGAAGGGCTGCGGGTCATGTCCAAGGATGCCTGTCGCCCCTTCAGCGCCAACCGCAACGGAATGGTGCAGGGCGAAGGCGCTGGCATTTTTGTATTCGAGGAATACGACCACGCTCGCGCACGCGGCGCCGACATTCTTTGCGAGGTCGTAGGTTTCGCCATGTCGTCTGATGCATCCGATATCGTCATGCCCAGCAAACAGGGCGCCTCCCGCGCGATGGCAGGGGCCCTTGCGGATGCCAAGCTGAACGCCAGCGATGTATGCTACATCAATGCGCATGGCACTGGGACGGCAGCGAATGACAAGACCGAATGCGCGGCGGTTGCCGATGTGTTTGGGCCGCATGCAGATGATCTGATGATCTCATCTACCAAGTCCATGCACGGACATCTGATCGGTGGCACAGGCGCGGTCGAGCTGTTGGCCTGTATCATGGCACTGCGGGATGGGGTCATTGCCCCGACGATCAGCTATGAAGAACCCGATCCGGAATGCGCATTAGATGTGGTGCCAAATGAAGCGCGCGAAGCCAAGGTCGAGGTCGCGCTCAGCAACGCGTTTGCCTTCGGGGGATTGAATGCTGTGCTTGCGTTAAAAAAGGTACAGTAAATTAGAATCGCCGCAGTTGATGCACTGCGGCGATGTGCTTGTCTGGTTTAGTTCGCGTTGACGGTCAGGCCGTCAAATCCGGATGTGAAACCCGATAGCGACATATCCATATCTAGAATCTGATCCGGGAAGCGTGCCGGCACCAGCGAGAAGATCGCGGTGCTTCCTGCTTTCATCGCGTCGATGTCACCTTGGCTCAGGCCCAACTGTGCAACGCAACCAACTGGCACACAGTGGTGATAGTTATACAGCTTGCGCGGGGCGCCATCGATCGACAGTGCCAGTTGTGCTTGCAGCAGTGTTTCCAGCGGTACAATCACATTGGCCCAGGCTACGGCCGCACCGCCTTCGGGCAATTTGCCGATCGATACTTCGGCAATGGGCTCACCTTGTTGACCTTTCAGCACCTGAACGAGGGCACACGGGTCATCGCCCTCTGCCGCCTTTATACAGGAGACATCCCAATCTCCGCTGGTTTCTTTGACGAATTGTTCACCCACGCGTGGACCGGTTTCACCCAGATCTAGGCCGGTTTCAGCGTCCATGGTGTTTGTATCCTGCGCGCTTGCAGCACCGCAGATCAGCGCAGCGGCGAGTGTATTGATCGAGAGGAGTTTCTTAGTCATGAATGCCTCGGTTTGATGATTGAGTGAGTTTTTTCTTCCTCTACCACCGTTCGCCATCAGTGTCAGTCACTAAGCGCCGTACAGGTTGCAAAGTGAACAATTTCTTGCCGCAAAGATGGGAATTCGAAGCAGTACTTCAAAGAAAAAGGGAGCTGGTGATGCAGCTCCCTTCTCGAATTGGTTCTCCCCGTCGGACTGGCCGACTTAGTTATGAGCGAACGTTACGAGAGGGGGACGCAACGGTCAACAGCTAACCTGAATTATTAATATACCGCTTAGTTCACCTTTAACATGGCGCGCGTGAAAAAAAGCCGTGCCCGAAGGCACGGCCAGTCGACAGGGAGGAAGTGCGGCTTTGCAGCTGGCACCACAAAGCGCGCAAATTGACTATCGCAGTCAAAGGTTAACTTTGTATGCTGGCCCCAGAGCGATGGATATTAAGGCAGTGAAAACATGGGCGAAGATATTTTTCTGGGCGGCGGCGGGGCCGAGTATGGGCAGCCGCAGGGGCTGACGCTGAAATATGCTAACCGGCATGGCCTGATTGCCGGGGCAACGGGAACCGGCAAGACCGTAACGCTTCAAATTCTGGCCGAAGGGTTTTCCAAAGCCGGTGTTCCGGTGTTCCTGTCCGACGTCAAAGGTGACTTGTCCGGCCTGGCTCTGCCCGGCAGCGAAACCCATAAGCTGCATCAGGCGTTCATGGATCGTGCCGCGCGCATCGGGTTTTCCGATTTTACCTATGGTGCCTGTCCGGTCACCTTCTGGGATCTGTTCGGTGAACAGGGCCATCCCGTGCGCACGACCGTGACCGAGATGGGCCCGCTGCTGCTGTCGCGGTTGATGGAACTCAGCGAGGCGCAGGAGGGTATCCTGAACATCGCCTTTCGCGTGGCGGATGAAGAAGGCATGCCGCTTCTGGACCTTAAAGACCTGCAAGCGCTGCTGGTCTGGATTGGAGAAAACCGGGCGCAGCTGTCGTTGCGCTATGGCAATGTTTCGACCTCCTCCATCGGGGCGATCCAACGGCGGTTGCTGGTGTTGGAAAACCAGGGTGGAACGCGCCTGTTTGGCGAGCCAGCTCTGGATTTGTCAGACCTGATGCGCACCGATGAGGCCGGGCATGGAATGGTGAACATCCTGGCCTCGGACAAACTGATGGGGTCGCCACGCCTTTATGCAACGTTCCTGTTGTGGCTGCTGAGTGAGCTGTTTGAAGAACTGCCCGAGGTTGGTGACCCCGAAAAACCCAAGCTGGTGTTTTTCTTCGATGAGGCGCATCTGCTGTTTGACGATTCGCCCAAGATTCTGGTCGACAAGGTCGAACAGGTCGCGCGCCTGATCCGATCCAAAGGCGTTGGCGTCTATTTCATCACGCAGAACCCGGCGGATGTTCCCGAAGACATTCTGGGCCAGTTAGGAAATCGGGTTCAGCATGCGCTGCGCGCCTTCACAGCGCGGGATCGCAAAAACCTGCGCCTTGCAGCTGAGACCTATCGCGAAAATCCGACCTTCGATACAGAAGCCGCAATCCGAGAGGTTGGCGTCGGTGAGGCCGTTACATCAATGCTGCAAAAGAAAGGCGTGCCGGGGATGGTCGAGCGGACGTTGATCCGCCCACCGGGGTCTCAGCTTGGACCGATTACCAAGGCAGAGCGTCAAACGGTCATGGCGGCATCCTTGATGTCGGCAAAATATGACACGCCGGTTGATCGGAAGTCGGCCTTTGAAATCCTTCAGGCCCGCGCCGAAACCGCCGCCAAAGAGGCGGAAGCTGCCGAAGCTGATGAGGTGGTGGAGATGCAATCCGCGATGGAGCGGGAGTTTGCCTCGGCCCGCCGATACTCCGGCAGCCGCGTCGGGCGATCTTCCTCGCGCGTGACGCGCAAGAAAGACACGTTTGCCACGGCAATGGGTGAAGCTGTGATCAAAGAGCTTAAAGGCACCACTGGCCGCCGTATCGTGCGCGGTATTCTCGGTGGCCTGTTCCGGAACAGATAAGGCGTTTCGAACCCATCAGACAAATATGTGTAGCATGTGCCCCGCGGACGCCATCGGCGTGGCAGGGCATGCGCGTTTCACGCCAAATGCGATAGTTTACTTCCCGATGCGGCGCAGGCCTTCCTGCTGGCAAATGGCATCCGCCTCGGGCACTGACATCTTGGTAGCCGGGAAATCGATGGCGCGATCCCAAGTCACGCGGTCTTGGCGATACAGCTGGCAGGTCACAACGCCTTTAGGGGTCTGGACCTGGACAGGTGTCGTTTCCAGATCTTTCGGTGAGGGGATACAGGCCGCGACCGTCGCAACAAGCGGCAACAAGACGATAGCTTTGGTGAGCGCGTTTTTCATGGTTCTTACTACTCTTTAGACTGGTTTACTGGTCATTTGCGGACCGGGTGAGCGGTGTGAGTGAGTGCCAGCAAATCGAACAGTGTCAGTTGCCGGTAATGGTAGGCCCGTTTAGTCAAAAAACCTTTAAGAAACAAGACGCCGCGCCGGTTCTCGCCGACGCGACCATCTGATTTAAGAGGATTTCGGCCTATTTCTCGGGGATCAGCCCTCTTGGACTGAATCTGAGAACAATCAGCAGGATTAGACCCATCGTGAACAATCGCATATGAGCGGCGCTATCGATCAGATGTGTCTTCAGCGCGCTACCATCAGCCATGCCACTGGTGATCAGGTTCATCAGCCAAAGGCCCATCGGTTCAACCTGAACCCAAAGGAACCAGATCAGAAAGGCCCCAAGAACGGCACCGAAATTGTTGCCTGACCCACCGACGATGACCATCACCCAAACCAGGAACGTAAAGCGCAACGGGTTATAAGTGCCGGGGGTAAGTTGCCCATCCAGCGTGGTCATCATAGCGCCCGCAATGCCGCAGATGGCCGACCCTAGAACAAAGATTTGCAGATGGCGGCGCGTGACATCCTTGCCCATCGCCTCAGCTGCGACCTCATTGTCACGAATGGCGCGCATCATGCGGCCCCACGGGCTTTTGAGCGCCATTTGCGCCATCCAGAGCAGGATCAGTAGAACGATCAGGAACAACAGAGAATAGCCCAGCTTGACCGACAATGTCGACGCGATGACCGGGTCAATCCCAAGCCAATCTGCCCGCGCGATGAAGGCTGGATCCTGTTGCAGGTCCACCTCGTAACCGACGACGGGAGAGGGGCGCGGGATGCCGTAGACGTTTTTCACACCACGGGCCAGCCAGTCTTCGTTTTTCATCACAGCAATGATGATCTCGGCAATGCCCAAAGTGGCAATGGCCAGATAGTCCGAACGCAGACCCAGCGCGGTTTTCCCGATCAACCAGGCAGCACCAGCGGCCAGCAGACCTCCGGCGGGCCAGGCCAGCAGAACGGGCAGGTTCAAACCGCCGATATTGCCCGCTACGGCAGGGTTAATCGCCTCAATCGCCGCAACATTGGGATCAAAGACTGCCCGATAGACAAAGAAACCCACGATCAGGATGCCGATAATGGTGACGGTCTGCGCACGTCCTTTGGGCATCTTCTGCGCAACCATCACGGCGGCAACCACCGTTGCGGCCCCCAGCAAAAGCGCAAGGATCACACCATAGCCACCATCCGACCAGGCACCCGGTGTTGGAGGGGTCGAGACCAGAACAACCGCCAAACCGCCCAGCGCAACAAAGCCCATAACGCCGACGTTGAAGAGGCCGGCAAAGCCCCATTGCAGGTTCACCCCGATGGACATGATGGCCGAGATCAGCCCCATGTTCAGGATCAAAATGGCTGCGTTCCAGCTTTGTGTGAACCCGGTCAGCAGGATCAGCGCACCGACCACGATAAAGAGCAGGGTGTTCTTGACGGGCTCGCTCATATCACTTTTCCCTTGAACAGGCCCGTGGGCTTAAACAGCAGCACGATCAGCAGTATCGCAAAGCTGACAGCGAACTTGTAATCAGTTGACAGGAATTGCACCAATCCGGACGGAGCAAGGCTTTCCGGGGCAACATATGTCAGCACTTTTTTCCACGCATAGGTGATCGTCACCTCGGAAAACGCGATGATGAAGCCGCCTGCGATGGCACCCAATGGGTTACCTAAGCCGCCTACAATGGCCGAGGCAAAGATGGGTAGCAGAAGCTGGAAATAGACGAAGGGTTTAAAGCTTTTGTCGAGGCCATAAAGTACACCCGCCGTCGTCGCCAGAGCGGCAACGATAATCCATGTGATCATGACCACACGCTCGGGGTTGATGCCAGACAGCAGCGCCAGATCCTCGTTATCCGAATAGGCGCGCATCGACTTGCCTGTGCGGGTTTTGTTCAGAAACCAGAACAGCAGCGCCACCGCCAAAACAGCAACGATCACGGTAATACCCTGAGAAGTCTTGATTGCCAGCCCTTCGCGCAGCCCGGTCATCGCCTTGAAATCCCGTGCCGAGACGATGAACCGTGCACCGTCCGAGAGCCTCTGATCATCCGGCCCGATGACAAAGCGCACAAGACCGTTCATGATGAACATCACGCCCATTGAGACGATCACCAATATGACCGGTTTGGCCTTCTGAGCGCGATAGAAGCGATAGACCAGCCGGTCGGTGATCAGCACCAGGACGATACAGCCCAGAATGGCAAAGGGCAGGGCCAGCAGTGCGGTCGGCAGCGGCCCGAAACTGACACCGGCTGCTTGTAGCGCCCATGTGACCAATACAGCGATCATCGCACCAAAGGCCATGGTATCGCCATGCGCAAAGTTCGAAAATCGCAGGATGCCGTAGATCAGCGTCACCCCCAACGCGCCCAGCGCCAATTGGCTGCCATAGGCAATTGCGGGTACGATCACAAAATTCGAAAGCGCCACAAGCGCATTTAACAGGTCCATATTCATTCCCTCTGACCGGGTGCGGCCTTATGGCACAACGCCGTCGCGGGACACAACACAAGAGGTCGGGTTTTTAGCCTGTTCCACTGGTATTTTCAGGCGTTTCCACCCTGCATGTGGAAATTCTGGTGCAGGGTGGAACGGATCATGACTGTTTCTGCGAATCCACAAGCCGCGCATAGGGCAGCAAACGGGTGGCTATACATTATGCATATCAACGCAGAAATGTATCATATTGAAACGTAGAGGTAAAAAGGTCAGGCGTCAGCTTCGGTGCAAGACCCGCGATCGGTGCCTGCATTTGGACCTTTGATCGAAAGGTCATAGCTCATATCGTCCAGATTGACGACAAAGGTCATTACTTTCTGGCCATCGATGTAAAGAAAGGTCAAATTGCCGACCCCCTTCAATACGACCACGTCGCTTGCAGCCGTTCCCGTGGTGATCTTGCCCTTATCTCCCTCGGCGAAACGGTCCAGCCGTACTTCGCTGCCGTCCTGATCCGAGACACAGACAAAGTGACGTTCTTCCGCAGTTGCGGCCGTCGCGCACAGGGTGGTGACGGCCACCCACATCCATTTTTTCATTTTTGGGTCCTGAATAGAGTTTTCATCCAGAAGGTTCGCTGATTTTACGGGGCTGGATTTTGCTTACCCGTGAAAGTGTTTCCTTCTCAGGCTGCGGCGCTAATCGCAGAATGTGACCGGATTACAGCCGATGCGTGGAATTGTTGGGATGGTAAGTTGGGAGAATTCAGATATTGAAATTAACCAACGCCATACGCCTCGAAACAAGGGCGAAATCAGCGTACCTTGCGAGCAGTTCTATTGATTGTTGGTTTCGCAGCGGCCAAGGCCGGTCAAGCTTATGCCTTTACCCACAAATACATGGGTCGTGTAAGCGACAATCCCGTCGGCAAACAAGCTGAAGGTGTAAGAGGCTGAGCGTGTGGAATCCCATCCATAAGCGGTCATCAAGTCTTCGCTTACTTGTTCAACTTGCAGCAGCGGCAATTCACCATTTCCGAGGTCAAGGCGAAGCTGATTGTCGGGCAAAATCTCAAACTTGAAAGCGACACCGAGACCTGTCTTTGTTGATTGGCAGGCGGCGATGTTGGCACAAGTGTATTCCAATTTACACTTTGTGATCTCTTGAGAGGTTGCTGCATTCGCGACTAAAGATAAAAATACTGAAAGTGCTAAAACTTTCATTGCTACCCCCCCAAGAAGCTCTTCCGAACCTCCGGATCAGCCAGCAATTCCTTCCCAGTACCACTATAGGCATTCCGCCCCTGCACCAGAACATAACCTTTATCGGCAATCTCCAACGCCTGACGGGCATTCTGCTCGACCATCAGGATCGGTAACCCAGTGCGGGAAACCTCGATGATCCTGTCGAACAACTCGTCCATCACGATGGGTGAGACACCAGCAGTCGGCTCATCCAGCATCAGCAATTTGGGCTGGGTCATCAAAGCGCGTCCAACAGCGACCTGTTGGCGTTGACCGCCCGAAAGCTCTCCGGCGGCTTGGTTGCGTTTGTCGCGCAGGATGGGGAACAGCTCATAGACCTGCTCCATCGTGTCCGAAAAATCGTCACGCCGGATAAACGCCCCCATCTCGAGGTTTTCTTCCACCGTCATCGAGGTGAAGATGTTGGAGGTCTGGGGAACAAATCCCATGCCGCGGATGACGCGATCCTGCGGGGTGAGGTTGGTGATGTCCTCACCATCCAACCGGACTGAACCGGACCGAACATCCAACATACCGAACACTGCTTTCATGGCCGTCGACTTGCCTGCGCCGTTGGGGCCGACGATGACCGCGATCTCTCCCTTGTCGACGGAGATGGTGCAGTCGTGCAGAATGTCTGGGCCCTTGCCATAGCCGCCAGTCATAGTGTCGCCGATCAGAAAGGGGCCGCCTTCGACCTTGCGCGTTTCGCCGCTTTTCGTGTGCGCGGGCGTCATGGTACCAACGCCATGGGTGTTGGTGATCGAGGCATCCTTGTTGCCCTTGTCGTCCTGATAGGGGTTGTCACTCGCACCAGCGGTCATGTTTGGGCCTCCAGCTTGTCTTTGTTTTTGAGGCCGGTGCCCAGATAAGCTTCGATCACGTGCTCATTGGCCTTTATCTCATCCAGAGTTCCTTGGGCCAGAACCTTGCCCTCGGCCATGCAGATGACCGGGTCACAGATCTTGCCGATGAAATCCATGTCATGTTCGATGACCACAAAGGTATAGCCGCGTTCCTTGTTCAGGCGCAGGATCGTGTCGGCGATGGTCATCAGTAGGGTGCGGTTCACGCCCGCGCCAACCTCGTCCAGAAACACGATCTTGGCGTCCACCATCATGGTGCGGCCAAGCTCCAGCAGTTTCTTCTGACCACCCGAAACCTGACCCGCCTTGTGGTCGGCCAGATGTTCGATGGTCAGGAACTCCAGAACTTCATCGGCCTTGGCCATCAACGCCCGTTCCTCATCCGCGATCCGCTTGCGCCCGAACCAGGTGTTCCACAGCATTTCCCCCGCCTGGGCACCTGGCACCATCATCAGGTTCTCGCGACAGGTCATCGAAGAAAACTCATGTGCAATCTGGAACGTGCGCAGCAGGCCTTTGTGGAACAGATCATGCGGTGGCAGGCCGGTGATATCCTCGCCATCCATAAAAACACGGCCGGAGGTCGGGGGCAAAACACCGGCAATCACGTTGAACAGCGTCGTTTTTCCGGCGCCGTTTGGCCCGATCAGCCCGGTGATTGATCCTTTCCGGATTTCCAGCGATGCCCCATCCACCGCGTGAAACCCGCCGAAATGCTTGTGCACGTCATCGACGACGATCATCTTTTCCCCCAGCTGCCAGTCCTGGCTACTCTTGTCACTTCCCCGTTTTCCGGGGTGCGGCCTTTTTTCATTGAAACAGCCCGGACACAAGGCCCGGGCTGTTTGATTTTAGCACGATGTCCGGAAGATCAACGGAAGTTGACGGTTTTGTTCTCGCCGTCGGTCACTTCGATCTCGCGATACGAACCCGCGCTTTCGCCGGGGCCGATCAACTCAACACCCGATGCGCCGACATAGTCGATGTCCTGACCAGCAGCCAGCAGCTCCAGGCCTTTCGCCAGCTCACCGGGATAGATTTTCTCACCCGGAGCGTTGGCAACGTCCATGATCTTGGAACCATAGTCCGCCGGGCTGGTCGAGCCTGCGGCCTGCATTGCCAGCATGAACAGGGCAGCAGCGTCATAGGATTCAGGCGAGTAGGGCGACGAGCCGTCGAAACCGGCAGCTTCGGCCATGGCAAAGTACTTCTCGGCACCTTCACCACCCGAACCGGCGATCTGACCGAACGAGCCGTTCAGGTCCGGACCGACATTTGCAGGCAGCGAGTCACCGATCATGCCGCCGGGCAGGCCGAACGTATCAAACGCACCGCTGTCCAGCGCCGACTGAATGATGCCCAGACCGCCTTGGTCCAGATAGCCCGCAACAACCAGAATGTCGCCACCGGCCGAGGCCAGCGCGCCGACTTCGGCCGAGTAATCGGCCTTGCCGTCTTCGTGTGCGGCAACGATGGTCACTTCACCACCCGATGCCTCGAAGGACGACTGGATCGCGTCCGCCAGGCCTTTGCCGTAGTCATTGTTGGTGTAGGTCAGAGCGATCGAGCTGATGCCACGATCGTTCAGGATGTCAGCCATCACCTGACCTTCACGCGCGTCCGAAGGGGCGGTACGGAAGAACAGGCCGTTATCTTCCATGGTCGACAGGCCGGGCGAGGTGGCCGATGGTGAGATCATCACCATTCCGTTCGGGATCGCGACGTTCTGCAGGATCGCGCCAGTCACGCCCGAGCAGTCGCCGCCGATGATGCCACTGACGCCATCCGCGATGAAACGCTCGCCGTTCGAGGTGGCCAGACCGTTGTCGATACAGCCGGTATCCGCACGGGTGCCAACAACCGTTGCGCCATCCAGCAGCTTGCCCGACTCGGTGACTTCGGCAATCGCCATCTCGGCACCTGAACCCATTGCCGGGGCCAGCGATTCAATTGGGCCGGTAAAGCCGAACAGAATGCCCAGTTTGACATCCTCGGCCATGGCCGTGCCCGCCAGCAAGGCGGTTGCTGCAGTTGCTGTAAGCAGCTTTTTCATGAAGTTACTCCCTGATTTGGTATTCCAACTGGGCATGACCCTAGGCAAGCTGTTCGAAAAAGAAAAGTCCCCTAAAACGCCTGCTTTTTGTCTAAGCGCACCTATCTATTGGGGGGTATCGGCCAGTATTGGTGACGCAACCCGAATCTGCGGAGGTTTTCTATGTTTCGGCTTTTTGCTCTTGTTCTGTTGATCTGCGCAGGTGGCGCGTCCTTAGCCGGAGTGCTGCAAACCAAAGATGGCCCGGTTCAGGTTACTCAGATGCTGGGCGGGCTGGATACGCCCTGGGGCCTGGGTCTGCTACCTGATGGAAGCTTTCTGGTGACCGAGCGGGACGGAGAGCTGATCTATGTGTCGAATGGCGAAACCAACCGCGTATCAGGCGTTCCGAAAGTAGCCGCTGCCGGTCAGGGCGGGTTGCTGGACATTACCATCCCGCGTGACTTTGATCAGAGCCGCGAGGTCTTTTTGACGTTTTCCAAACCTCAAGCGGGCGGGGCTGGCACCGCCTTGGCTGTTGCGCGCCTGTCAGAAAACGGAAAGCGCCTGAATAATCTGCGTGTCTTGTTCGAGGCTGAGCCGGGCGGTTCTGGCGGTCGCCATTTCGGATCACGCGTGGTCGAGGCGCAGGATGGAACGCTGTTCGTAACCATCGGAGACCGGGGGGATCGGCCCTCAGCACAGGACACAAGCAATCACATGGGCTCGGTCATCCGGATCAACCGCGACGGGACGGTTCCGGCCGATAACCCCTTCGTCGGGCAGTCCGGCATTCGGCCCGAAATCTGGTCTTTTGGCCACAGAAACCCGCAAGGGGCCGGTTTGGATACCAGCGGCACGCTATGGGTTTCAGAACACGGAGCGCGCGGTGGGGATGAAGTGAATCTGGCCCAGTCGGGCAAGAACTATGGCTGGCCGATTATTTCCTATGGCACGCATTACTCAGGTGAGAAAATCGGCGAAGGCACCTCGAAACCCGGCCTTGAACAGCCCGCGTTCTATTGGGATCCTTCCATCGCGCCCTCGGGTCTGATGGTTTACGCCGGCGATCTATTTCCGCGGTGGAAAGGCGACATTTTCGTCGGTTCGCTCAAATTTGACTACATCGCACGATTGTCCGGGTCGCCCTTGCGCGAAGTCGAGCAGATCAAGGGACCGGAAACAGAACGTGTCCGCGATATCGTTCAGGCCTCAGACGGATCGATCTGGTTCATTTCCGTAGGGCAGGGTGCTGTCTATCGTTTAACATCCGACTAAGATGTCAGATCGACAGCCGCCCGCTTTGCGATCCACGTTCCCGGTAAGGTGTGGTGTTGTAATGCGCCCGGTAGCATTTTGAGAAATGGCTGGGCGAAGCAAAGCCACAGGCCAGCGCCACGTTGATCACGCTCATATCCGTCTGCATCAGCAGGTTGCGCGCTTTGTGCAGGCGCAGTTCCATGTAATACCGTTTGGGTGAGCGGCTCAGGTAGCGGCGGAACAGACGTTCAAGCTGACGGGTCGACATGCCCACATCTTTGGCCAAGATCGAGGGCGAGATTGGCTCTTCCGTATTTTTCTCCATCATCAGGATGACCTGGCTCAGTTTTGGGTGACGAACGCCAATACGGGTCGGCGTCGACAGGCGCTGCGTGTCCTGATCCGTGCGAATCGAGGAATAGATCATCTGATCGGCGACGGCATTGGCCAGTTCTTCGCCGAAATCATCTGCGATCAGCTTAAGCATCAAATCGATCGAGGATGTGCCCCCAGCAGTTGTCATACGATTGCCATCGATCAGGAATACCGATTTGGTCAGTTCAACCGAGTCAAACTCTTCTGCGAAACTGTCAGCGTTCTCCCAGTGAATGGTCGCGCGTTTGTCATCCAGCAGGCCTGCTTTGGCCAGCGTATAGGCCGCTGTACACAGACCACCGATTTTCAGGCCCTTGCGCGCCTCGCGGCGGAGCCAGCTCAAAACTTTTTTTGTGGTCGAGCTTTGAACATCGACGCCACCACACACCATGATCACGTCGTCACGACGCAGATCGCCAAGATCCGCATCAAGCTTGAAGGTGGTTCCGGCAGAGCATGACATCACGTCGCCGCCTTCACCGACCAGCGACCAGGTATAAATCTCTTTGCCTGCCATGCGGTTGGCAATACGCAGGCTGTCCAACGCGGATGCAAAAGACAGCAACGAGAATTTGTCTAACAAGATAAATACAAAGTTGACCGGCTTATCTGTGTCGCCGTCCACTGTGACAACTTGGCGTTGCTCTTGCATGGCTGTTGTTCCCCGAATCCACGACGGCTGCACCTACGTCGCGCGTATTTTGCCAGACACCATGCTCAAAGCTTGTTTCCGGCGTCAAGAGGCGCAAATGGGATATGGTCACTCTTCTTTGCATTTTGTATAGAGACGACCTGAATACTATCAGCGGAGATCAAGGCTATGACCGAATGGCAGAAAACGAACTGGCGCAACAAGCCCCGGGTTCAGATGCCAGACTATACCGACGCGGCCGCCCTGGCCAAAGTCGAGGCGCAGCTTTCGCAGTATCCCCCGCTGGTCTTTGCCGGTGAGGCGCGGCGTCTCAAGCAACATCTGGGTGCTGCCGGTCGCGGCGAGGCCTTCCTGTTGCAGGGCGGGGATTGTGCTGAAAGCTTTGAACAATTCAGCGCGGATGCGATCCGTGACACCTTCAAGGTTATGCTTCAAATGGCGATGGTGCTGACCTATGGCGCCAAGGTGCCAGTCGTCAAAGTGGGCCGGATGGCGGGCCAGTTTGCCAAACCACGCAGCGCACCGACCGAGGTTGTGGATGGTTTGGAACTGCCCAGCTACCGCGGTGACATCATCAATGAACTGGCCTTCACGCCCGAGGCGCGGATTCCGAATCCGTCAAAGATGTTGCAGGCATACACACAGGCCGCGGCGACGCTGAACCTGCTGCGCGCCTTCTCGACTGGCGGTTTCGCGGATATGAGCCGCGTTCATGCCTGGACGCTGGGCTTCGCCGATGACCAGGACGTTCAGAAGTATTCCGAGATCGCGGATCGCATTCAAGACAGCATCGACTTTATGGGTGCTGCCGGGATCACAGCGGAGACCACGCATGAGTTCTCGACCGTCGAATTCTACACCAGCCACGAAGGTCTGTTGCTGGAATACGAAGAGGCGCTTACTCGTCTGGATTCGACCTCGGGCAACTGGTTGGCAGGATCGGGCCATATGATCTGGATCGGCGACCGGACCCGTCAGCCCGACGGCGCACATGTTGAATTCTGTCGCGGCGTTCAAAACCCGATTGGTTTGAAATGCGGCCCGACCACAACCGCCGAGGACCTGAAGGTTCTGATGTCCAAACTGAACCCGGACAATGAAGAAGGTCGCCTGACCCTGATCGCGCGCTTCGGGGCCGGTAAGGCAGGTGAGCATCTGCCGCGTCTTGTCAAGGCCGTGAAGGAAGAAGGGGCCAAGGTGACCTGGGTCTGCGATCCGATGCATGGCAACACGATCAAGTCGGCCACCGGGTATAAAACCCGCCCGTTTGACTCGGTCCTGCGCGAAGTGCGCGACTTCTTTGGTGTGCATCAGGCCGAAGGCACCATCCCCGGCGGTGTGCATTTTGAGATGACCGGTCTGGACGTGACCGAATGCACCGGCGGTGTAAGGGCCGTGACCGAAGAGGACCTTTCGGACCGCTATCACACCGCATGCGATCCGCGTCTGAACGCGTCGCAATCGCTGGAGCTGGCGTTCCTGGTCGCGGAAGAGTTGACCAATCTGCGCAGGAACGGCTCAAAACGCGCGGCCAGCTGATTAGGGTAATCCAAAAGACGAAACGGCGGGCTAATGGCTCGCCGTTTTTTGTGGTGTCTAGTCGTCGCGCGAGACGACCAGTCGCAGATGGCTTTTTCGGTTGAACTCGGTCTGATCTTCGGCAAAGCCTGCGGCCTCACGCTGGGGTTCAACCGGGCTGTGTAGTTCGGAAACCTGCTTGACCCGCTGGTCCGAGATCGTAAAGCGGCGCGGGGTAGACCCGATGGCACCATCACTGAGCATCACGCCCAACACGCGGCTGACATCACCCAGATCGCTTCGCAAGGGCAGCAGGATCATCCGGGCTTGCAAACGGGCGCGGCCAAATGCGCCGCTGGAGGTTAGGCCAAGCTCGGCGGTGGCGGGTGCGCTGAACACCTGTTCCAGTGTCTCTTTGACCTTGGGCCGCGCTTCGGCCTCAAAAAACGCAGTCATTGGCATGCCGCGCACTTCCATGCCGGCAAGCTTGTTCAGATGGCTGCCTGCCAGTCGAAACCGGGCCAGCCCGGGCGCAATCCGTTCCAGAATGAACGTGTATTCCAGCACGTTTTCCAACCCGCGCGGGTCGATTTGCGACCGCATGGGCACTCCGTCGCCGGACAACAGCGCGGTCCAATACGCCTCGGCCTGACGGATCGGCGAAAGAGAACGTCCACTGTCAAAGCGATCCATTGCGACGATCTTTCCAAATTCTGACCCGGAATCAGTCCCGAAAAAGGTTTTCATTTCCATCACCCTAACGCCATTCAGCCGCTATTTTCTTAAAATGCAACGCATCCGGGACATCTGCGGCCCGACAGCCTTTGCTTTGGCCAAATTGACACGGGTTAATACAATTTTGGAGGAATTCTTTAATGAATGGTTAACTTCTGCGGATGAATTGCGGCTTGAGCAAACTCTTGCCCTTGCAAGGCCAATGGCATTAGGTGCGGCAAGTGTTGAAAATGCGGAAGCCATAGAAAGGGCTGTCATGATCAAATCCATGACCGGGTTCGCCTCGGGGACAGGCGAGTTTGGCCCGCATAGCTGGGCGTGGGAGTTGCGCAGCGTCAATGGCAAGGGGCTGGATATGCGTATCCGCGTCCCGGACTGGCTGACAGGGCTTGAGGCCGGGTTGCGCGCCACCCTGTCCAAGTCTTTGAGCCGGGGCAACGTGACGCTTTCCATGCGCCTGAGCCGTGATGAAGCGCTGACTGAACTGGCGCTGAATACAGCCGCCATGTCAGCCGCGCTTGAGGCGTTGCAGCAAACGCAGGACATGGCCGAGGCCAAAGGTATTACGCTGACCCCGTCCAAGGCGACGGATTTGCTGGCCCTCAAGGGCATGATGGATGCGGGATCAGAGAGCGATGATCCTGCGCCTCTGGTTGCGCATCTGATCAAGGCGTTTCCTACATTGCTGGACGCCTTCATCCAGATGCGCCAAACCGAAGGTGAGGCTTTGGCCGAGGTTTTGGCGTCGCAGTTGGATCAGGTCGCCAAGCTGACGACGCAAGCGGCTGATCTGGCCGAACAGCGCAAGGACAAGATGGCCGAAGCCCTGCGAGAGAACCTGACGCGGGTGATGGAGAATGCTCAAGGTGCCGATCCGGAACGGGTGGCGCAGGAACTGGCGCTGATCGCGGTCAAGGCAGACGTGACCGAAGAGATTGATCGCCTGACCGCACATGTTGCCGCTGCGCGCGATTTGCTGGCGCAGGACGGGGCAGTGGGTCGTAAACTGGATTTCCTGATGCAGGAATTTAACCGTGAGGCAAACACATTGTGTTCCAAGGCGCAAAGCGCTGACCTCACATCGGTCGGGTTGGAGTTGAAGGCTGTGATCGACCAGATGCGCGAGCAGGTACAGAATGTTGAATAATAGTGGAACATATTGAAATGGCAGATCGTCGGGGCCTTCTAATCATCCTGTCTTCGCCCTCGGGTGCTGGCAAATCCACCTTGGCACGGCGTCTGATGGCCTGGGATGAGGGGCTGGAATTTTCAATCTCGGCTACCACCCGCGCTCCACGCCCAGGCGAGCAGGACGGGCGCGAGTACTACTTCCTGACGGAAGACGCATTCAAACAGCAGGTCGCTGATGGCCAGATGCTGGAACATGCCCACGTCTTTGGGAATTTCTACGGCTCTCCGGCCGGACCGGTGCGCAAGTCGATTGATGCGGGCCGCGATGTTCTGTTTGACGTTGACTGGCAGGGTGAGGTGCAGATTCGCAATTCCGACCTTGGCAAACACGCCTTGTCGATCTTCATCCTGCCGCCCTCGATCCAGGAACTGCGTCGCCGTCTGGAAACCCGCGGTCAGGACAGTGAGGACGTGATTGCCAAACGCATGCTCAAAAGCTGGGATGAGATCAGCCATTGGGGTTATTACGACTACGTTCTGGTCAATGACGATCTGGATGCGACCGAAGAAAAGCTGAAAACAATTGTCAGCGCCGAACGCATGCGTCGTATTCAGCAACCCAGGCTGCAAGACCACGTGCGCAAACTGCAAAATGAATTCGAGGCCCTGTGATGCCAATCTATGCTTTAGGCAACGACGCCCCCGAGATTCACGAAGATACATGGGTTGCGCCGGATGCCAATCTAATCGGCAAAGTGGTGCTGGAGCAGGGCGCATCGGTCTGGTTTGGCTGCACGATCCGCGCGGACCACGAAGAAATTCGCGTGGGTGCAGGCAGCAATGTGCAGGAAAACTGTGTGATGCATATCGATGCGGGCTTTCCCTTAACCATTGGGGCGAACTGCACCATTGGCCACAAGGTCATGCTGCACGGGTGTACCATAGACGAAAACACCTTGATCGGTATGGGCGCGATTGTTCTGAACGGGGCAAAGATCGGCAAGAACTGCCTGATCGGGGCAGGGGCTTTGATCACTGAAAACAAAGAGATACCGGATAATTCTCTGGTGATGGGATCGCCTGGCAAGGTCGTGCGCCAACTGGACAACTCTGCCGCGCAGCGGATCACATTCAGCGCACAATACTATCAGGAAAATATGCGCAGGTTTCGTGAAACTTTAACGCCCGTGTCCTAACAGGCCGAAGCGAATAAGGTTACAGACGATGTCAGAGGATTTACTTGCGGAAATAGTGTCGGCCATTCCGATGCCGGCGCTGATGGTTGATCAGACCGAACGTATCATCGCCGCCAATACTGATGCGCGCACGCTTTTGGGCCAGAACATGCTGGGCCGTCATTTTGCAACGATATTGCGCCAGCCGCAGGTGATCGACGCGATGGAGCAAAGCCTGCGCAGCAAAGGCCCGCGCAAGACCCGACATCTGTCAAACGATGGCGCCCAGGACACGACATTCGAGATGCAGTGCCGCTATATGAACGGGATTGGCGCGGTGTCCGGGGGCGCTGTTCTTGCGGTGTTTCAAGACATTACGCATCTGGAACAGGCCTCTCAGATGCGGCGTGATTTCGTCGCCAATGTCAGCCATGAATTGCGCACGCCGTTGACCGCGTTGATGGGATTCATCGAAACCCTGCGCGGCCCGGCACGTGAGGATGCCGCGGCAAGGGATCGGTTTTTGCAGATTATGACGGATGAAGCGAACCGGATGAACCGTCTGGTTGGTGATCTCTTATCACTCAACCGTGTTGAAAGCGAAGAACGGGTGCGCCCGAAAGAGCAGCTGGAGTTGAATGGCTTGCTGGAATCGACGCTTAATTCTCTGAAACCCTTGGCTGAAGATGCGGGAGTTGTGCTCTCCTTGACCGCGCCTGATGACCCGGTCTCCATCACCGGGGACAGTGATCAATTGCGTCAAGTCTTCACCAATCTGGTCGAAAACGCGATCAAATACGGCGGCAGCGGTGGCAGTGTTGAGGTGCGGATCGCACCTTCTGAACGTGATACAGCAGTGCGTGGTCCTGCCGTGCGGGTTCAGATCGTGGACAAAGGGCCCGGAATCGATTCGGTGCACCTGCCGCGACTTACAGAGCGTTTCTATCGCGCCGACAGTCACCGCTCGCGGCAATTGGGCGGAACCGGTCTGGGTCTGGCGATTGTGAAACATATCGTTAACCGCCATCGGGGACGTCTGCGGGTTGAAAGCGATCTGGGCAAAGGGTCGGTCTTCACCGTTATTCTGCCGAGATAGCGCTTAGGTGGTTTAGATATTGGGCCAATGCAACCTAAGGCTTATTACATTCGGCGGCACGAAGTGAATTTCAAATAAAATTCCTGCCGTCATAAAAGCGTTACATACTTGTCACAAAAGCCTTACGCAGGACCCATAGGGGTTCGCGCAAGATCATCATGGGGGTGATCAGCTAATCCTTTTCAGGGAGACTGTAATGTCCTTTGTAAAACTGTCGGCTTCCGCGCTGGCGATCGCTGCTGTTTCGGCAACTGCTGCTGCCGCACGTGACAACGTTCAGGTTGCCGGTTCTTCGACCGTTCTGCCTTACGCGTCGATCGTTGCTGAACTGTTTGGTGAAAACACCGACTTCCCAACACCCGTTGTTGAATCGGGTGGTTCGTCAGCTGGCCTCAAGCGCTTCTGCGAAGGCGTTGGCGAAAACACCATCGACGTTGCAAACGCATCGCGTGCGATCCGCGAAAAAGAGATCAAAGCCTGTGCCGAAAACGGCGTGACCGACATCATGGAAGTCCGCATCGGTTATGACGGCATCGTCTTTGCAAGCCAGCAGTCTGGCCCTGCATTCACCGCGTTCGAGCCTGCAGACATCTTCAACGCTCTGGGTTCGAAGGTTCTGAAAGACGGCGAGATCGTTGACAACTCTTACAACTCCTGGGCCGAATTCAATGGCGATCTGCCTGATGTTGAAATCGCAGCCTTCATCCCCGGCACCAAGCACGGCACACGTGAAGTGTTCGAGGAAAAAGTTCTGCTGATCGGCTGTGAAGCAACTGGCGCCATGGAAGCGATGATCGCTGGCGGCATGAGCGAAGATGACGCAGAAGATGCATGCCTGGACGTTCGTACAGATGGCAAATCGGTCGACATCGACGGTGACTACACCGAGACCCTGGCCCGTATCGACACCAACCCGAACGGCATCGGCATCTTTGGTCTGGCGTTCTACGAAAACAACACCGACAAGCTGAAAGTTGCGACCATGTCGGGTATCGCGCCGTCGACCGAGACCATCTCGACCGGTGAATACCCTGTGTCGCGTCCGCTGTTCTTCTACGTGAAGAAAGCGCATATCGGCGTGATCCCTGGCCTGAAAGAATACGCTCAGTTCTTCGTCGCTGACGAAATCGCTGGCGGTTCGGGCCCTCTGGCAAACTACGGTCTGGTTGCTGACCCTGAGCTGGCAAAAACTCAGGACGCAATCGCCAACGAAGTCACCATGGGTTCGGGCAGCTAAGCCTGACATTGGTCTAAATGCCGGGGGCGGCCGTAGTCGTCGCCCCCTCGCTTCTTTTTTTGAATTCCCAATCGGACCAGTGGGGGTGTTATGCCGATACTTTGGCTTTTCTTGATCGTTGTTGCGATCGCTGTGGTCGGATATGTGCTGGGCCGATCCCGTGCACTTTCCAGCGCCGGCGGCGATATCCGAAACCTGCACTCCCTTCCCACATTTTATGGCGCGAATGTTGCGCTGAAGGCAATCGTTCCTGCCTTTGGATTGCTGGTGATCTGGCTGCTTGTTCAACCGCTTTATGTGAATTCTCAGGTTTCAAGTATGATGCCTGATAGTGCGATCAAAGAAGGATCATCGCGCGGGCTGCTGCTGGCCGAGGTGCGACGTGCTGCGACCGGGCTGGATAATGCTGTTGCCCAAGGCGCGATGACCGAGGAAACTGCCAGGAACGCCCGAGCCGAATTCACGGACATGACACAGCGTCTGAAAGACGCCGGACAGGTTGTGACTTCGAACATCACACAACCGATCCTACGCGGCGCGCAGAGCTACCGCATCATGAATTCAACCGGCTATCGGATTATGTCGATTGCCGTAATCCTTGTCGCGTTGGTTGGCGCCGCAGTCAGCTGGCTGCAAACCAATGCCGATTATCGAGCGCGCAACGTCGTCGAACAGGGTGTCCGGATGATGCTGCTGGGCGCGGCGTCAATCGCCATTCTGACTACTGTCGGTATCGTGCTCTCGCTGGTGTTTAACACTTGGGAGTTCTTCCGGCTTTACCCCGCTTCTGACTTTTTCTTTGGCCTGACATGGTCGCCCAGCTTTTCCGGTCGCGGTGGCGCATCTGATCTTGGCATTATCCCGTTGCTTTGGGGTACACTCTATATTTCGATTGTTGCGCTGCTGGTTGCAGTGCCAATCGGTCTGTTTGCCGCGATCTATCTAAGCGAATATGCATCCCCGGCGGTTCGCGCCTTCGCAAAGCCGCTGCTCGAAGTGCTGGCCGGTATCCCGACCATCGTTTACGGTCTGTTCGCCTTGCTCACTGTGGGGCCGATGTTGTTAGGCGTGTTCGGAGATGGCGGTCTGGGCTGGATGAAAGCTGGTACTGCGGTGATGACCGCTGGTCTGGTCATGGGCATCATGTTGATCCCGTTTGTCTCCTCCCTGTCCGACGATATCATCAACGCTGTGCCACAGGCGATGCGCGATGGGTCCTACGGATTGGGAGCAAACCAGTCTGAAACCATCCGTCAGGTGGTTTTGCCCGCCGCCTTACCCGGCATCGTAGGTGCGATCCTGCTGGCCGCTTCGCGCGCCATAGGTGAGACAATGATCGTGGTTCTGGGGGCAGGGGCCGCTGCAAGGCTTAGCCTCAACCCCTTTGAAGCCATGACAACAGTGACTGCAAAAATCGTCAGCCAGTTGACCGGTGACGCTGATTTTGCCTCGCCCGAAGCCCTTGTTGCCTTTGCGCTTGGCATGACACTCTTCGTTGTCACGCTGTGCCTGAACGTTTTTGCCCTTTACATTGTGCGTAAGTACCGGGAGCAGTACGAATGACCGACGCAAGCATGCAAACCCCTGAAACGGGTGGCCACTCTGTCTCACTGACTGCATCTGACGCCCGGACCCGTAAACGGGCCAAGGCAGAAAAACGCTTCCGTGCCTATGGCATAGCTGCGATTGCAACAGGCCTGTTCTTTCTGATCGTCTTGTTTGCCTCGATCCTGTCCGAGGGCATTCCGGCCTTCACCCGGACTGTTGTCAGCGTTGATTTTACCCTGACCCAGCAAGAGCAGGAAGAGGCCGAAGGCACGCTGTTCAAGACCAAAGCCTATTCGGATCTGTTCATTTCAGCCTTGAACAAAGAACTTGATGAAAGCGGCTTCGAGGTCGATTTCGACGAGGCCGCTATTGAGCGTCTGTTGGGCAAGGTCGGCGGAACAATCCGGACGTACTATGCTGCAAATCCGGACAAGTTGGACGAGCCTATCGAATTTGATCTGGCTGCCTCCAGTCGGGTTGATGGATACTATAAGGGCCGAGTGTCACGTGACAGTATTCAGGACAGCCGTTTCCTGCAGAAGAGCGACCTGGATCTGGTCGATGCGCTTGAGCAAGCTGGTATCATAAAGCAGGTTTTCAACTGGCCTTTCATTACCGGGGCCGACTCGGGCGTGGACAACCCCGGCGGTGCTGGAATCGGTGCCTCTGTCGTGGGATCATTCTTCATGATGCTGGTTGTGCTGGGCCTGTCGTTGCCCATTGGTGTGGCCGCGTCGATCTATCTGGAAGAATTCGCGCCACAGAACAAGTTTACGGACCTGATCGAGGTGAACATCTCGAACCTGGCCGCGGTTCCATCGATCGTGTTTGGTATCCTTGGTCTGGCCGTCTTCATCCAATTCATGCACCTGCCGCAATCGGCACCTTTGGTCGGTGGTCTGGTGCTGACGCTGATGACCCTGCCAACCATCATCATTTCGACCCGCGCGTCGCTGAAGGCGGTTCCGCCGTCGATCCGTGATGCCGCACTTGGGGTAGGGGCGTCGAAAATGCAGGCCGTATTCCATCATGTTCTGCCGCTGGCCGCACCTGGTATCCTGACCGGAACCATCATCGGTCTGGCGCAGGCGCTTGGTGAAACCGCACCGCTGCTGCTGATCGGAATGGTGGGCTTTGTGGCCCGTGGCTACCCGGATGGCTTCATCGCCGGGTTTACCGAGCCGAACTCGGCCATGCCTGCCCAAATCTACACCTGGGCCGCGCGCGCGGATGTTGGCTTCTATGAAAAAGCCTGGGGCGGGATTATCATCCTTTTGATTTTCCTGCTGACTATGAACATCATCGCAATCATTCTGCGCCGCCGCTTTGAACGCCGCTGGTAAAAAGGGCAGACCCATGAACGACATGTCACGAGTGGAGAGACAAGTGGATACCAATGAAATCAAGCTGGAATGCCGGGACTGCCAGGTCTTTTACGGTGACACCCACGCGATCAAAGATGTGAATGTCGATATCGAAGATAAGACTGTCACGGCTTTCATCGGTCCGTCGGGCTGCGGTAAATCTACATTCCTGCGCTGTTTGAACAGGATGAACGACACAATTGATGTCGCACGGATAGAAGGTAGCTTTAAGCTGGACGGCGAAGACATCTATGACAAGCGTGTTGACCCTGTGCAGCTGCGTGCAAAGGTCGGTATGGTGTTCCAAAAACCGAACCCGTTCCCGAAATCGATCTATGATAACGTGGCTTACGGCCCGCGCATTCATGGTTTGGCCAAGAATAAGGCTGAACTGGATGAGATCGTTGAGAAGTCCTTGCGTCGCGGGGCGATCTGGAATGAGGTCAAGGATCGCCTGGATTCCCCCGGCACCGGCCTGTCAGGTGGTCAGCAGCAGCGCTTGTGCATCGCGCGTGCCGTTGCAACAGAACCCGAGGTTCTGCTGATGGACGAGCCATGCTCGGCACTGGACCCGATTGCCACGGCCCAGGTCGAGGAACTGATTGACGAGCTGCGCGCGCAATATTCGGTGGTCATTGTGACCCACTCGATGCAGCAGGCCGCACGGGTCAGCCAGAAAACCGCCTTCTTCCATCTCGGCAATCTGGTCGAGTTCGGCGAAACCGGAACGATCTTTACCAACCCCGTAGATCCGCGCACGGAAAGCTACATCACCGGCCGCATCGGCTGAGCACAGGTATTCAGATATGACCGATATGAACGAACAACATATTGCATCCGTTTTTGACCGCGATCTCGAGGCGATTCAGGCGCACATCATGAAGATGGGCGGGCTGGTAGAAGCCGCCATCATGGGTGCTGCACGGTCACTGGAATCCCGTGATGAGGAATTGGCACAAGAAGTCCGACAGGGCGACAAAGCCATCGACGCGCTGGAAGAAGTGATCAACGAAGAGACAGCGCGTCTGATCGCGCTGCGCGCGCCAACAGCAAGCGATCTTCGCCTTGTCCTGTCGGTTCTTAAAGTATCGGCCAACCTTGAGCGGATTGGTGACTATTCGAAGAATATTGCCAAACGCACCACAGTTCTGGTCAATTCCGGTGAAATCAACGGCAGCGCCGCAGCCCTACGTCGCATGGCGCGCGAAGTTGAAGTGATGCTGCGTGATGCGCTAGACGCTTATATCCAGCGGGACCATGAACTGGCCAAAGACGTGATCGAACGCGATGAAGAGGTTGACCAGATGTATAACGGTCTGTTCCGCGAGTTCCTGACCTTCATGGCCGAAGACCCGCGCAACATCTCGGCCTGTATGCACCTGCATTTCATCGCCAAGAATATCGAACGCATGGGCGATCACGTAACGGCTATCGCCGAGCAAGTGGTATATTTGGTTACGGGAGAACGTCCGGCGGATGCGCGGCCCAAGGCCGACAACACCTCGCAAACCGTTTAGGAGACGCAGACCATGTCCGCAGATCAACCAACTGTCCTGGTTGTCGAGGATGAATTGGCCCAGCGTGAAGTGCTGGCGTATAATCTTGAGGCCGAAGGGTTTCGGGTGTCCAAAGCGGCCAGCGGCGACGAAGCACTGTTGCTGGTCGACGAAGATTGCCCGGATATCATCGTGCTGGATTGGATGATGCCCAATCTCAGCGGGATCGAGGTTTGCCGGCGGTTGAAAACGCGGCCCGACACCCGTTCGATCCCGATCATCATGCTGTCGGCCCGCTCGGAAGAGGTGGACAAGGTGCGCGGGCTGGAAACAGGCGCGGATGACTATGTGGTCAAGCCGTATTCGGTCGTGGAACTGATGGCGCGTGTGCGCACCCAACTGCGCCGTGTACGTCCGGCAACGGTCGGGATTCTGTTGGAGTTTGACGATATCATTCTGGACTCGGAAACGCATAAAGTCAGCCGTGACAGCAAACCGTTGAAACTGGGTCCGACCGAATTCCGCCTGCTGAGCACTTTCATGGAAAAGCCTGGTCGTGTCTGGAGCCGTGAACAGCTGCTGGATCGGGTCTGGGGTCGCGATATCTATGTCGATACGCGCACCGTCGACGTGCATATCGGACGTCTACGCAAGGCGCTGACACAGCATGGGGGCGAAGACCCGGTGCGCACCGTGCGTGGCGCCGGATACGCCTTGGGCTGAAGCCAAGGGCAGGGGCGCTGGGTCGTTCACGCCGCTTTACCTCTGATTGTCACAATGTGCCAAACTCCTGTTGTTGTTTGCGTCAGACCCGCGCTAGGGTTCGGCAAAATTGATCCAACGGAGAAGCACAATGAACGCGCCTCAGACGAAACCGACCTTGCGGGCAAAAGATGCCCCCGATTTAGGTAAATTTTCGTGGGAGGATCCGTTTCGCCTGACCGACCAGTTGCACGAAGACGAACGGATGATCACCGACAGCGCACGCGCCTATGCGCAGGAGAAGCTGCAACCGCGTGTGACCCAAGCCTATCAGAACGAAGAAACTGACCCCGAGATTTTCCGTGAAATGGGGGAAATGGGCCTGCTGGGCACAACCATTCCCGAAGAATATGGCGGTCTGGGTGGCAACTATGTCTCGTACGGTCTGGTCGCGCGCGAGATTGAGCGTGTGGATTCTGGCTATCGTTCGATGATGTCGGTGCAAAGCTCTTTGGTCATGTATCCTATTTACGCCTATGGCAGCGAAGATCAGCGCCGGAAATACCTGCCGAAACTGGCCTCGGGTGAATGGATCGGCTGCTTTGGCCTGACCGAACCGGATGCAGGGTCGGACCCGGCTGGCATGAAAACACGGGCCGAGAAGATCGACGGCGGCTACCGATTGACCGGTAGTAAGATGTGGATATCCAACGCTCCGATTGCGGATGTGTTTGTCGTCTGGGCCAAATCTGACGCCCATGACGGTAAGATCCGCGGCTTTGTTCTGGACAAAGGCCTCAAAGGTCTCAGCGCGCCGAAGATCGAAAACAAACTGAGCCTGCGTGCGTCCGTCACCGGCGAGATCGTGATGGACGGCGTCGAAGTAGGCGAGGGCGCCTTGCTGCCGAATGTTCAGGGTTTGAAAGGTCCGTTTGGCTGTTTGAACCGCGCACGCTATGGCATCAGCTGGGGCGTCATGGGGGCTGCAGAAAGCTGCTGGCATGCGGCATTGCAATACGGTCTGGACCGCAAGCAGTTTGACAAACCTTTGGCGCAAACTCAGCTGTTTCAGCGTAAACTGGCCGATATGCAAACCGAAATCGCCTTGGGTCTGCAAGCCAGCCTGCGTGTTGGGCGTTTGTTGGATCAGGCCGAGGCTGCGCCCGAGATGATCTCGATCGTCAAACGCAATAACTGCGGCAAAGCGCTCGACATTTCGCGAATGGCCCGTGACATGCATGGCGGCAACGGTATCTCACTGGAATTCCACGTGATCCGGCACATGGTCAACTTGGAAACAGTGAACACGTATGAGGGCACACATGATGTCCATGCGCTGATCCTTGGACGCGCGCAAACTGGGCTGCAAGCTTTCTACTGAAAACGCTTGAAATTGGGCTACCATGCGGTTGGCAGGTAGCCCAGATGACCGAAATATAATTCGCATAATTGGTATTATGGTAAATAATAGATGCGACGTGACACTTGAAGACAACGACTTACCATACCAACCTCACCAACCTCGGAACCGTTAAATGGAACTGAAAGAAAGAACAGTCGTCATCACTGGCGCTGCTAGTGGAATTGGCAAAGGTCTGGCGGAACGCTTTGCCAACGATGGTGCCACAGTTGTCTGTTCAGATATCGACTTTGAGGCCGCGCAAGAGCTGGCCGCTCACATCGGTGGTCACGCCTATCCCTGTGATGTGTCCAGCGAAGCTCAGATCAAGGCGTTGATCGACCATGTTGAAGCGGAGATCGCGCCCATTGATCTGTTTTGCGCCAATGCCGGAATACTGACGCTTGGCGGTCTGGATGTGCCAGATGAAGATTGGAATCGCATCTGGGACATTAACGTGATGTCTCATGTCTGGGCTGCACGCCATCTTGTGCCCAAAATGCTTGAGCGTGGTCAGGGTTACATGCTGATCACCGCATCTGCTGCAGGACTACTGAACCAGCCAGGCGCTGCGCCTTATGGCGTCACGAAGCACGCAGCTGTCGGATTTGCCGAATGGTTGTCGCTGACCTACGGCCACAAAGGCTTGCGTGTGTCTGCGTTATGTCCTCAAGCCGTTCGGTCCGAGATGACACGCGGACACGAAACATCGGTTGCTTCCATCGATGGAATGCTCGAACCCGAGGACGTTGCAGACGCCTGCGTTGAGGCCATTCGGGCTGAGCAGTTTCTTATTCTCCCGCACCCGCAGGTGCTGGACTATATGCGACACAAAACGGCAGATTATGATCGCTGGTTAGGTGGAATGCGTAAGCTAAATCAAACCTTTGTGGAGGATTCTTAAATCTTCGGTTTGCGCATCAGGCCTTCTTGAGCAACAGACGCGACCAGAACTCCGTCCTGTGTGTAGATGGAGCCCCGATTGAAAGACCGTCCCTGCCCTGTCCACGGCGAATCCATCGCATAAAGATGCCAATTGTCGAACTGCACCGGCGCATGAAACCATAACGCATGGTCCAGGCTCGCACCGTTGACCTGACCGGTGAACCAGCTGAGCCCGTGTGGACGCATGCCAGAACTCAGCAAGCTCATATCCGAGGCATATGCCAACAACAGGTGCTGAGTGCGTGTGTCTGCAGTTTCCGCGGCCCCCATCCGGAACCAGATTTGATTGCGGTCGTCAGCGGCCACGGGGTTGAACGGATCAAGATGATCCACCTCACGTACCTCGATGGGACGTTCGCGCAATAATTCGCCGCGCAATTTCTCAGGAACACGCTCCAGATATTGATGTCGTAGATCGGATCGGGCCGGGTAGCTTTCGGGCGCATCCAGATCCGGCATCGGATGTTGATGCGCCCAGCCTTCATCCTGAACATGGAACGAGGCGGACATGTTCAATATCTGTTTTCCATGCTGAATTGCGACCACACGGCGGGTCGTGAACGAACTTCCATCTCTCGCTCTATCCACCTGATATATAACGGGTATCGAAGGATCGCCCGGGCGGATGAAATAGGCGTGTAGCGAATGACACAGCCGATCTTCGACTGTTCTATAGGCCGCAGCCAGTGCCTGCGCGATCACTTGCCCGCCGAAGATACGCGTTGGGGTTTCACCACCGGACCCGGTGCCCCGGAACAGATCAACTTCCAGACGTTCAACATCCAAAAGATCAAGAAGAATGCGTTCTGCTTCGGTCATGTTCTGCTCTCTGAGTGTGACAGATATCCGCCTATCAGTCGCGTTCGGATCAATCAATCATCGCGCCTAGCACAAGCGCCTTTAACTCGGCTCGTGACGGGTAAGAACTGGAAGGCGACAACTGAGTAAAAAAGATACCGCTCAGTTCGTTTTCTCGATCCAGCCAGAAATAAGTTGAGGCCATGCCGCCCCAACTGAAATCGCCAACTGAACCGGGCACGCGCATCCTTGCTGGGTTCAGAACCACGGATCCACCGAGGCCAAAGCCCATACCCTCCATCGGTTGTTCGGCAAAACTGCGGGGACCCATCGATGCAATATCGCCGGATAAGTGGTTGCAAAGCATGAAATCTACGGTTTTGGGTCCCAGAATGCGTTGCCCATTCGCTATACCTCGATTGCGCAGCATTTCGACGAATTTGGCATAATCATCAATGGTGCTTATCAATCCGCCACCACCCGAGAAAGTCGAGGTGTTTTCAAAAGGGGATGACCCGGCCTCATCTATCAGTCGCAGTGTTTCTCTGCCCCGTTCGGCTGAGTTCAGCGCCATCGCATCACCCGACAAGGGGGAATAAAGCGACGCAAAACGATCCCCTGCCCCTTTGGACACGAAAAAACCGGTTTCCCACATGCCCAGAGGCGTAAAGATCTGCTGGTCGAAATATTGATCCAACGCTTGGCCCGAGACAATTTCGATCACGCGCCCCAGAACGTCGATGCTGACGGAATACTCCCAGCGCGCACCGGGTTGAAACGCCAGTGGCAAGCACGCCAAATCATGGATCCGATCCGCCAACGGGCCCTGATTGGGTTTGAACAGCAAATCCTGCTGTTCCATAGCCTCAGGCAAAAGGCCGGGATTGAACGGGTAGCTCAGACCGCTTGTATGCGTCAGCAGGTGATGCAGCGTCGGACTGGTTGCTGTTTCGGTTTGATCCAGACGGGTGGCACCGGGAACAAGGGCCTGTATATCATTGAATTCAGGTATAAATTCAGATAACGGCGCATCAAGGTGGATCAAACCCTGTTCGACCAGCATCATCAACCCGACCGAGGTTATGGGCTTAGTCATCGAATAAATCCGCGCCAGAGTATCGCGTTGGAATGGCAGGTTGTTTTCAACGCTGCGCTGACCACAGACATGAAAAAACACCTCGGCGCCTTGGTGATGTAGCAGAAAGGCGCTTCCGGCATATCTGCGCTGGGTGACATAGCGTTCCATCCAGACACGTATGCGGTTCAGCCGATCATGATCAAAACTTGCAGTGGATTGTGTCATAGAACCTGCCTGATCCTGCTTATGTCAGAAAAATACGCTTTGCTTTACCAAAGCCATACGCGATTGTTGCCACTGAAAAACGACCCTTGTCGCGGATTCGTTGCGTGCCGGTTCTAAAATCTGCTGACACCCCGGATTGGAGTATCAACATGGCGCAAACTATAGATTTCGTTTACGATTTCAGCAGCCCAAACGCGTTTCTTGCATATAAGATGCTGCCGGAACTTGCCAAAAAGCACAAGGCGAAGATCAACCCAATCCCGGTGCTGTTGTCCGGTGTGTTCAAATCTACCAACAACCAGAGCCCGTTCGAGGCGTTTTCCGAAAATCGTCAAAAAACGGCCTATTTGACCCACGATCTGCACCGCTTTGCCCGGCGGCGTGGTGTGAGTTTCCACATGAGTCCGCATTTCCCGATCAATAGCAAATTCGCGATGCGCGGCGCATATTATGCATCGGGGAAATCTTGGGAAAACAAATATATAAATGCCGTTTTTGATGCGATCTGGGTGCATGGTCAGAAGATCGAGGAGCTTGGCGTATTGACCGACATTCTGCGTGAAGCAGAACTGCCCGTTCGTAAAATCCGCGAGGCGATTGCCGCTCCGGAAACCAAGCAGCTGCTAAAAGAACAAACCAAAGCCATGGTCAGGCGCGGCGTCTTTGGCGTGCCTAGCATGTTTACAGGGTCTGAGATGTTCTTTGGAAAGAACAGTCTGGGCAATCTGGATCTGGAGCTGACACTACATAAGTGATCTAAAGCTAAGCTCTATCGCGATATATTAATCTTGTTTAAGTGCAGCCAAGCCATGCTGCGCAAAAACGGGAACGTATGCCCCGAATGCTTGGGCGCGTTTCGGATCTGAGGCGTTTCCGTCCAGCGCGCGTTTGTACACACCCTGTAGAATCCCGGCCATTCGGAAGAAGTTAAACGCCAGATAGAAACCGAAGTTATCAATCCCCGGCAATCCACGACGGGCACAATACTGCGCAACAAAGTCCGCGTCGCTGGGTAGACCCAGTTGGTCCCGATCAATACCGGCCAGCCCGCGCCCCTCTTTGCCCGGTGGCATCTGCCATTGCATGATCACTGCGGCCAGATCGGCATAAGGGTGGCCGATTGTGGACAATTCCCAATCCAGAACGCCGATACAGCTGGTCCCATCTGCAGCAAACATTAGGTTGTCGATGCGGTAGTCCCCATGCACAAGCGTGCGCTGCCCGTCATCATCAGGGATCGCAGAGGCGAGCGCTTCGATAAGCGCGTTCATATCAGCAATATCAGTGGTTTCAGAGGCGCGATACTGCTTGGTCCATCGGGATATCTGGCGCTCAAAGTAATTGCCGGTTGGCCCGTAGTCAGACAGGCCTGCGGCATCGATATCCACCATATGAAGCTCTGCCAGAACGCGGTTCATTTCGTCCAGAACAGCGCTGCGGATCGCGTTGCTTTCACCTTCCATTGTGGGTTGCAGGAAGACCCGACCTTTAAGATGCTCCATGACATAAAAGGCTGAACCTATGACGGTTTCGTCCTCGCACAGCGCCAGCATCTTGGGCACCGGTACCGGGCTGTCGGCCAAGGCACTTTGCACGCGAAATTCGCGATCTACGGCGTGGGCTGATTTCAGAAGCACCCCGGGCGGTTTGCGACGCAGCACATAAGACCTTGTAGGCGTGCGCAGTTCATAGGTCGGGTTGGATTGCCCGATCGCAAATTTCTCAGCTTCAAGCGGGCCGCTATAGCCTTTCAGATGCGCTGACAGGTAGGTGTCTATCGCAGCCAGGTTCAAATCTGTGTTGGGTGTCATGTCCGCCCCTTACCTAAAGGGCTTCGGCAAAGATGTTCGGAGCGGTTACCACGTTTATACCGCCCGACACCGGAATGACTGCCCCCGTCACATAGCCACCGCCGCGACCGCAGAGGAACAGCATACAGCCTGCAATATCCTCATCGCGGCCCACACGCCCCAAAGGCACCGATTTACCGACCCTGTCGCGCGTATCTTCATCCGCGGTTGCAAAAGCGGTCATCTTAGACACAAACGGTCCGGGCGCCAGTGCGTTGACGGTGACATGATAGGGTGACAGTTCTTTGGCCAGGATTTTGGTCAGATGCAGCACGGCTGCCTTCGAGGCGGAATAGCTGTAAGCGCCATCGCCCATAGGAACCTCACCCATCACCGAGCCAACGTTGATGACCCGTGCTGGGTCTTCGGCCGTTCCAGACTTCATCAGCAACGGCAGTAGTCTCTGCGTCAACTCAAAGATGCCCGTCACGTTGACTGACATCACTTTATCCCAAGCCTCATAGGGGAATTGCCCCATCGGCGCCCCCCAGCTGACACCAGAATTATTCATAAGAATATCAAGTGTCTCGGTCCGCGCGTTGATGTCAGAAACAAGCGCCTCAATCCCCTCCTTGCTGCCCAGGTCGCCCGAAAACCCTACCGCGCTTCCCGGCGCATCCATCGCGTTGAGTTCTTCGGCGACAGCGGCGCAGGCGTCGCCTTTGCGTGAGGCGATCATCACATGGGCCCCAGCCCGCACCAGTGCTTCGGCAGCCATGCGGCCAATTCCAGTGGCCCCGCCTGTGACCAGCGCGGTTTTACCCTGAAGTGAAAAAAGAGTTTCGGGGGTCATGCGTGTCTCCTCACTTACACGTGGTGGCGGTTGCCGTGACGGGAACCAGAGGTGGCCGTTGACAATACATACCCCAGCCTCAAAAGTTTCCGATACCGGAATAACAGGGACAACAGGGTCAACATGCAAGCATTACTCAGCGTCGCCCCCGGCGGGCCAGAGACTTTGGAACTGACCACCCTGCCCGATCCATCGCCTGGCAAGGGCGAGCTGTTGATCGCCGTGAAAGCAGCCGGGGTGAATTTTCCGGACACGCTGATCATTCGTGACCTCTATCAGATGAAACCACCGCGTCCCTTTGCCCCCGGCGGAGAAATCGCCGGAGAGGTTCTGGCCATCGGTGAGGGCGTAACAGGGTTTGAACCAGGTGATCGGGTTCTGGCGCTGACGGGTCATGGAGGGTTTGCAACCCATCTGACGTTCATGGCCGCGTCTGCCATCAAGTTCCCGGACGACATGCCCTATGAGGACGCGGCCTGTTTCATTTTCACCTATGGCACCTCGTATCACGCGCTCAAGGACCGGGCATCGCTTCAAGCCGGTGAAACCTTGTTGATCCTCGGTGCAGCAGGTGGTGTCGGCTCGGCAGCGATTGAGCTGGGCAAAGCTATGGGTGCGCGGGTGATCGCCGCTGTGTCATCCGACGAAAAGGCCGCATTTTGCAAACAGATTGGTGCAGATGAGACGATCATCTATCCGAGCGAGATGGATAAAGACGCCCAAAAGGCGTTCTCGGGCCAGATCAAAACGCTGGCTGGTCCCAATGGCGTGGATGTTGTTTATGACGCCGTCGGCGGGCCGTTTGCCGAACCCGCGTTGCGCAGTATGGCGTGGAACGGGCGTTTTCTGGTGGTGGGGTTCCCTGCCGGTATCCCCAACCTTCCGCTGAACCTACCTCTGCTCAAAGGCTGCCAGATCGTTGGCGTCTTTTGGGGCGCGTCGGTGTTCCGTGACCCCCAAGGTCATGCGCAGAATGTTGCAGAGCTATTTGCGCTCTACGGAAAGGGTCAAATCAAACCCCGCATCAGCGTGCAGTTCCCCCTCAATCAGGCTGCCGATGCTTTGAAGCTTCTGGCGGATCGTTCTGTGCTGGGCAAGTTGGTCATCACACCGGACGCGACCTGAGGGTCACAGAACGGCGTGAAAGACGGCTCCTCCGCCCGCAAGGATTGTATCACCTCGCAACAAAGCGCAGTAGACAACTCAGGCTAATCGTGGCTATGAACCAGTGATGGGGAATAAAAAGACATGACGAACATTCTGGTTTTGAATGGTCCGAACCTGAACCTGCTTGGCACCCGCCAGCCAGAGGTTTATGGCAGCACCACATTGCAGATGGTCGAGGATCTGTGCGTTGACCATGGCGCCAAGCTTGGTCTGACTGTAACCCATTTTCAGTCGAACCACGAAGGCGCCCTGATTGATGCCATTCACGCCGCGCGCGAAACACAGCACGGGCTGATCCTGAACGCGGGCGGCTATACGCATACATCCGTGGCGTTGATGGATGCGATCTCGTCCGTCGGGTTGCCGCTGGTTGAGGTGCATCTGTCGAATATTCACGCGCGCGAAGCATTTCGCCATAAATCATACATTGCGCCAGTCGCGCTGGGGCAAATCTGCGGATTTGGTGTGCAAAGCTATGTTCTGGCGCTAGACGCCATAGCAACGCATCTTGGGTCCACGGGTGGCAGATGAAGCTAAACGACTATCTGCATTTCGTAAGCTACGCCAAAACGCTGGAAGAGCTTTGGGATGCCCATTGCCGCCAGATGGCGCAGTTCGGCTTTGATCGGCTGATCTATGGCTATACCCAGTTTCGGACTGAAACCTCCCTGGGTGATCCAGAAGATTTTGTGATCCTGTCCAATCATGATCCGGCCTATACGGATGGCTTTCTGCAGCGCGGGATGTATTTCCACGCCCCGATGCTCAAATGGGCGCTGGACAATGAAGGCGCGGCCAGTTGGCAGATGATCCAACAGATGATGTCCACCGGGCAGATGAGCGCTGAAGAAAAGCGGGTGATCGATTTCAACAGATCGATGGGCGTTGTGAATGGCTACACGGTCAGCTTCAACTCGGTCTCGTTGCGCTCGAAAGGGGCGATTTCGCTATCTGCGCGGGGCGATATCAGCCAGGAAGAGGTTGATGCGATCTGGGCGGAGCACGGAGATGACATATTGCTCATGAACAATATGGCACATCTGAAAATTCTGACCCTGCCCTACAACCCGCCCAACCGCGCTCTGACAAAGCGGCAGCGCGAAGCGTTGGAATGGGTCGGCGATGGCAAAACAACGCAGGATATCGCGCTGTTGATGGGGCTGACCTCGGCAACCGTGGAAAAACATCTGAGGCTTGCACGCGAATCCCTGTCTGTTGAGACCACAGCACAGGCCGTTCTCAAGGCATCTCTGCACAATCAGATGTTCCTAATGGAAGCTTAAGCGCCAAGGGTATTTAAGATGGTTTACCCTAGGTAAGGAAAACATGACTTCCGAATTGGTAGGTAAAATTGCAAATTGGTCTTGTTCCGTGAGTGGTGGCTTTAGCCAGGGAACACTTCGATCAGATCTTTGCAATACCAAAGCTCTCTGATCACTCTGACACAGGGGCGCCTATTTGTCCGCGTCGCTAGGTCGGAAATTTGGGGGGCCTCGACCATCCCCATCATGCGGGGCCCTCCATTCTATTCTCAGTTTGACGAAAACAAAAAAACGGGCTGCGACCGCGCAACCCGTTTCGATGCTTTGAAAAGGCCCCAGAACGAGGCCTTTGAAGTGCTTTAGCCCTGAGCGGCTTTGGCCACTTCGGCTGCGAAGTCTTCTTTTTCGACCACGATGCCTTCGCCAACTTCCAAGCGGATGAAACCTGTGATGGTGGCACCTGCCTCTTTGGCCGCCGCTTCAACGGTCAGATCAGGGTTCACAACGAACTGCTGGTTCAGCAGAGTCGATTCGGCGACGAATTTCTTCATGCGGCCAACGATCATCTTTTCGATCACCTGTTCCGGCTTGCCGGATTCGCGGGCGATGTCCATCTGAACCTGCTTTTCCTTCTCGACGATGGCCGGATCCATGTCCGCCTCGGACAGGGCTGCCGGGTTCACAGCTGCGATGTGCATCGCAACCTGTTTGCCGATCGCCTCGTCACCACCGGTCAGAGCAACCAGAACACCGATTTTACCCATGCCGTTGGTGGCCGCGTTGTGGACGTAGGACACAACCGTATCGCCCGACAGTTTGGCCATGCGGCGCACCGACATGTTTTCACCAATAGTGGCGATCTTGTCGGTCAGGGTATCGGCAACGTTTTTGCCGCCCAGGTCAGCCGCCAGTAGCGCGTCAACATCTGCGACGCCTTCAGCTGCAAATGCGATCTTGCCAACCATTTCCTGGAATTCAGCGTTTTTCGCAACAAAGTCGGTTTCCGAGTTCACTTCGACAGCAACACCGGTGCCACCGTTGACGTGAACAGCAACCAGACCTTCGGCTGCGGTGCGGCCCGATTTCTTCGCCGCTTTGGCCAGACCTTTGGTGCGCAGCCAGTCAACGGCTTCGTCCATGTTGCCACCGGTTTCGGTCAGCGCTTTTTTTGCGTCCATCATGCCTGCGCCGGTCGAGTCGCGCAGTTCTTTAACCATTGCTGCTGTGATTGCCATCTTTAGGCTCTCCTCAATTCAAACGGAATTGGGGCAGGTCTACCCTGCCCCATATGTCATTTACGTGACGGGCAGCTTACGCTTCGGCAGGTGTTTCTGCTTCGGCTTCTGCAGGTGCTTCTTCGGCAACGGCTTCTTCAACCGGTGCTTCTTCGAACGCACCCAGGTCAACGCCGGCTGCACCCATCTGAGCGGTCATACCGTCCAGAGCGGCGCGTGCGGCCAGATCACAATACAGAGCGATGGCGCGCGCTGCGTCGTCGTTGCCGGGGATGATGTAATCCACACCATCGGGCGAGCAGTTGGTGTCAACCACGGCCACAACCGGGATACCCAGCTTGTTGGCTTCGGCGATGGCCAGTGCTTCTTTCTTGACGTCGATGACGAACAGCAGATCGGGAACGCCGCCCATTTCGCGGATACCGCCCAGCGAAGCCTGCAGCTTGGCCTGGTCACGCTCCATGCCCAGACGCTCTTTCTTGGTCAGGCCTTCGGCGCCGGTTTCCATCGCTTCGTCGATCTGGTTCAGACGGTTGATCGACTGGGAAACGGTTTTCCAGTTGGTCAGCGTGCCGCCCAGCCAGCGGTGGTTCATGTAGTACTGAGCCGACTTTTCAGCGGCTTCGGCGATCGGGCCTGCGGCCTGACGCTTGGTGCCAACGAACAGAACGCGGCCACCTTTTGCAACAGTGTCGCGAACCGCCTGCAGCGCCTGATCCAGCATCGGAACGGTCTGGGTCAGGTCCATGATGTGGATGCCATTGCGCGAGCCGTAGATGAACGGGCCCATGCGGGGATTCCAACGCTGTGTCTGGTGACCAAAGTGAACGCCAGCTTCCAGCAGCTGACGCATGGAGAACTCGGGAAGAGCCATGCTATATTTCCTTTTCCGGTTTACGCCTGGGCGGGGGTGAAAGAAGCGGATGCTCCAACCGGCGGGCCTGATAAGGATGTCTCCCTCAAAAAGCCCAAACCCCGCCTGCGGGTTTGAATGGCGCGCGTATACGGCAGGTTTTGGGGCAGTGCAAGGGTCAAATGCCCTTATTTTTCAAGCCGCGCCAAGCTGTGTGCGTGACGAACGGCTTGCTCGCACCAGGCCGCTAGTGCTTTGCGGTTTTCAAAGTCGCTGACCTTGGCTGGTGCGTGGTAAATCAACTCGACCGCTCCCTGTCGCCGGGCACCTAGTGTCTTGAGCAGATGCGGACCGAACTCCATATCTCCCCACCAGCCATAAAAGCGGGCTGGTTGTCCATCTGGCGCGTGGAACACCGCTGTAACGGGCTGTACATACATGAAATCGCGCAACTCTTCTGAAAAAAACGCGGCGAAAAGCGTTGTTTTAAAAGGTAAAACCCGCAACCCATCGGTCGAGGTGCCTTCTGGAAAAAACAACAGCTTATGTCCGGCTTTCAGCCGATCTTCGAAAATCTTGGTCTGTTCTTTTGCTTTTTTGGGGTTCCGCTCAATAAAGACCGTGCCCGTCGCACGCGCCAGCCAGCCAATGCCGGGCCAGCGCGCCACTTCGGCTTTTGAGACAAAATAAATCCGCTTACGTGCATTGAGGGCAAAGATATCCAGCCACGAAGTATGGTTGGCCACAACAGCCCCGCAATGCTGCATCAACTCCCCCGATGTTCTGAACGTAATTCCAAGAATGCGAAAGGCGTTGCGGCAGACGAATTGGGTGATGAATGGCGTGACCGGGCGGTGCAGACCATAGAGGGGCCGTTCAACAAGGCGCACCAGCAGCAAGATAATCAGCCCGCCAAAGACCAGAATGGCCAAGGGCAAACCGCGCAGCAGAACCAGAACCCAGCCAACCGGCCCCAACTCAATCGGGTCCGGGGCGTCCTCGCTGTTCCAAAGTGGATCGCTCACCGCGTTACGCTCCACCATAGATGCGCCTTTGGCGTTCATTCATGCGCGCGGTGTCGAGGATCAGGCAAACATCCGTCGTGTTAAAGCTGTGATCGACAAAGGCCCCCTCGCCCACAAAACCGCCCAACCGCAGATAGGCTTTGATCAGCGCGGGTACCTGAACCATTGCGGCGCGGCGATCCAGATCCTGAGGCGCGACCAGGTCCATGGATTGGAACACACCCGCCTGCGCTCGCACGCGCAGATCAGGCGGCGCTAGGTGGTTGTGATGCAGCATCGCCAAAGGCTGGGCCAAGGCGGCCACATCAGTGCCGTGAAAGCTGGCCACACCAAACAGAACCTCAATTTGGCGCTCGGCGACATAGCCGGCCAGCCCGTTCCAAAGATGATACATTGCCGAGCCGCCGCGATAATCCTTGTGCAAGCAGGATCGACCCAGCTCCAACAACCGGCGCCCGCTGTTTTTCAGTACGCTCAGGTCATACTCATCTTCGGAATAAAACTGCCCAATATCTGCTGCAAGCTCCCCCGGCAACATCCTGTAAACGCCGATTATTTCCCCAGTACCGTCGTCATAGGCCAGCATATGATCGAAATACGGATCGAACCTGTCCTTTTCTAAGCCCGCTTCGTGATCCACCAGGTCTCCACCACCGCCCAGTTCACGCACAAAGACATCATAGCGCAGCTTTTGTGCGGCGCGCAGCTCTGCCGCGGTCTCGGCGAGTTTTACAGTGAATGTCGGGCCAGTATCCGGCATAAGGGGATCCGTTCTCGTTTAGGGGCTGATACCGCAGTCTTTTGACCGTGCGCAACTGCTGCGCTATTGGTCAGGGTTGTTAACCTTTCCTAAACCAGTTTCACGGATCAAAGACGGGCATCAGGGCGATGCGCGTTCCGTCGATTACCACTTTCCCCTGCTCGCGGAAATTTACGGTGATCTTGCCTGAGATGTTGGACTGCACCTGTCCAACGCCCCATTCGGGAAAATCCGGGTGGCGAACAAACATGCCCGGTGCAAGAATAGCATTCATGTCTGTCATGAGGGGTCCCTTGAATCCTGCGGCAGATACAGCAGGAGGTACGCATGGGCGCATCAGACGTCAACCTGGCCGAATTGATCGGATCGCGGATCTGTCACGATCTGATCAGCCCGATCGGGGCAATCACCAACGGGTTGGAATTGCTTGAGATGGTGGGCGCGGTTCAAGGCCCCGAGATGGAGTTGATCTCAGGCAGTGTCGGCAGCGCTGGCGCACGCATCCGGTTCTTTCGCGTGGCCTTTGGTGCCGCCAGCGATCAGCCCCTGGGCAAGACCGAAATAGCAGAGCTGCTGAACGATATCGAGCGCGCCGGGCGCGTTCGGGTGAACTGGAACCTGACACAGCCGGTGCCGCGCAATCAGGTCAAGCTGGCCTTTCTGGCCCTGATGTGTTGCGAAAGCGCGATGCCCTTGGGGGGTGAGGTTGAAATCTCGACCAATGGCTCGGGCTGTCAGGTTGTTGGAATCACTGATAAAATGAATGTTGACAGCGACTTATGGAAAAGTGTTGCCACTGGGCGCCCCTCGGGCAAGATCACACCTGCACAGGTGCAGTTTGCACTGTTGCCTGAAGCGGCCGCCGCGATGGGACGGCGGATCTCGGTCGAAACCAGTTCGACCCGCGTAGCGTTGAAATTCTAGGCCCGGATCGTACCGTTGCCACGCACCAGATATTGAAAACTGGTCAGCTGCGCCGCACCCACCGGTCCGCGTGCATGCATCTTGCCGGTTGCGATCCCAATCTCTGCGCCCATCCCAAACTCACCGCCATCGGCAAACTGGGTTGAGGCGTTGTGCATCAGGATCGCGCTGTCGAGCCGTTCAAAGAAACGCGATGCCGCCTGATCATCTTCGGTCATGATGCAATCGGTGTGGTTCGATCCATACTGCTGGATATGCGCGATGGCGGCGTCAATATCGGCCACGGGTTTGGCCGCAATGATGCTGTCCAGAAACTCTTTGCCCCAATCATCGGCTGTTGCTCGAAGCGTGCCATCAACGGCCAAAGCGCCCTCGGCATGGACTTCGACGCCTGCGGCGGTCAGAGCAGCGATCAGATCACGCCCCAGCGTTTCGGCAATATCCTGATGGATCAAAAGGCATTCTGCCGCACCGCAGATACCTGTGCGTCGGGTTTTGGCGTTCAGCACCACCTCAAGCGTCTTCTGCGGATCAGCGGCTTTGTCGACATAGATGTGAACAATGCCTTCGAGATGCGCAAAGACAGGCACGCGCGCCTCACGTTGCACCAACCCGACCAGCCCTTTGCCTCCGCGAGGTACGATAACGTCCACGTAATCAGTCATGGTCAGCAACTCCTGAACCGCGGCACGGTCACGGGTCGGTACCAGTTGAATGGAATCTTCGGGCAGGTTTGCCGCTTTCAGACCTTCGACCAGACAGGCATGGATGGCTGTGGACGAATGAAAGCCTTCGGACCCGCCCCGCAAGATCACCGCGTTGCCGGATTTCAGGCAAAGCGCGCCCGCGTCGGCGGTGACATTGGGACGGCTTTCATAGATCACACCGATCACACCCAGGGGCGTCCGCACCCGCTGAATATGCAGGCCCGAGGGCATATCCCATTCGGTGATCACCTCACCCACAGGGTCAGTCTGTTCGGCAACAGTGCGTAGCCCATCGACCATGCCCTGAATTCGGGTCTCGTCCAGCATCAGGCGGTCCATCATTGCAGGGCTCAGGCCCTTGTTGCGACCGAATTCCAGGTCCTTTTTGTTGGCTTTTATGATCCCGGCGCGGTTCCTCCAAACCGCATCGGCGGCGGCAATCAGGGCTGCATGCTTGCGTTCGGCGCTGGCAAAGGCGAGCTCGCGCGCCGCATCTTTAGCGCGCTTTCCAAGATCGGTCATCAAGGCCGGAATATTGTCGAGATCTTTCATCTTGTGCCCCTTTCTGCGCCGTTAAAGCGCCAAATCATCCCTGTGGATCAGCGCCGCGCGGCCGGGATAACCCAGCGTGGCCTCAATCTCCGACGATTTCCGCCCTTTGATCGCATCCGCTTCTTGCGCCGTGTAGCGACTGATGCCCTGAGCCAACCGCCGCGCTTGCGGATCAAGCACCGCGACCGGGTCGCCGCGCCCGAAATCCCCGGTGACTTCGACAATCCCAGCCGGCAAAAGGCTGTTGCCGTTTGCAAGCGCTTTGGCCGCACCCTCATCCACGGTGATCTCACCCCTTGGTTTCATCGCCGAAATCCAACGCTTGCGCGCCGCGTGGGGATCCAGCTTGGCCGTAAACCATGTGCAGTTGGCGCCATTCTCAAGCGATTGCAGAGGGTTAAGAGGTGACCCTTCAGTAATCGCCATATCGCATCCAGCGGCCGTTGCCATCTTGGCCGCCAACAATTTGGTCTTCATCCCGCCTTTTGACAGGCCAGACCCGGCATCGCCGGCCATCGCCTCAATTTTGGGGGTGATGGTGTCGATGGTGTCATAGCGCGTGGCCGAGGCATCTTCGTTCGGATTGCCCGAGTAGAACCCATCTACGTCTGAAAGCAGGATCAATTGATCCGCGCCAACCGTGACCGCGATCTGAGCGGCCAGACGGTCATTGTCGCCATAGCGGATTTCATCAGTTGCCACGGTGTCGTTTTCATTGACGATCGGAACAACGCCAAGCCCCAACAGGGTTTCCAGGGTCGCGCGCGAATTCAAATAGCGGCGCCTGTCTTCACTGTCTTCCAAAGTGACCAGAACCTGCGCCGTAGTGATCTCATGCGGGGTCAGCGCTTCTTCATAGGCGCGGGCCAGTCGGATTTGACCCACCGCTGCGGCGGCCTGAGATTGCTCCAATGGCAGTGTCGCGGTGGGCAGGCCCAAAACACCGCGGCCCAACGCAATCGAGCCTGACGACACCAGAATGACATCCGCGCCCTGCCCCTTCAGCCAGGCCACATCCTGTGCCAGCGATTTCAACCAGTCCGAACGCAACACGCCTGAGTGCCGGTCCACCAATAAGGCCGACCCGATTTTGACCACCAAACGACGGGCTGCAGTCAGGGTTGCCACGATTGGGCCTCCTCCACGGGTTTCTGGCGTAGCCGGTTTTCATCAATCTGAGCGCGTAGGGCCCGCAGCACGTCGGTCACGCCCAGATGGGCGACGCCGGACATGGTCATGACAGGGCCGCCAACGGCGTTCTCCAGTTCAGCCTTGGCGAGCTCGCGTTCTTCTTCATCCAGCGCGTCGACCTTGTTCAGCACGGTGATCCGCGGCTTGTCGGCCAGTTCACCGCCATAGGCTTCAAGCTCATGAATGATGGTGCGATAGTCTTCGGCCACAGTTTCCGAGGTGCCATCAACCAGATGCAGCAGCACGGCGCAGCGCTCCACGTGACCCAGAAAGCGGTCTCCGATCCCGCGCCCTTCATGCGCGCCTTCGATCAGGCCAGGGATGTCGGCCACAACGAATTCGACATTGTCGACGCCGACCACGCCCAAGTTCGGATGCAGGGTCGTAAACGGATAATCGGCAATCTTGGGGCGCGCATTCGACGTGGCGGCCAAGAAGGTTGATTTGCCTGCATTTGGCATACCCAGCAGTCCTACATCGGCAATCAGCTTCAGCCGCAACCAGATCGTGCGGTCGATCCCGGCCTGCCCCGGATTGGCGCGGCGCGGAGCTTGGTTGGTGGCCGATTTAAAGTGTAGGTTGCCAAACCCGCCATTGCCGCCCTTGGCCAGCAGGAACCGCTGTCCGACCTCAGTCAGGTCGCAGATCACGGTTTCTTCGTCTTCATCGAGGATCTCTGTCCCGACCGGCACGCGCAGGATAATGTCGTCACCATCCTTACCTGTGCGCTGCTGCCCACGGCCGGGCTGCCCGTTCTGGGCAAAGAAATGCTGCTGATAGCGAAAGTCGATCAGGGTGTTCAGCCCATCGACGACCTCAGCCCAGACTGTACCCCCTTTGCCGCCGTCCCCGCCATCGGGACCGCCATATTCGATGTATTTTTCGCGCCGAAAGCTGACGCAGCCGCTACCGCCGGCCCCGGACCGGATGTAGACCTTTGCAAGATCGAGAAATTTCATGACTGTCCCCTACTGCAAAGGCCCCATCGGCCACAAGTCAGAGTTTTTTACTATATGTCCAGGTGGGCACGTTTGCGTCGCGTGCGACCGAATATGTCTCGGCGTCGCCAAGATATTCGAAACCACAATGGATCAGCACCCGCGCCGAGGCTGGATTGTCCTGAAATACGCTGGCGAACATGCTGGAATGCTGCAATGGGTTGGCCAGAACCAGCGCCTCAACGGCCAATGAGGCAATGCCGGTATTCCAGTAAACCGGTGCGACCCAATAGCCGACCTCGGCCTGGTTGCGATCCAGCCTTTGCAGTGAGATGAGGCCGATCAGTTCCGGTCCGCCATCCTTGGTGGCATCCAGCGCCCATACATCCTCATCCCGTTCATCTGCCATGGAACGGGTTACAAAAGCCTCGGTCGAACCGGGTGGCAGAGGATGTGGAATTGTCGTGGTCATACGCGCCACGCGCTCATCGCCTGCATAATATTCAATGAGACCCATATCCGACCGGCGCAGGGGGCGCAGGTCGAACCGCTCGGTTTCGATGACCGGCTGGTTGATTATCATCTCAAGTTTCATGTCTGTGCTCCTCCTCCGAACAACACGAAAAGTACGGACGCAACTGTGACACTCGCCAACGTCCACATCAGATATTTTTCCATAGGCCGTCCTTCAACCGCATGAGCGATCCGATCGCCTGCAAAAGTCCAGATTGGGTGAAGAACTGCCTGACAAAACAATAAACAAAGCGCGATTGTTAAAGTCGCCTGAAACGTCGATGTTCCAGCCGCAACAAAGCCGGTGAAGCCTGCTATGATCATGGCCCAGGCTTTCGGGTTCAGCGGATGCACGATCAGCCCCGCCCAGAAACCCGGCACTGCAACATCGCTTTGTCCACGCGACAAGCGCAGGTTCGCGATTTTCCAGGCCAGCCAGATGATATAAGCCGCCGAGGCGTATTTGAGCACCTCAAAGACCAAGGGCATCCGATCCGCCAATTGCATCAGGCCATATCCTACAGGCCAGATGATCAACTGCTTGCCCAGGATAACCCCTGCAACAAATGGCAAGGCAGCCCGAAAGCCATAGCGCGCACCTGTCCCCAGCAGGACCATATTGGCTGGTCCCGGTGTGCCGACCTGACTGGCGGCAAACAGAAGGAAACTGGTGGTTGCGACTGTCATCTTGTTTTGATCACGACTGCGTTAAAACGAAAAAGGGACCGGCACGTTGTGCCGGTCCCCCATGAATTTTTCTTAAACCTTCTGGGTCTCGGCTTACTCTGCGGCCTCCGCCACTGGCAGGACCGAAATAAAGGTGCGGTTTTTAAGTCCCTTGTGGAACTTCACGGCGCCATCGGTGGTTGCAAAAATGGTATGATCTTTACCCATGCCAACGCCTTCGCCCGGCCAGAACTTGGTGCCGCGCTGACGTACGATGATGTTGCCTGCGATGGCGGCCTGGCCGCCGTAGAGTTTCACGCCAAGGCGACGACCCGCTGAGTCGCGACCGTTACGGGAGGAACCGCCAGCTTTTTTATGTGCCATTCTCTCTCTCCTTAGCCTTTAGCCAGTTCTTTAGCCTGTTCGATCCAGCCTTCACGCTCGATCCGGCCTTTGAACGACAGTTTCTCGTCCATAGCAGCAACGTCTGCTTCCGTCCATGCCGCAATCTGGGCAAAGGTGGTGACGCCCGCTTCGAGAAGCTTTTTCTCAAGCGCCGGGCCAACACCGGACAGTTTTTTCAGATCGTCTGCGCCTGCGTCAGCAGCGGGTGCTTCGGCTTTCGGTGCAGCAGCTTTCTTGGCCGGTGCTTTCTTCGGCGCAGCCGCTTCGACAGCCGCGGCAGAAACCGAACCGGTTGCAGCTTTGATACCCGACTTGTCAGCACCCGACGACAGGATGTCGGTGATCTTGACCAGGGTCAGCTTCTGACGGTGGCCAACGGTACGCTTCGAGCTGTGCTTACGACGACGTTTGACGAACTTGATGACCTTGTCACCTTTGATCTGGTCGATCACTTCGGCCTGAACGCCTGCACCTTCAACGAAAGGTGAGCCAACAACCGGAGCGTCGCCGCCCAGCATCAGAACATCGTTGAATTGAACTTTTTCACCTGCGTCGGCAGCCAGCTTTTCAACGCGGAGCACATCGCCCGCCTGAACCTTGTACTGCTTGCCGCCAGTCTTGAGGACCGCAAACATGCGTCTTTCCTTTTCCAAACCGCGTTCTGTGGTCCCCGCATGGGTGTTTTCGGCTTACGCCACCTCGAACAGCGCGCCCTTTTCGGGCTGTGATGAATGACCTTCGGGAGAACCAAGGGTCAAATAATAACGATACCCGGCGCGGTATTCCGGCCGGGTTGCGCGCTTATCCATGGATTGGGGGGCAAAGTCAACACCCAAGCGGGCTAAAGATCGGACCCGTTCAAAACCTGCGCCACAGCCTCGCCCAACTGGAACGAAATGGTGTCAAACATCCGGTCAAACCCATCGAACAACGCGGTGTTCAGCGCCTGCCCGGTCTTGGTTCTGGAAAAGGCGATATACTCGCGCATCTCAGCCTCGTCCAGCGGTGCATAAGCCATCAGCAGAAAGGAATAGAGCCACTCGGTCGTGTCATCTGTTTTGGCGTCCTGTTCGGCCAAAAGCAGCGCCAACAACTCGGCATCGTCGCCGGGCTGGCCCAGTGTCATCCCTTTGAAGAAACTGTATTGGGCGCTCAGCGCGCCCTGCACATTCTGTTCGATCAGATCATTAACCCGAATGAACTCTGCCACAAGTTCGTACAAAACCGAGTCAGTCTGAGTGTTCTTGAACCTCTCCTGCGCCATCTCTTCGATTTCGGGGGTCAGAAAGGCGCGCCGGGCCGAGTTTTCAAGCGAAACGACCATCTGACCCAGATCGCTTTGGTAAAAGACGATGGCTTGATCCATCTGTGCGTCGGACATCTGGGCGGCAAACGCGTCACGCATCTGGTTGCGCATCCAGGTCGGATCATAGATGTCCTGAACTTGGGCCTGAAAGAAATCTCCGCCCGCATTGTCCAGCAGCGTTTCATCCACTTCGCGCCTATATATGTCACCTTCTTCCGCAAGAATTTGCGCCACTTGGTCAAGCCGCATAGCCTCAGCCAGTTCTTCGGCTTTCTCACTCGCGAACGCAGGCCAAGCCCCGGCAAGCAGCACTGACAACAGGTACAAAAGGCGCATCAAATATCCTGAGCGGGGTGCAGTTCAGCCATGCGAGCGGCCAGCACTTCGAAGCGCATGGCCATGATTTCATACTGTATGGCATTCAACAGCTCATACACCTCCTGCATAAGCGGATGTTCCAAAGCGTCCACATAGTGGTCAACTTCGGAATCCGAGAACGCCTGATACGTATAGGCCGCCCCCGCCAAACCCGAAAGTTGCAAGGATTGTCGCATGCCGGCTTCATTGCTTTTCAACATTTGCCTCAGCTCATCAGCGCTCAACTGCAATTCGATCACGCCAGAAGCGCTTGCAGCCAGCAAAAACCGCACCTGAATCTCCTGCAGCGCTCGCAAGGCGGTTCCCGAGGAGTCGATGGCACTATTCATCCGTTTGTAGCTTTCAACCCGCGGCGATCCAGCCTGGACCAGCGCGGCAAAAATCTCCTGCCCTTGCAGTTGTTTGCCGTCTTCATCTTTCTCCATGTGCGAGGCGTTTTCAGCTTCTACCAGGCGCTGACCCAGATCCGAGGCATAAAACTCGACCGCATGTTTCAGCGCATCATCGCTTAGGGTTTCCTCAAGGATCGACACAGCGGTTTCATGCATGCCTTCGGTGTCAAAAACCTCTTCCGTCAAGCGTGTCCAATCAGACCCGAACCCTTCTGGATCAATTCCCAGCATTTGCGGTGCCGAACCGGATGCCAAAGCGATGCTTTCCAGTGCGACGTCAAATCCGGTAGTTGTAAGAAAAGCCTCAATCCGATCCCGATTGGCGGCCATAACAAGTGATGGCAAAAGGATCAGCGCGACAAACGGGGCGAAAAAGGCAGGGGCGAAGCGGCGTGGTTGATGTGTCATAGGGATGAGCCTAGGTGTTTTACCCCTATAGGCAATGGAAAAACGCGGCTTTGCCGAATTCCGGAATTTTCTGCTTGCACCCCTGCCCGTTCCTAACTAAATCCCCCCCTCACAGACCCCCGCGGAGAGGTGCCGGAGTGGTCGAACGGGGCGGTCTCGAAAACCGTTGTGGGTGCAAGCCCACCCAGGGTTCGAATCCCTGTCTCTCCGCCAGCTTGTTTTGCTCGGTACAGCGCAGCTTTCTTTATAAGACACTACCACAACAAACTGCAGTTCTTTCTCGTGTTGGGCGTGTTCTTGCCGCGCAGATGACACGGGATCAGCGTAGCTTGGCCCATATCTCGCAGTTGCAGAAAAGCACAAAGAATTCCCCTTTAAGAACAGATAGTTTTATCCCATCTCGGCGACACATATTTCAAAGGAGACACACATGTCGCGTACACTTATTCTGGCCATTGTCATCGCTGCAATCGGCGCTGGCGGTTATTTCTATTTCAACCAGGCAGAGCAAACTCCGGGTGAGACATTGCAGGACGCTGTGCAGGATACGGCCGATGCTGTAAATGACGCTGCTGATGCTGCTGGCGACGCAGCAAATGACGCGGTCACGGACGCGCAGGAGGCTGTCAGTGATGCTGTAGACACCGCTCAGGATGCTGCATCTGACGCATTGGACACCGCCGCAGATCAGGCCAACGAAGCCGCGTCATCGGTTTCGGATGCCGCGGATCAGGCGGGAGAGGAAGTCGCTGCGCTGGCCAATCAGGGGCAGGAACTGTTCAATTCCTGGCTGCAGGACGGGCTGCTGACCGCCGGAGAGTTCGACTATGATGCGATGGTGACATCTGTTCAGGACAGCGACCTGACGCAAGAGTTGAAAACGCAGGCGATCCAGATTTTTGACGAAATCAAAGCGTCGCCAGAAACTCTGCTGCAGAAGATCCAGGACCTGCGCAACCTGCTGACGCAACAGTAAAAGAAAATGGGGTCAGCCCTGAGGGCTGGCCCTGCTTCTGTGTAACACGTTGCCAATTCCGTTACGTCAGCACAACACGCGATTGACGCCGCACCGCCCATTTGTTTGGCTTGCCCTCAAACCAACCGCGTTGCTTTTGCCCGTCTTCATTTGATTTCAGAATTCACGGGAAAGCGCGCTGAACTGAGGGCGCATCTGTGACTGAAATTCCCAAAACGATGTTCGCGACTATTCTCAAACATGATGGATATTCCGGCACTATGACCGGTCCGGCGATCGAGAATGCTGGTGACTGGCTGGCCGAGGCGGAACTGCCCGTTCCCCAGCCTGGTTCCGGGCAGGTCCTGATCCGTTTGCGCACTGCATCGGTAAACCCGTCTGATCTGCATTTCATCAAGGGCGAATATGGCCAGCCTCGGATCAAAGGCGCTGTAGCCGGGTTTGAAGGCTATGGGGACGTCGTGGCCTCCGGCACAGGGGCCGAGGCCCTGCAAGGGCAGCGCGTGGCATTTGTTGCGGCAGGTTCTGGTGCTTGGGCCGAATATGTCGTGACCCAGATGCAGATGTGCATCCCGCTGCGCCCGGATATCTCGGACGATGACGGCGCGGCACAGATCGTCAATCCGCTGACCGCGATGGCGATGGTCGACATGGCGAAAGAGGCAGGCGATGCCTTTATAATTTCTGCTGCGACCAGCCAGTTGGGCAAGCTGATGTGTAGCCTGGGGCGCGATCTGGGTCTGAAGCCCATTGCTCTGGTCAGACGGGCCGAAACGGTTGATATGCTCAAAGACCTTGGCGCGGCTGAGGTGCTGGTTACCACCGATGCGGATGTTGCGCAGAAATTCTCTGAACTGAGCGCGTCACTCAAACCCCGCATGTTCCTGGATGCGGTGATGGATCAACTCTCGGAACAGATCTTCTGCTCCATGCCGAACAAGGCACGTTGGGTCTGCTATGGTAAACTTGGCAGCGAGAACCCAACCCTGACACAAACCGGTCAGTTGATCTTTATGGGCAAACAGATCGAAGGGTTCTGGCTGACCCAATGGATGATGTCCACACCCCCCGCTGATCAGATGCGCGTGGTGGCTGAAGTGCAAGCGCGCTTTGCCGACGGGCGGTGGAAAACCGATGTATCGGAACGGCTTACACTCCGCAATCTGATCCCAAATCTCGCCGATGCGCTGAAAAAGAGTGACGGGAAGGTGATTATCACGCCATAGTAGTACGAACGCCGGATCACAGGCATGGGGAGGAAAGCTTGGATAACGCGCAGCTGCTGATCAGCGGGCTGGCGAACGGGTGTGTGTACGGCCTGATCGCGCTTGGTTTTGTTCTGATCTACAAGGCGACCGAAGCCGTAAATTTCGCCCAGGGCGATTTCATGATGTTGGGGGCCTTTGTCACCATTGGCCTGACGAATACCGAATATATGGGATTACCCTTCTGGATGGCGTTGCCAATCTCACTCGGGATCATGGGCGCGCTAGGGTATCTGCTGGATCGGCTGATCATCCGCCGCATGTTCGGGGAAAGCCAGACCGCCGTTGTGATCCTAACCATCGCCTTGGGCTTTGTGATCCGCTTTGTCGCGGGGCTGATCTGGGGGCATGAGCCTCATACCCTGCAAAATCCGCTGGCGGGGAAAGAGGTCCGCTTTGGCGGGCTTGTTCTGGGGATGGAGGATGTGGCCGTCATCGTCGTCACCATCCTGCTGACCTGGGGGCTTTACGTGTTTTTCAGCAAAACCAAGCTTGGGCTGGCGATGCAAGGTGCCTCGCAGAACCAGTTGGCGGCCTATTATATGGGCGTTCCGGTCAAGCGCGTGCAGGGTTTCATCTGGGCGCTTGCCGGGGTTGTCGCGGGGATCGCGGGCATTCTCTTTGCTGCCAAAGGATCGGTGGACCCGACCACCGGCCTGTTGGGGATCAAAGCCTTCGCCGCTGCCGTGATCGGCGGGTTCGGCAGCCTGCCCGGCGCTCTTGCGGGCGGGTTGATCGTAGGCGTGATAGAGCCCTTTGCCAGCCGCTATATCGCCGCCGGATACAGCCAGGTCGCCCCCTATGCGCTGCTGCTGGCCGTGCTGATTTTCCGACCCAATGGCCTGTTTAGCCAGGTTCGGGTCAAGAAAGTCTGAGCCATGCGTATCGTTTTCAAAACCGATTACATGCAGGATATCCGCCCTTGGAAAGACAGCTATCAGCTGAGCCTCTATCTGATCTTGCTTGTTGTCGTCGCAGCGGCCCCGTGGTGGCTAGACGACTTCTATCTTGGTGAGTTGACCAATGTTCTGATCTGGGCCATCGCTGGTTTGGGCCTGATGATCCTGACGGGGCATACCGGGCAGGTTAGCCTCGGCCACGCTGCGTTTCTGGCGTTTGGCTGCTATGCCAACGTGATACTGATCGAAGCGGGGGTGCCCTTTTTGATCGCGTTCCCGCTTGCCGGTGTGTTGACCGGAGTAGCCGGAGTCACCGTCGCCATCCCTGCCCTACGCTTGCATGGCATCTATCTGGCGATCTTCACCATGGCGCTGTCGATCCTGATGGATGACGTGATTGTTCTGAGCGAACCCTTAACCGGTGGTGTCGCGGGCAAATTCATCGGAGGCGTCGATATCTTTGGCTTGAGCGTCGATCGTTGGGGCACCCCCGCCCCGTTCTTCTGGCTGGTGCTTTGCGTCGCAGTTCTGGTCACGCTCGGCTACATCAACCTGCTGCGCGCGCCATTGGGGCGCAGCTTTATCGCGGTACGGGATTCAGAGGTTTCCGCGCAAGCCATGGGCGTTGATATCGCGCGCACCAAGATGATCTCATTTGCCTTATCTTGTGCTGTCACTGGTTGGGCCGGTGCGCTGATGGGTATGTTTTCCGGGGCGTTCAATAACGAAACCTTCTCGGTCCTGATTTCGATTCAGTTGTTGATGATGATCGTGATCGGCGGGTTGGGCTCGATCCATGGCGCGTTTCTGGGGGCCATCGTGATTGGCTTCCTGCCGCAATTCCTGTCGATTTCCAAGGAATATGTCGGCGCGATCTTTGGCGGTAGCACAGTCGCCATTCCGGGGCTGGAATTCGGCATCTTCGGCATGATCCTGATCGCCTTCATCCTGTTCGAACCCTTGGGCATGTATGGCCGCTGGCTGAAAATCCGTACATGGTTCGAGTTGTTCCCCTTCTACCGCAAGGACATGTTCAAACGGCAGAAATCCTATCTCAAGACGGAGCGTCTGAGATGAGCCTGCTTGAGTTTGAAAACGTCACCCTGAAATTCGGCGGTGTCACGGCGGTCGATAATCTTTCCTTCGAGGTTGAAGAAGGCGAAGTTTTTGCCATCGTCGGCCCCAATGGCGCGGGCAAGTCGACGGTATTCAACCTGATCTCACGCTTCTACGACCCTGTCGCAGGCTCGATCCGGTTTGACGATCATGATCTGTTGCGGGTCAAACCGTCGGGCGTGGCTGCATTTGGCGTGGCACGGACGTTCCAGAATATCGAACTGTTCGAACATGCAACGGTGCTTCAGAACCTGCTGGTCGGTCGGCACCGGCATCGCAAAACCAACCTTCTGTCCGAGGTTTTGTTTCTGCCCTCTGCCAGCAGGCAAGAGCTGGAAAACCGCGAGAAAGCCGAACAGATCATCGATTTCCTCGATCTGCAAGCCTATCGCGACAAGATGATCTCGGGCCTGCCTTATGGGGTTCGCAAAGTGGTCGAGGTGGCCCGCGCGCTGGCCACCGATCCCAAGTTGTTACTGCTGGACGAACCCGCTTCGGGGCTGTCGGTTGAGGAAACCATCGACATGCGCTGGTGGATCGATGACATTCGGCGTCAGATGGGGATCACCGTTTTGATGGTCGAGCATGATATGGGGTTGGTTTCGGGCGTATCTGATCGCGTGTTGGCTATGGCCGACGGTGCCAAACTGGCCCTCGGCACTCCGGCTGAGGTACAATCCCACCCTGCCGTGGTCGAGGCTTATCTGGGAAAAGCCTCATGAGAGAGCCGATCCTGAAAATCCGCAATATCGAAAGCTTCTATGGCCCGATCATGGCCATTCGAGGCGTTTCGCTGGATGTGCATCCGGGTCAGATCGTGTCGATCCTGGGGGCCAATGGCGCGGGCAAGACCACGCTGATGAAAACGGTTTCGGGTGTCATGGACCCCGAAAAAGGCAAGATCACCTTTGACGGGCAGGATATTCAGGGATCCGAGCCGCATAAGGTCGTGCAACAGGGTATCGTGCATGTCCCCGAAGGACGCGAGGTGTTTCCCCTGCTGACGGTCAATGAAAACCTCAGCCTCGGGGCCTACACGGCCAAGGACAAGTCCCAGATCGAACGGGACCGAGAGATGGTGTTCAGCTACTTCCCGGTTCTCAAAGAGCGTCGCGGGCAAGAGGCCGGGACGCTGTCAGGTGGGCAGCAGCAAATGCTGGCGATCGGCCGGGGGCTGATGGCGAGCCCCAAGATCATGCTGCTCGACGAACCCTCGCTAGGTCTGTCACCGCTGCTGGTGCAGGAAATCTTTGGCATTCTGAAACGTCTGAACGAAGAACAGAACATGACAATGATGCTGGTCGAACAGAACGCTCACGCGGCGTTGGAACTGGCCCATCATGGTTATGTGATGGAGGTCGGGCGGATCGTGATGGACGGTGCGGCCGATAAGCTTTTGCAATCCGAGGACATCCAGAACTTCTATCTGGGCGTGCAGGAAGAAGGCGCACGTGAAAACCGCCGTTGGAAACGCAAAAAGACGTGGAGGTGACGCGGATGGACAGCACCCCCCTGCCCCCGCAGATCGACATCAATGGCGTTCAGTTTAACGCAACCGCTGGGCAGCGCCCCGTGCGGGTCGACGGTGCGGTCACGATTTCGGAGCTGTTCCAGAACCGCTGTGCAGATCTTGAAGAACGCACGGCGCATCGGGAAAAAGATCTTGGGATCTGGAGATCCTACTCCTGGGCCGACTATTGGCAGCACGCCAAGTGGATCGGGCTTGGCTTGCGTAAGTTAGGGCTTGAGCGCGGTCAGGTCGTCTCGATCCTCTCCGAGGACCGCAAGGAATGGGCCTGGTTCGACATGGGCATTCAATGCGTCGGCGGGATTTCATCCGGTATTTATACGACCGATGCAGCCAGTCAGGTGCAATATCTGATCACCGACAGTACCAGCCGCTTTCTGATTGTCGAAAACGAAGAGCAACTGGACAAGTTTCTTGAGATCAAAGACGCGGTTCCCGAGTTGCAAAAGGTCATTATCCTCGAAGATGAGGGCCTGCATGACCTCGACCACCCGCGCTGTATGATGATCGATCAGCTTTATGCCCTTGGCCAGCAGGCCGAGGCAGAGGAACCGGGCCGGTTCGAAGCAGAAATCGCCCAAGCCCGACCATCCGACACCGCCTTGCTGGTCTACACATCGGGGACCACCGGCCAGCCCAAGGGCGCGATGCTGAGCCATGAGAATATTCTGGCCGCCATGGAAAGCGGCGCGCGGGCGCTGCCTGCCAAGGCCAGCGATGAACAGCTGTGTTTCCTGCCGTTATGCCATATTCTGGAGCGTGATGTTTCAGTTTACTTCCCGCTAGCCTCCAAATGCACGGTAAACTTCGCGGAAAGCCCGGAAACGGTTTTTGCGAACCTGCAAGAGGTCTCACCCACCACGTTCACTGCTGTGCCGCGCGTGTGGGAGAAGATTTATGCTCAGGTTCAAATCATGTCACAGGACGCAACACCCTTAGGGCGGATTGCGTTTGGTCTGGCGGTTAAGGCCGGTCTGGCGCGGGCTGAGTACCTGAGCAAAGGGCAGCCTGTCCCGGCGGGTATCGCCGCCCAGTTTTGGGTTTGGGATCGTCTGGTTTTGCGCAACCTGCGGCGGATGCTGGGCATGGACAAAATGCGCCGAGGCGGATCTGGTGCGGCCCCAATCTCGCCTGAATTGTTGAAATGGTACTGGGCCATTGGTGTACCGCTGGTCGAAGGGTTCGGCATGACTGAAACCGCAGGTCTGGCATCACTGAACACCACCGATCAGAACCGTATAGGAACCATCGGACGCGCCGCCGAAGGTTGCGATATCCGGGTCTCGGACGAAGGCGAATTGCAGATCAAAGGTCTGAACATCTTTCAGGGCTATTGGCGCAACAACGCCAAGACGGCTGAAAGCTTCACCGATGATGGATGGCTGCGCACAGGCGATGTTGGAACGATTGACACGGATGGCTATGTCTCGATCACCGGTCGAATGAAGGACATCATCATCACGGCCGGTGGCAAGAACATCACCCCAGCCGAGATCGAAAGCCGGCTGAAGTTCAGCCACTACATCTCGGACGCCGTGATCGTTGGCGATCAGCGCAAGTTCCTGACTGCGCTCATCATGATCGATCAGGAGAATGTCGAGAAATTCGCGCAGGACCGGAAAATTCCCTTCTCGAACTTCGCTTCACTTTGTGCCGCACCCGAGATCAAAGAGCTGATCGGAGCCGAGGTCGCTTCGGTAAACGCGGATTTCGCCCGCGTCGAACAGGTCAAGGATTTCAGGCTGATCGACGTGTTGTTGACGGCCGAAGATGAAGAACTGACCGCGACGATGAAACTGAAACGCGGCGCAGTGGAAAAGAAACACGCACATCTGATTGAAGACATGTACACTTAACCAAAGCACGAAACGGGAGGAGAATTATGAGCAAGCTGATAAACCGGCTAACAGTTGTTGCGGCTTTGACAGCGTCGGCCACAATGGGCTGGGCACAAACGCAGGGTGTGACCGATGATGAGATCGTGATCGGCGCGGTCAATGACCTCAGCGGTATTTTCGCCGCCGTGGGTGTTCCGGCCACCAAAGGCGCGAATGTCGTCTTTGATCGGGTCAATGCAGCGGGCGGCGTGCATGGTCGCACGATCCGCTACGTGGTCGAGGACAACGGCTATCAGATGCCGCGCGCGATGCAGGGCTATAATAAGCTGCTGAACCGCGACAAGGTATTCGCAATGCTGCAATCGCTGGGCACGCCGATGAACCTGGCCGGATTCAAATTGCTGGATCCGAAAGGCATTCCCAACGTTGCCCCCCTGACCGCTGCACGGCAAATGCTGCAAGAGCCGGTCAGGAACAAGTTCACTTCGTTTTCAACCTATTACGACCAGGCGCGCGTTGGCGTGAAATACCTCGCGGGCGAGTTCGGATCGCAGACTGTTTGCACCATGTATCTACCTACCGATTTTGGTGAGGAAATCCTGGACGGTAGCAAATCGGGCGCGGAAGAGGCAGGTATCTCATTTGCTTCGGAAACCACGCACAAACCGGATGAAACGGATTTTGTTGGCTCGCTGAGCAAGCTTAAGGAAGATGGCTGTGATATCGTCACCATCGCGCTTGGGGTGCGTCAGGCGATTACCGTTGTGGGAACGGCCAAGAAGATGGGCCTGACGGATATGAAATTCCTAGGCACATCGGCCAGTTTCCTGACCGTTGTGGCGCAGGTTCCAGGTGGTGTAACCGATGGGTTCTACGCCGCTGCATCCTGGCAGGACCTATGGGCGCGCGCGGATGAGCCCGTCCCTGCCGCGTTTATCGAGGAGTACAAGGCTGCCACAGGCGAAGACCCGGTTGGCTTTGCAATGCTGGGCTATGCCGCTGCGGAAATGATGGTCAAAGCGTTGGAAGCCGCCGGCCCCGACCTGACCCATGACAGCTTTATCGCCGCGATGGAAACGCTGGACTATACGGATGAGTTGGTCGGCAATCATATCTCGTACAGCGCGGACGATCATCAGGGCGCTGATACAGTCTTTGTGAACATGGTTGAGAACGGGGCCTGGAACCTCGTTTATGAGGAGTAGACCACTCAAACTAACAAAGCAAAAGGGCTCGCAGATGCGAGCCCTTTCCTTTTGGAATATTCGCAGCGATTAACGCTTCGAGAACTGGAACGAGCGACGCGCTTTGCGCTTACCGTATTTCTTACGTTCCACAACGCGGCTGTCGCGGGTCAGGAAGCCAGCGGCTTTCAGTGCGCCACGCAAGCTGGGATCGTACAACTGCAGCGCTTTGGAAATGCCGTGCTTGACCGCACCGGCCTGACCGGTCAGGCCACCGCCTTTGACGGTTGCAACAACGTCGAACTCACCTTCCACACCAGCAACCTGGAACGGCTGGCGCAAGATCAGCTGCAGAACCGGACGAGCGAAGTACTTGTCCTGGTCTTTGCCGTTCACGGTGACCTTGCCGGAACCCGGCTTGATCCAAACGCGGGCAACAGCGTCTTTACGCTTGCCAGTGGCGTAGGAACGGCCCAGCTCGTCACGTACGGGTTCGCGCACGATGGCTTCTTCGGCTACGGTTTCAACGCCTGCGACGGCGCTCAGCTCTTCGAGAGTATTGATCTGATCAGCCATCGGTCATTAGCTCCGGGTGTTTTTCTTGTTCATGGACTTCACGTCCAGAACTTCGGGCGCTTGCGCCTCATGAGGATGCTCGGCACCGGCGTAAACGCGCAGATTGGTCATCTGCTGACGCGCCAGACGGTTGCCCGGCAGCATGCGCTTGACCGCCTGGGTCACGACGCGCTCGGGGTGTGCGCCTTCGAGGATCTGCTGTTTGGTGCGCGACTTGATGCCGCCCGGGTGGCCAGTGTGCCAGTAGAAGTTCTCTTCGCGCTTCTTGCCGGTCATCTGGATTTTGTCAGCGTTGATCACGATGACGTTGTCGCCCATGTCCATGTTCGGAGTGAACGACGCTTTGTGCTTGCCACGCAGGCGCATGGCGACGATCGAGGCAAGACGGCCCAGAACAACACCCTCGGCGTCGATCAGGATCCATTTCTTGTCGATGTCTGCAGGTGTTGCAGAAAAGGTTTTCATGGCAGGATAGTCCTGTTTGATGTGAAAGACCGCCCTGGAACAGAGCGGCCCGAATTCGATGGATGGGGTTTAGACCTACACAACAACCGGGTCAATACGCACAAACAAGTTATTATCGTTCTATTTCAATATCTTATAAATTAGGTATCATTTTACCCCAACTTAAACGCTGATTTGTTCCGGCGGATTGTCCAGCAACGCACGCAGGCGCATCATCGCGTCTTCAAATCGCTGCAGCGAGACATGCCCGTTCATGGCAATGCGCACCGCGTTTGGTGCGCGACCGTCCCGAAGGGCGAATTCATCCGCAGAACGCAACTGTATCCCTTCCCTTTCAGCCGCACGGCTAAAGGCGGCAGCGCGCCAGCCCGATGGTAGGTTCAGCCAGACGAACGGAACATCGGGCGCCCAGTTCAGATCGAACCCGCCCAGAGCGTTTACCGTTATGTGAACATATTCAGTCATTTTGCTACGCACATTCTGCGCAATCTGGCGTGTTCGTGGATCAGACAGAAGCAAACGGGTCAACTCAGCCAGTGGCTGAGCCAATCCGAAATACCCGTATTCGGCAGACCGGCGCAGACCCACGCTGCGTTCTCTGGGCGCGATGGCAAAGCCGACCCGTAATGCAGGCGTTAGAATTTTTGAGATTGAAGACACATGCCAACCACGTTCGGGTGCGAGGGCGCGGAAGCTGGGTTCTTTGGCATCACCCATTCGATAGCAATCATCCTCAACGATCTGCACATCGAATTTCCGCGCTATCTCGACGATTTCTTTGCGCCTTTCTAGGGGGGTGTGCGTCGCGGTTGGGTTTTGAACCTCAGGTGATACGCACACCGCCTGCGCCGGGGTCTGGCGCAGAACATGCTCCATGGCTCCTGGATCAATGCCCCATTTATCCATCCGAATACCGACTACATCGGCGCGCATCAATTCTCCTGCACGACGGAAACCGGCGTACGATAGGTCCTCGACCAGAACGACCGGTTTAGGGCCTTGCAGGATGGTTTGAAACACCAGACACAGCCCGTTCTGCCCCCCATGGGTCAGAACGATGTCATCATCGTTCAGCGGGCCCAGCGGAAGATCCGACAGCCAATCAACCACCGCCCGGCGCATGGGCTGATACGCATCGCGCGTGGGATAGTTCATGAACAACGCGGGATCGGATTGAGAGACTTTCTGCAAACATTCGCGGATCAACGACACCTGCCCCATATCCACCAGCCTGGGACTGAACAGGCTGACGTGGTTGGTGTTCTGCGCCTCGGCCAGATGTAATTGCCTGGACCAGACATCATCCAGAATCGGTGATTTCGGTGGGGCTACGAATGTACCACGTCCGACCTCGGCTTGTAGCAAACCCTCATCGGTGAGAATCGTATAGGCGCGCGCGACAGTGCCGGGTGTAATCTGCAATCGATACGCCAGTTCCCGCACCGGCGGTAGTTTAACGCCGATACCTAAGGATTTATTATAAATAGCTTTTCGTATTGTATCAGCAACCAGAGTGTACTTTGGCCCCTTGGATTTTGGCAGCGTGTTCGGCCAAATTGTATCCATTACAATTCTTCCTTTGCGTTTGACACAATCTCGAATGTATCAAATACATATATCGAACATCAATACTTTGTGTCAATACAATTGGAAAGGAATACTGAGATGACACGCACAATGCACAACCCCGCCCTCTTGCTGCTGAACGACAGCCCCCGGTTGCCGCTGATCGCCGCGCTGGCCGTGCGGTTTGCGGCGGCGGTCACTCAATGGGAACGCCGTCGTCGCAGTCGCATTAACCTGAGCTATCTTGATGATCGGCTTCTAGAGGATGTGGGCCTGACCCCAATGCAGGCCAAACGTGAAGTAAGCCGCCATTTCTGGCAGCTCTGATTGATCCCCAGTCCCATTTTTTTGGGACCTCTTCCTGGGCCGGGGTTTATCCCCGGCCTTTTTTTATCCAAACTTGGCCGCAGCCGACCCCGCCGGTGGTAGCGAATAGGTCATACTGGCGCGAGCAACGGGCTGATCTGAGCCTTCTGAGTAGATCAGCACATCCCCAACAGCCAGGCTGCGCCCGAGTTTCAGCAACCGACATGTAGCAATCAGATCTTTGCCGCCTTCGGGCTTTCGCAGAAAATCCAGCGAACTGTTGGTTGTTACGGCAAGCGACTGGCGACCTTTGCGCGCCAGAACCATGGCGTAAACACAGACATCTGCCAGCCCGAACATCGAAGGACCAGACACTGTGCCACCGGGGCGCAAGTGACGATCTGCCACAACAAGGCGCATGGTAATGCTGTCTTCATCCAGCGCCTCGACCACGAAGTCCTTATGGACCTGTGGGAATACCTCGGCCAGGTATTGTGACAGTTCGTCTTTATTCAGCGCCAATCCCATGCTTCCCCTCCTGCATCTTGCACCCTAGAGTTGGCCCAACAGCCAGCAGGAGGGCAAGATGGCAATTTTGGAACGTAACGACACTGGCGCGGTCGCGCAGCTTCGATTGAATGCGCCGGATCGGTTGAACGCCCTGAGCGATGAGATGCTGGCGGCCCTGCAAGCCGAGTTCGACAAACTGCGCGAGGACAGATCGATCCGCGCCATTACCCTGTCGGGTGCGGGCAAAGCCTTCTGCGCCGGGCATGACCTGAAACAGATGACTGCAGGCCGGCAATCCGAGGATGGCGGCAAGGCCTATTTTCAGGATCTGTTTGAACGTTGTGCCAAGATGATGATGTCGATCCAGTCCCTGCCGCAGCCCGTTGTCGCGCAGGTGCACGGCATTGCGACAGCGGCGGGCTGTCAGTTAGTGGCGACCTGTGATCTGGCAGTTGCAGCCGAAGGCACCCGGTTTGGCGTGAATGGCGTGAATATCGGCCTGTTCTGTTCGACGCCTATGGTTGCACTCAGCCGCAATATTCCTAGAAAACTGGCCTTTGAGATGCTGACAACCGGTGATTTCATCACAGCAGAACGCGCAGCAGAACTAGGGTTGGTCAATCGCGTCGTCCCTGAAATGCTGCTGGAACATGAGACAATCTCGCTTGCAGAGCAGCTGGCCAGTAAGTTGGGAAGCGCTGTGAAAATCGGGAAAGAAGCGTTTTATCAACAGGTTCAGATGCCGCTGGATCAGGCTTATGCCTATACCGGAGAGATAATGGCGCAGAATATGCTGCATCGGGATACAGAAGAAGGCATTTCCGCCTTTATCGAGAAACGCCCCCCGAATTGGACCCAATAACGCAATTGTCAGGCACTTTTTTTGCCACTGTTTTCATTTTAGCACTTTTCAAAAGGGCAGCACTGTGGCAAAGCTGAGACGAGGCCGAGGCCTCAGACATACTTTTGGGTCGCCGTGGGCGGAAGGTCCCTCCGAGCTGGTTTCTCTCACCAGCGTTGACATTCCCGCAGCGGCGACCCCAAGACCCCTCCTGAAAATCAGCGCTAAATACAGATGCGTGAGTTGCGTCTGCCTACCCCCTGCCCTATGTGGCAGCGCATGACACAAGTTTTGCATATCGTAGGCGGCGGCATGGCCGGGTCCGAGGCCGCATGGCAAGCCGCAGAGATGGGCGTGGATGTAGTCATCCATGAAATGCGCCCCACTATCGGCACGTTCGCACACCAGACTGGCAATCTGGCAGAGATGGTGTGTTCGAATTCATTCCGGTCCGACGATGATGAGCAGAATGCCGTTGGGTTGCTACATTGGGAAATGCGCGCGGCAAACGGTTTGATCATGACCACAGCCGATGCGCACCGCTTGCCCGCCGGTGGCGCGCTGGCCGTCGACCGCGATCCGTTTGCCGAGGATGTCACCGCCAAGCTGCGCGCCCACCCCCGTATAACCGTGACGGATGAAGAGGTAACATCCCTTCCCGATGACGGGCATTGGATCTTCGCCACCGGCCCCCTGACCTCTCCGGCTCTGGGTGAGGCGATCCGGGCCGAAACCGGCGCGGAATCGCTGGCCTTTTTTGATGCCATCGCACCCATCGTCTATGCAGACAGCATCGACATGAGTCAGGCCTGGATGCAGTCACGCTATGACAAGGGCGAAACCGAAGAGGAGCGGACGGCTTATCTGAATTGCCCTATGGACCGGGATCAGTATGAGGCGTTCATTGATGCCCTGCTGGCCGCCGACAAAACCGAATTCCACGAAGGCGAGACAGCCGGTTACTTCGACGGCTGCCTGCCGATCGAGGTCATGTCTGAACGCGGTCGCGAAACCCTGCGCCACGGTCCCATGAAGCCCGTTGGCCTGACCAATCCGCACCAACCGGACGTGAAACCTCATGCCGTGGTGCAATTGCGTCGCGACAATGCCTTGGGCACGCTGTTTAATATTGTGGGCTTCCAGACCAAGATGAAATACGGCGCACAAACCGAGGTGTTCCGCATGATCCCCGGCCTGGAAAAAGCGAGCTTCGCGCGCTTGGGCGGTATCCATCGCAACACCTTTATCAACTCGCCCACTTTGCTGGACGCGCAGATGCGGTTGAAATCCAAACCGAATATCCGCTTTGCCGGTCAGATCACTGGGGTCGAGGGATATGTCGAAAGCGCCGCGATGGGTCTTTTGGCAGGGCGACTTGCGGCTGCCGAGTTTCTGGGGCATGCGCTGCCCGAAGTGCCACAAGACAGCGCGATGGGCGCTTTGATCCACCACATCACTGGCGGAGCCGAGGCAAAGACCTTTCAACCGATGAATGTGAATTTCGGCCTGTTCCGCCCGGTCGATGGCCTGAAAGGCGGTCGTCGAGGGCGCAAGGACCGTTACAAAGCCTACACAGACCGCGCCAAAACGGAATGGAACAACTGGTTGGCTGCTTGCTGACTGGACGAAGCGCGAAGGATCAGCCTACCATAGGCATATGAACGACGAATTCTTCAAAAGCACCTACGATCTGGAAACCCCCGAACAGACTGAGGCGCACTACCAAAAATGGGCTGCGACTTATGAGGCCGAAGTGGCCGAGCAAGGCTATGCTACCCCTGATCGCGTGGCACAGGCGCTTTGGTCGCAAAAGCCCGAAGCGCAGACGCCTGTTCTGGACTACGGCTGCGGCACCGGTCTGTCAGGGGTCGCGTTGCGAAATGCCGGGTTCGAAGTCATCGACGGCATGGACCCAACCGCGAACATGCTGGCAGTCGCAAAAACCAAAGGGGTGTACAGAACCCTGTCCAGCTTTGAAATCTCCGATCCAGCACCGCTTACCAGCAGTGCCTATACCGCGATCACGGCAATCGGCGTTATCGGCGCAGGTGCAGCCCCGCCTGAAACGCTGGATATGCTGATGCATGCGCTGCCCAAAGGTGGAATGTTGTCATTTTCCTTCAACGATCACACACTCGCGGATCACACCTATACAGCGCGGCTGAACGACTGGTTGGATATGGGTGCGGCACGACTTTTGTTCCGCGAACACGGTCCTCATTTGCCGGGTCTGGACATGAAGTCCGACGTGTATGTATTAGAAAAGACGTGACATTCACCACGCGCTTCGCGCCATCTCCGACGGGTCCTTTGCATCTGGGGCACGCTTATTCGGCGTTGCTGGCCCATGATATGGCGGCGTCTGAGGGTGGTGAATTTCTGCTGCGGATTGAAGATATCGATCAATCCAGATCGCGCCCGCACTGGGAGGCGCAGATCTATGACGACCTCACATGGCTCGGCCTGCACTGGCCCAAGCCCGTCATGCGCCAATCCCAGCGTCAGGCAATCTACGATGCAGCGCTGGATGAACTCTGGCGGCGCGGCTTTCTGTACCCGTGTAGCTGCAACCGCAAAGATATCGCCGCAGCGGTCAGCGCCCCTCAGGAAGGCGCACCCTTATTGGGCCCTGATGGTGTGATCTATCCGGGCACATGTCGGCACCGCATACCTAATTCAGAAGATACACCCCGCTCACAAAACGAAGCGCTGCGCCTGGATATGGCCAAAGCGGCGCAACACGTTTTTGACAGTAATGCCTTAGCCGGACAGTTCACCGAACATGGCACAGGCCCCAAAGGCGAAACCGGAACAGTCCGTTTCTCGCCGGAAGAGTTGATCACAGCGATCGGAGATGTCGTTCTGGCCCGCCGCGGTATGGGCACCTCGTATCATCTGTCCGTCGTTTTGGATGATGCCACGCAAGGGATCATGCGGGTTGTGCGCGGTCAGGACCTGTTCGATGCCACGCGCATCCACGTCCTGTTACAGGCCCTTTTGGAGCTGCCAGTACCCGAATACTTCCACCACGATTTGATCCGTGACGACGCAGGCAAGCGCCTGGCGAAACGAGACGATGCCCGCGCGATATCGAAATACAAATCCGACGGTGCAAGCCCCGAAGACATCCGCGCGATGATTGGTCTTTGACCAACCTAATTAGTGTTAGGCATAGGCGTTCCCAAGGATGGCCGTGCGGGTCCTTCATTCCATCGGTTTCATCAACTCGGTTTCATCCCCGTCCCGGATAGCGGTATAGAAGCAGCTGCGCCGGTTCGTGTGACAGGCAGGACCTTTCTGATCGACCAGAACCAAAAGACAATCCCGGTCACAATCAACACGGAAATCGATCAACTCTTGCGTATGACCCGAAGACTCGCCCTTGATCCAGAAGGACTGCCGTGACCTTGACCAATAGGTAACCCGACCTGTTTCCAGGGTGCGTTCAATCGCTTGTGCGTTCATCCAGGCCATCATCAGAACCTCGCCCGATACATGATCTTGCGCGATGGCTGGAACCAGCCCTGCCTCGTTGTATTTCAAGGTTGCGGGGTCAAACACAATTGGATCAGTCATCAGAAAAACCTTTTGCATCCCAAGGGCTGGCCACTATGTATGGGGAACACGCAACGAGGGAAAGCCATGAGTGGCGAAAACGATCTGATTAAGCTGTACTCGGCAAGAATTCTTGCGCTGGCCGCAGATATCCCCCATCTCGAACGATTGGACCATCCCGATGCAACGGTTAAGAAACGCTCGCCCTTGTGCGGGTCAACTGTGACCGTGGATGTGAAACTGCAGGATGGGCGTGTCAGTGCCTTTGGGCAGGATGTCAAAGCCTGCGCGCTGGGTCAGGCCTCGGCCTCGGTTGTTGGGGACGCGGTGATCGGCGCGACACGGGCGCAGATCGAAACGGCGCGAGATCAGCTTGCAGCGATGTTGAAAAAGGACGGCTCGGTTCCTGATGCGCCATTTGATGGGCTAGAGGTTCTGATGCCGGCGCGAGAATATAAAAACCGCCATGCCTCGATCCTGCTGTGTCTGGACGCCACGGCCGAAGCCATTGCACTTGCCGAACAGGCCAACTGCGCCTGAGCGTAGCTTTTTCACACGTTCCCGTCTAACCTCTCCACAACTGGTTAGAGGGGTTTGGTTTGAATAATTTACTTGAGCATTTTGTAACCCTATGGGTCGTGATTGACCCCATCGGTACAATCCCGGTTTTCATCGCAGTGACCGCAGGTCTTGCGGCATCGGCCCGCAGGCGGGTCGCCGTTCTGGCCGCCCTGATCAGTGCCGGTGTGCTGCTGTTCTTCCTGGTCTTTGGTCAGCTTTTGATCGAAGCGCTGGATATCGGATTGAACTCGTTTCAGGTTGCCGGTGGCATCATCCTGTTCCTGTTCGCGTTGACCATGATTTTTGGGGAAAGCAAGCAGGACATTGAACAGCGCGCAGCCGAGGATGACAAAGAGGATACGACCCATAAGCACAATCCGGCGATTTTTCCGCTGGCAGTACCTTCCCTCGCCTCACCCGGAGCGATGCTGGCGATCGTCATTCTGACCGACAACAACCGCTACAGCGCGGCAGATCAGGGCATCACCGCCTTGGTCATGTTGTCTGTGCTGGTGATCGCCTTTGTTCTGATGTTGCTGGCAGAGCCGATCATTCGCCTGATCGGTCATTCCGGGGCAGCCATCATCAGCCGCGTGATGGGCATGATCCTGGCCTCGGTCGCCGTCAATTCGGTTTTGTCGGCCATGCTGGAAATCATAAAAACTGGTCAGCTATAAAAAAACCGCCGCTCCTTCCGGGCGGGAAGGGCGGCGGCAGTCTATGCGTGTCTCGCGTGGGGTCCGGAACACCGCGCGGGGCCGAGGCATGGCCCCTTCAAGGGGTTTGGGACAGGCAGGTCACCCTTGATCGTAATGGGGATGACAGGCGCGGGTTGATCGGCACGAGATCGCAGGCAGAAAGGTTTAGAATCCAACCGGAAGGTGAAGGGCAACCATCAGCATGACAACCAAGGACGCCACCCCCGCGACATCCTGCAGGATTGTCGTGTGCGAACGGCTAATCGCGATCTTGATCTGGGTCAGCATTGGGTCACCTCCGGTCGAAGATTTAATCCTTTGTTGACCTTTTGTTCTCATATTTCTCCGAGTCGGTAAAGAACTTTTTGAGAACATTTGTGAACTTTAAGGGATTATCAACCTAACCCACTGAAATCAAACGGATCGCTTGATCCTGTTTCATCAGCCACAGCAGAACGCGCGCGGCCTTACCCCGGTCCGAGGTCAGTTTTGGGTCTTTACCCAGCAGCGCGCGGGCATCCGATTGCGCCACCGCCATCAACCCGGCCTGCCGTTCGAGATCGGCAATGCGAAACTTTGGCAATCCTGATTGGGCGGTACCGATCAGATCACCTGCGCCGCGCATCTGCAGATCGGTTTCTGAAATACGGAAGCCATCCTCTGTTTCTCGCAGCACTTCCAGTCGTTTGCGCCCACCTTCGCTGAGCGGCGGTTGATACATCAACAAACAGGTTGAATCCGCGTCGCCCCGGCCCACACGCCCGCGCAATTGGTGCAACTGCGCCAGACCGAAGATTTCGGCCCGTTCGATCACCATGATCGTGGCGTTGGGCACGTTTACGCCGACTTCGATGACAGTCGTGGCCACCAAAACTTTGGTGTCACCGGTTTGAAAGGCCGCCATGGCCGCGTCTTTCTCGGCTGGCGGCATCTGGCCATGTACAAGACCGACAACACCTTCACCCAGAATAGCACGCAGGCGTTTGAACCGTTCTTCGGCGGCCGTCAGGTCCGATACCTCGGATTCGTCCACTAAAGGACAGACCCAATAGCACTGCCGCCCGTCATCAATCGCGCGACGTAGGTGCGCGACGACCTCATCCATACGGCCCGTGCTGACAATGGCGGTCTTGATCGGCTTCCGACCGGGCGGCTTTTCATCCAATACCGAGACATCCATGTCGCCATATTGCGCCAATGCCAAGCTGCGCGGGATTGGCGTGGCCGTCATCACCAGTACATCCGCGCCCTGCCCCTTTTCTGACAATTCCATCCGCTGGCGCACACCAAACCGATGCTGTTCGTCAACGATGGCAAGCCGCAAAGAGCCGAACTCCACGTCATTTTGAAAAACGGCATGTGTGCCGACAAGAATCTGAATATCCCCAGTTTTCAGGGCAGCCAGTTTCGCCCGCCTCTCAGCCCCTTTGTCGCGCCCGGTCAGGATTTCCAGCACCACGCCAGCCTCTTCAGCCAGAGGGCGCAATCCTTCCAGATGCTGCCGCGCCAATATCTCGGTCGGGGCCATCATTACGCCCTGCCCGCCAGCTTCGACCGCGATCAGAAGCGCCATAAAAGCGACCAGCGTTTTCCCCGCACCGACATCGCCCTGCAACAGACGGTTCATCCGCGCATCCGACGCCATATCGGTAGAAATCTCTTCGATGGCGCGGGTCTGAGCCCCGGTTGGACGATAAGGCAGGCTACCCAAGACCTTCGATTGCAACGCGCCGGTTCCAGCACTGACGATGCCCCGCGCTTTACGCTCAATCTGGCGCGCCAAAGCCAGCGTTAACTGATGGGCCAGAAGCTCATCATAGGCCAGGCGCTCTCTTGCGGGTGAAAACGCCGCCACATCATCGGCGCCCTGCGGATTATGCGCTGCCTCGACAGCGCTCTTCCAACCTGGCCACTTCTGTTGCGCCACCTGGGCCGGATCGGCCCATTCGGCCAGGTCTGGCGCGCGGGCCAAAGCGCTGCGGACGGCTTTAAATGCGGTCTTTTGGGTAACGCCTTGGGTCAGGTGATACACCGGTTCGAATTCAGGGATATCCTGTGCCTGCTCAACCGGCAGCATATGATCGGGATGGACCATTTGCGCCATACCATCAAACAGCTCCAGCTTGCCCGAGATCACGCGGCGCGATCCCTGCGGTAGCAGTTTTTTCAGATAATCGCCCCGCGCGTGGAAGAACACGAGTTGGAAATCGGCCTGACTGTCTTCGACATGAATCCGATAAGCACCACCTTTGTTACGTGGTGGTCTGTGCACGCCAACGGTTACCTCAACTGTCAAAGTCGATGGTAAATCAACGCCTTGAATGGTTTCGCGCCGACGCCGGTCAACCACCGCATAAGGCAGACCAAACAGCACATCACGCGGGCTTTCGATCCCGCTTTGCGCCATGGCCTGCGCCGTTTTGGGGCCGACACCCTCTAACGTTTCCAACCCGGCAAACAAAGGGAATAGCTGTTCGGGCCGTCCACTCATGCGCCGTTAATCAGCTGTAGCCAGCCATCCTCATCCAGTGTTTCTATGCCTAGCTCTGCGGCTTTCTTGGCTTTGGACCCGGCACCCGGCCCCGCGACAAGCAGATCCGTTTTCTTGCTGACCGAGCCAGAGACCTTAGCACCCAACGCCTCAGCCCGGGCCTTGGCTTCGGCGCGGGTCATCTTTTCAAGCGTTCCGGTGAAGACGACGGTTTTACCCGCAACCGGGCTGTCAGTGGTGTCGGGGCGCTTTGCCTCTTCTACCTGCAACTGGGCGACTAGATCATCGATGCTGGCCCGTTCCGCTTGTTGCGCAAAGGCTGAAACCAACGCGCGGGCCATGACCTCACCGACTCCGTCGATGCCCAGCAGCTCTTCCCATTCGGGCCCTTCGAAGGTGGCCGCTGCGGTCACGGCAGTCTCAAACTCGGCCCAACTGCCATAGTGAGTGGCGATTAGGTTCGACGCGGCCTCACCCATGTGGCGAATGCCCAAAGCAAACAGCAAACGCCCGAACCCGATATTGCGCTTTTCATCAATTGCGGCCCAAAGATTGCCCGCGCTTTGCGCGCCCCAGCCCTTGCGGTTGGCCAATTTGGTCAGATTGCCCGCATCGCGTTGTTGCAGCGTGAAGATGTCGACTGGCGTTTTGATCGGCAACTCAGGATCTTCATAAAACATCTCAATCTGCTTTGCGCCCAGGCCTTCAATGTCAAAGGCCTTGCGCGAGACGAAATGCTTCAGCTTTTCAACAGCTTGCGCGGGGCAAATCAGGCCACCCGTGCAGCGCCGTACCGCATCGCCTTCTTCGCGGATTGCCTCGCTGCCGCATTCGGGGCATCGCGTTGGAAAATCGTAAGGCACTGCGTCATCTGGGCGTTTGGAAATTTCGACATCTGCGATCTTGGGGATCACATCGCCGGCACGGTAGACCTGTACCCAATCACCGACCCGAATGTCCTTTCCGTCCCGGATGGTGCCGCCCTTGGCGTCACGGCCTGCGATGTAATCTTCGTTATGCAATGTGGCGTTTGAGACAACGACGCCGCCCACCGTCACCGGATGCAACCGCGCAACGGGGCTGAGCGCACCGGTTCGCCCAACCTGAATGTCAATTGCTTCAAGCCGGGTCCAGGCCAGTTCTGCGGGAAATTTATGGGCAATCGCCCAGCGAGGCGTGGTTGACCTGAACCCCAATCGTGCCTGCAGCGCCAGATCGTTGACCTTGTAGACGACACCGTCGATGTCATAGCCCAGCGTGGCGCGCTGTGCTTCGATCTGCCGGTAGTGGGCCAGGATCTCATCCGTGGTTTTGCATTCGCGGGTCAGATTATTCGTTGAGAAGCCAAAGCCTTTCAAGCGGTCAATCGCGCCCTTCTGAGTGTCAGAAAGCGGTTCTGATAATTCACCCCAGGCATAAGCAAAGAACCGCAGCGGACGGGCGCGCGTGATTTCCGAATCCAGCTGTCTCAATGATCCGGCGGCGGCATTTCGGGGATTGGCAAAGGTTTTCCCGCCGATTTCGGTTTGACGCAGGTTGAGCGCATCAAAATCTGCGTGCGACATGTAGACCTCACCCCGAACTTCAAGAATCGCAGGCGCGTCTTCGATGGTTTGGGGAACATCAGTCAGCGTTCGGGCGTTGGCCGTAACGTTTTCACCTACCTCACCATCACCGCGTGTGGCCGCCTGAACCAGCTTACCGTTTTCGTAGCGTAACGAAAGGGACAGACCGTCGATCTTCGGTTCCGCCGTATACGCAAGCTGCGCATCGTCATCCAGCCCGAGGTATTTTCGGATCGACCGGTCAAAGTCGGCCACATCCTCATCGTCGAACGCATTGCCAAGCGACATCATGCGCACCGCATGGGTGACCTTAGAAAACCCGTCTGCCGCGCGGGCGCCGACCTGATCACTGGGGCTATCGGCACGCTTGAGATGTGGGAACCGCGACTCGATTTCGGCATTCCGCCGTTTCAGCGCATCGTATTCCGCGTCTGATATCTCGGGTGCATCTGCGCCGTGATACAATTGATTGGCCCGTACGAGCAGCTCGGCCAGCCGTGCAAGCTCGCCACGGGCCTGATCTTCGGTCAGGTCTTCTGTTGGAATGGAGTTGCTCATGGCCTCGCCCTGTCACGTCTTCTTGGACATCAGTGATAGGGCGAGGCCATGGCTAGGTCCAGACTTGCTGAGCCGTGAGTGTGGGTGCCGCCCTGGACCAACGGCGGCACAAGTGTTCGGATGTCAGGCGCCGACCGCGATGCGGGTCTCGTCCATGCTGTCGGATTGAGGATCGCGCAGCACATAACCGCGCCCCCAGACTGTTTCGATATAATTGTCGCCACCGGTGGCATTGCTGAGTTTCTTGCGCAGCTTGCAGATGAATACGTCGATGATCTTCAGCTCTGGCTCATCCATGCCGCCATAAAGGTGGTTCAGGAACATCTCTTTCGTCAGCGTCGTGCCCTTGCGCAGGCTCAAAAGCTCCAACATCTGGTATTCCTTGCCGGTCAGGTGCACGGTCTGGCCATCTACCTCAACCGTTTTGGCATCCAGATTTACGGCAACCCGACCGGTATGGATCACCGATTGCGAATGCCCTTTCGAACGCCGAATAATCGCATGGATACGGGCAACCAGTTCCTCGCGATGGAACGGTTTGGTCAGATAATCATCCGCGCCAAATCCAAAGCCCTTGATCTTGCTTTCCGTATCATCAGCCCCGGACAGGATCAGGATCGGGGTTTCCACCCTTGCGATCCGCAATTGACGCAGCACCTCATGCCCGTTCATATCCGGCAGGTTCAGGTCCAGCAAAATGAGATCGTAATCATAGAGTTTTGCCAGATCGATCCCTTCTTCCCCCAAATCCGTCGCATATACATTCAGGTTTGCATGCGTCAGCATCAATTCGATGCTTTTGGATGTGGTTGGATCATCCTCGACAAGAAGTATTCTCATTTCACTGCTCCAATTCAGGTCAAAAATCTTCAATTCAATTCAAACCTGATCAAAAATGGTTAATCTGGCGTTACCGTTGAATCATTTATTCACTTTCATCTTTAGGTTGTCGATATTTTTTTAGCGCGGTTACTTTCAATGCATCGATTCCGTGTTCGGCAACGGCAGAAACCCACGTATTGAACTCTTCATCGCTGATGCCATAGCGTTTTTTGGCATCAGACAAGGTGATCAGGCCGTATAGAACCCCGCGCACAACGATGATTTTGCGCGACGCGACCCAACGCCGTGTATCAGCGGGTGGAAGATCGGCGCGCGACAGAACCGTGCCATCCGGCAGGGTGACAGATCGCGGCCCTTCAACTTTGTGCAAATACATCTTTCTACCCTTTTCCTGCTGCGACAAAGCTGCCATCAGCCTACTTAATGTGGCGTGAAACCGCCCCTTGAGAGTGTGTAGAATTTTCCTATATTCTGTCGGTCTTTCTTAACCCGGACTGGAATCGCCATGGCCGTCGCCGCCGAGACCCAACTCAATTCGCTTGGCTTTGCCAAACCGCCTTCGGAAACGCGGGTGGTGGTTGCCATGTCTGGCGGTGTCGACAGCTCGGTTGTTGCCGCCTATCTGGCGGATCAGGGCTATGACGTGGTCGGCGTCACCCTGCAGCTTTATGACCATGGCGCGGCGTTGGCCAAGAAAGGCGCGTGCTGTGCCGGGATCGACATTCATGATGCGCGTCGGGTGGCCGAAGAGCGTGGTTTCCCGCATTACGTTCTGGACTATGAGAACATCTTCAAAGACGCGGTGATTGACGAATTCGCCGATAGCTATCTGGCCGGCGCGACACCTGTGCCATGTATCCGCTGCAATGAGCGGGTGAAATTCAAGGACCTGCTGGAAACCGCAAAAGATCTTGAAGCCGATTGCATGGCCACGGGCCACTACATCCAGCGAAAGATGGGTATGAATGGGCCGGAGTTGCACAGCGCCGAGGACGCGAACCGCGATCAGTCATATTTCCTATTTTCGACTACGCCCGAGCAGTTGGACTTTCTGCGCTTCCCTCTGGGGCACCTGCCCTCAAAGCACGCAACGCGCGAAATGGCAGCGCAATATGGGTTGGCCGTAGCTGACAAACCCGACAGTCAGGATATCTGTTTTGTGCCCAACGGCGATTATGCCAGCGTGATCGAAAAGCTGCGCCCCGGTGCGGCGGAACCGGGTGAGATCGTACATGCCGACGGTCGCGTATTGGCGCAGCATAATGGTGTCATTCACTATACGATCGGTCAGCGCCGCGGCCTGGGCATCGGCGGCCTCAGCGACCCGCTTTATGTGGTCAAGCTGGACGTGGACAAGAAACAGGTTGTCGTCGGACCCAAAGAAATGCTGGCGACCAGAACCATTCCGGTGCGCGAGATCAACTGGCTGGGGGATGAGCCCTTCACCGCGCGCAGCGAATGGCACCTGTCGGTCAAAGTCCGCTCGACCCGCCCCCCGCGTGAGGCGATTATCCGCCCGCTGTCCGACACGACCGCCGAGGTGGAGCTGCTGACGCCCGAGGAAGGGATCTCGCCGGGTCAGGCCTGTGTGTTCTACGCCAATGAAGGCAGCCGCATTTTTGGCGGTGGCTGGATCTGGCGCGGGTACTAGATCGCGTCAGTCCATGAGTTGCTGAGGATGTAGATCCCGGCGCAGATCATCACGTAAGGCACAAGCGTCTCAAGCCGTTGCGCCAAACCTCCGGCCATGATTGGCGCGCGTGCGCCCAAAAGTGCAAGCGCGCACAGGGTAAGCGCCGCCGCTACAGCCCCAGCGACCCCGGCAAAGCGATAGCTCGGGGTGGAATCCGCCAAGAGCGGCGCGAGAACAGCAAACGTGTCCATGGACAGGCTGACAAACAGCAGCATGGTCACCAAGGTCGACGCACCCGCAGATATGTGTGCGCCCTGCGGCGTCTCTTCTCCCTGGAATTGGCGAACAACTCCAATGAAGCCAAGACCCAAAGGGATCACTCCCAAATAGCCTGCCCAGTGCGGCACCACATCATCGACCCCCAATGCCAGCAGGAAAGCGATGGTGATCACGATCATCTGCGCAAACAGGAACCCTGCAATGGCGCGGCGCGGACCAGATACCATCATTAGCGCAACCAAGACGGCAAGATTGTCGAGATTGGTCAAGATCTGCGCCACAAAGGCTGAAGCAGCAAAGATCGCATGATCCAACATCACGTGTTCATTCTGTTCAAAACGGCCCTTGCTGCGCGCAGACCCGCCGCCTCGCCGCCTCGCCCAAGCCGCTCCATAGTCGTTGCCATGGCTTGATCCTGTGTATCTGGCGCTGTGGATACCTGCTCCAACGCAGCTGCGATCTTTTCGGGGATGCAGTCTTCAAGCAAGCATTCAGGCACTGCGTGGCTGTCCGAGACCAGATTGACCAGAGTGACCGTATCCAGCTTGACCATGCGTTTGGCGATCAGCGTGGTTAGCCAGTTCAGATTGTAGGCGATCACCATAGGCGTCGCCTGAGCTGCCAATTCCAACGAGACCGTACCAGAGGCCGCCAATGCCAGATCGGCGGCGGCAAAGGCTGCTCTTTTCTGCACCTGCGCCTCGTTTGATGGCAAATTGCGCGGATCAACAACAACCGGCCGACCGGGCCAATCCTTGATGTGGTCCGTAACCGCATCGACCATATGTGCAACCGCCGGAACCACGACGCGGGTGTCGGTACGATCTTTCAGGAACTGGTCCAGTGCCGCACCGAAGATCGGGGCCAGCCGCTCGACTTCACCTCGCCGAGAGCCAGGCAAAGCCAGCACGATGGGCGCGTCGCCAAGATCATGATCCGCGCGAAATCCTTGGATGTCTTTTTCGGATGCAACCGGTTCGTTCACCACCGGATGGCCCACGAAATCACACTCCATCCCCGCGCGCTCCATATAGGGCGGCTCAAAGGGCAGCAACGCCAGAACGTGGTCGATCACCTTGGCCATCTTGTCCGCGCGCCCCGGACGCCAGGCCCAGACGCTTGGGGCCACGTAATGCACGGTGCGAATGTTGCTGGAAGCCTTGACGATCTTGGCCACGCGCAGCGAGAAATCTGGGCTGTCGATGGTGATCAACACATCTGGCCGCGTGTCCAGCACGTCTTGTGCGGTTTCAGCGATCCGGCGTTTCAGATGAAAGAACTTGGGCAGGACCTCGACCAGGCCCATAACGCTAAGCTCGGACATCGGGACCCGACTGTTCAAGCCCTCTGCCTGCATCAGTGGCCCGCCGACCCCGTCAAACTCCACATCTGGAAGCAGGGTCTTCAACCCTTCCATCAGCGCACCGCCCAACCGGTCGCCCGAAGGTTCACCGGCGACCAGAAAGACGCGCATCAAACCGCCCTTTCGCGCACGAACAAGAACAGACCCAGACGATTACATTCGGCAATCACTTGGTCGCGCTGCAACACCATCACACCGCCCTTTTCAATGACAATACCGGTCAATCCGGCTGCCACGGCGCTGGTCACCGTCTCGGGGCCTATTGCGGGCAAATCTACCCGCCGATCCTGCGCAGGCTTTGGGGCTTTGAACAGAATACCGCCGCCTGCATCCGGACGTTGGGTCAAGGATTGCAACATCCACGCGGTGCCAAAAATGCTTTCAACGGCCAAAGCCTGCCCTTTGGACACGGCGCACGCCTGCCCGATATCGGCGTTGCCCATGGCACGTAGAACACCGGCTGCCCGGTCCGCATCGGCCAGATCTGCCTCAGATGGTTGCGCCTCGGTCTGGCAGCCAACTGACAGAAGCAGCTCCGGTGCGATCTCATGAGCGGCATTGACCGTCAGGCCCGCATCTTCAAAGATACCGATGACCGCGCGCAACGCGCCATCGTCGCCAGAGGTCATCGCCTTCTGCAAGATCGGAACCAATGGCAAAGTCGCCGCATCAATCCGCGCAGGATCGACGCCCGGTCGCTGAATTGCACCAGCCATGCAAAGCGCAGTTACACCGCGCGCGTTCAACTCGGCGACAAAGCTGCCCAGCTGTTCCAGCGGAAACACGATGTCTGGTCTGAGCGTATCGGGCTCAAACCCCTCCATCGCGCAGATCAACGGGCGCTCCGCCAAAGCGGCCACAACCTCATCCGGCAAGACACCTGTGCCTGCGATCAAAGCCAGCATGCGCTTACTTCCTTGGTGTCAGGAAAGAACGATCCGTGTCACCGGTCACAAATTCAACAATGCGCCGGACATATTCACTGTCAGTGCCTTCACCCGCGCGATGGGCGCGCTCCTGAAACGTCCCATCACCTACAGTCAGTTCCTTGAAGGCCGCCCGCAGCGCCGAGATATCTTCGCGCGAAACGCCGCGCCGTTTCAGGCCAACCAGGTTGAGCCCGTCCAGTTCCCCGCGTGGGGCCTGGACCAGACCGTAGGGAATCACGTCATTGGGCACCATGGTCAGCGCGCCGATGATGGCACCGCGACCAACCCGCACCCATTGATGCAGGCCCGAAATACCCCCGATGATCACATCATCCTCGATGATACAATGGCCGGCTGCACCCGCATGGTTCACCATGATCACCCGATTGCCCATCTGAACATCGTGGGCCACATGCACGCCCGCCATCAGCAGGCAATCGTCACCAATACGCGTCACACCACCGCCACCATCGGTGCCGGTATTGATGGTCACATGCTCTCGTATCCGGTTGCGCTGGCCGATTTCCAGCCGCGTATTCTCGCCGCCAAATTTCAGGTCCTGAGGGATTTCGCCAATAACCGAGAAGTTGAAGATAACCGTATCGTCACCGACAGAGGTGTCGCCAGTCACGACAACATGTGATTTCAGTTCCACCCGATCGCCCAACCGCACCTGAGGCCCGATATGGCAGAACGGGCCAATCGAGCAGCCCTGCCCGATCTGAGCGCCCTCTTCTATGACTGCGCTGGGATGAATGCCGCTCATGCCGTTTTTTCCATGTCCCAATCAACATAGGCCGAAAACTCGGCTTCGGCGGCAACTTCACCATCGACAGTGGCCCGGCCGTTGAACTTGAACAGCTTGCCGCCTTTCTTGCCGCGCAGGGTTTCCACATGCATCTCCAGAACATCGCCAGGCACAACCTTGCGGCGGAATTTGCACTTATCAATGCTCATGAAATAGATCAGCAGTTCGGTATCAATCACGTCCATGCCAACGCCCAGCATGACACCGGCAGTTTGCGCCATCGCTTCGACGATGGTGACGCCTGGCATGATCGGAGTACCGGGGAAATGACCCTGGAAATGCGGCTCGTTCATGGTGACATTCTTGATACCAACGGCTGATTGATAGCCGTCAATATCAACCACCTTGTCGACCAAAAGAAACGGATAGCGATGCGGCAATATGCGCTGGATCAGCTGAATGTCGGCGCTTTTGGTTTCCGAGGTCATAAGTCACAAATCCCGTCTTGGAAGTCTCAGTTCTCGCGTGGTTAGCAATACAGGCGCATAAGGGCAAGCGGACCCGTCTATTCGCCCTGGCCGTCCTGCAGGCCGGTTCCGTCTCCGATTGCATCATCGATCCGGTCTATCGCAACATCGGTGATGTCCGACGCGTCCGAGCTGAGCAGCACATTCGAGCGTTCCAGAATGATCGAGCCGCCGCTTTCCTGCAAAAGATCGATCAGTACCGGACGCGCCAACTCATAGAACCTTTGACGACTGTCTTCGCTAAGACGGGCCAGCGCGTCCAGTTTGGCACGCTGCCCCGCGCGATGAGACTGAACCTTTGTGTCAAAGGCTTCCGCCAGCGGACGAAATTCTTCCGGTGTCAGTTCACCACGTCTTTCGGTAAGCATTTGTTCTTCAGCGCTCAGTTCAGCAATGATGCGTTCATTTTCCTCGCCCAGCAACGCACCTTCCTGCTCAATCTCGCGCAAGACGCGCTGACCAAACTGGGATTCCGTAAACAGGCGATCACTGGAGATCGTCACTACGACGTTTTGAGACACACCCAATTGCTGCGCCGAGCTTGGGAGAGCCCAAACACAGGCCAGAAAAACACACAGGGCCCGAAGGGGGCCCTGCAGAAGGTTGAGACCGTGGTCAGCCATGAAAGATCAGAACCTTGCCTGAACGGTTAGGTCGAAGCTCCGTTCTTTGTCGAATTCTTCTTTTTTTAGAGCTTTCGAGAAGTTGAACCGCAGCGGACCGAAGGGTGTTTCCCAGAGGACAGAAAGACCAATGACATGGCGAATTGAACCATCTGCGCCAACGATGTTCGCGCCAGCTGTGTTCACATTGTCAATATTGTAGAGGTTCCCAACATCATAGAACACGCCTCCACGGAGACCCAGTTCCTCTGGCAGGCCCAATGGGAAATCGGATTCAAAGCGAGCGACCCAGTAATAATTGCCGCCAATAGCGTCATCTTGACCGTTGGACAGATCGCGTGGGCCAAGACCGGCAGGTTCGAACCCTCGGAACACACTCGGCCCTAGCAGAAATCGGTCGACTGTACGGCTGAAATCATCTCCGGACCAATGCAAAGCGCCAAGTTCAAGCGTCGCACGCAAGGTCACCTCTTCACTCAACACGCGCGTCTGCGCAATCCCGCGGGCCGTCGTTTTGAAGAACTGATTATCTCCGCCAAGACCCGCGGCATCCACGCCGACCTCGAACAAAACGCCGGCATTGGGGTTCAATCCACCGATACGGCTGTCATATACATAGGATACACCGAGAGAGCTTGTCGTACGCTTACCTTGCTCGATTTCAGATGAAATAACGGCACCGTTGATTTCATCATCCTGCTGAGTCATTTCACTGCGCTCCCAACCATATCGGAGGCGCAATGCGGACAGCTCACCGATTGAGTAGGTCAGCTGAGGATTAAAGAACAGGCGTTGGGTATCGTAGCTTGCAAACCCAGAGTTGGTCCCCGAGAGACCAAGCCCAAGATCAAAGCGCAATCTGCGACCCAACAGGTAAGGTTCTGCAAAGTTGATGGTGTATTGTTCGGATTCCTGCGCAGTCGAGATGGAAAAACCAAGATTCTGACCACGCCCAAGGAAATTGGATTCGTTCAACGCAACAGCAAGCCCGATACCGTCCGATACCGAGTAGCTACCGCCCAGCGAAAGTGAACCCGTGGGCTGTTCTTCAACATCCACGTCCAGAATGACCTGGCTTGGGCTTGACCCTTCGCGCGGCTCAACACTTGCTGTGGCGAAGAAACCCAAAGCGTTGATGCGCTCAGATGCCTGACGGATCGCACGCGGATTGAACGGATCTCCTTCGACCGTGTCGAACTGGCGACGGATCACCTGATCCAGCGTTGTGGTGTTCCCTTCGATATCAATCCTTTCAACAAAGACGCGGGGGCCCTTGCTTAGGACGAATTCGATATCCAGCGTCAGGTCGCGATCATTCCGGGTGACACGCGGCTCGACCCGCAGAAAATCGACGCCTTGTTTCACGCCCAACCGTTCCTGCCGAGCGATCGAGTTTTCGATCAGCGTGGGTGAATACGTAACACCCGGCTTGATTTTCAGCGCAGCCTGATAGGCTGCGGCGTCCACGCCTGGAATCTCGCTGACAGTGGTGATCTTACCGAATGAGAATTGCTGTCCCTCGGTTACATTCATCACCAGGAAAAACGCATCGCGTTCGCGGGTGAACTCAACATTGGCACTGTTTACACGGAAGTCGATATAGCCACGCGACAGGTAGAAATCACGAATGACCTGCTTGTCGAACTCGATCCGGTCACCGATGAATGTATCGCTGCGGAAAAAGGTACGTAGAATGGTGGCCTGTTTCGTCTCAAGCACGCGGCGCAAGCGACGGTCGGAATAGGCGCGGTTGCCGACAAAGCTGACACGCTCCACCTCAATCGTGGTGCCCTCAGAGACTTCGAATACCAGATCCACCCGGTTTTCGCTGCGGCGGATGATACGGGGGATCGCGGTCGCAGCCACACGACCTTGTGCCGAATAGACTTCAGCGATCAGATCGGCATCCGCTTCGGCGGCCTGAGGCGTGAACACACGACGGGGCTGCGACGAAATCACTTCGAGCAAGACGTCGTCTTTGACACGCCGATTCCCCTCGATGCTGATCTGGTTGATCGTCGGGTATTCCTGAACCTCGATCACCAGGGTTGTGCCGCGCGGTGTCAATTCGACTGTTTCAAAAACACCACTGTCAAGCAAACGCTGATAGGCATCGTTCAGCTGACCGCTTGTCACCGTCTGGCCCGGTTCGATCCCGGTTCTTGCGATGATCGTGCCGGTCTCAATACGCCGGTTTCCATCTACGTCAAACGAATTGATCGTAAAGCTTTGCGCGGTCGCAACGTTTGGCACTGCCAGTAAACTTGCCGCAACAAAAAGGAAAAGAAACGTGAGCGTTTGCCACAAAATCTTGTTTGAAGACTTACGCCCCCCGCAGGATGTGCCCGCGCCTCGCCCGTCGGTCATTTTTATCTCAACCCAGAATTCTAAGACTTTAATGCTGAGTAACGGGTCTGGATGTGCTTGTCAAAAGGCCAAAACGCCCATCTGGCATTTGATCGCGCCTACTCTGCGCTGTTGTGCCGAGCCAGAATCAGAATCCGGCCAGATAAGCACCTAAACCAAGGGCCAAAGCGGTGACCGCAAAACTCAGCAAGACGTCCCGGTTCAACATGAACAGGAAGCTGAAGCTTTGATAGGATTTGCGCAGTGCTTGTGTCATGGTCGGCCCTCAATTTGGCGAAAACACTAACGCCAGATTGAGGCAAGAATGCGGCTTTGTTGTGCGCGCGGTGTCACAATCAGCAGAACAGATCGTTTGTTACCGAAAACAGCATCAGGCTGAGAATCAGGGTGATTCCCACCGTCATCAAAATCCGGAGCGCCCGGTCGCTGGGCGGCTTTCCGGCAACGGCTTCATAAGCATAAAAGACCAGGTGCCCGCCATCCAAAGCCGGAATTGGGAACAGGTTCAGCAGTCCAACAGCGGTCGACAAAACCGCAATAAAGAAGATGAAGTTCTGCGCACCCTGACTGGCCATCGCACCCGAGGTTTCGGCAATGCCAATCGGGCCGGAGATATTGCAGGTACTGATCGCGCCGGTGATCATGTGCCACATCCCCGACAGCGATCCGTCGATAATGCGGATGGTCTGCCTGACACCGCCCGTCAGCGAATCCCAAATGCCAGCGGGCTGAGTCGCAGGTTCCAGCATCATGCCGCCCACGATCCCGATACGCCAATGAGTGATAAAGCCGCCTTCGGACTGGGGCTCATCCGTGCGCCGTGGGGCCAGAGCAAATTCCAGATCAGCCCCGTCGCGCCAAACGTTCAGCAATAATACGCGACCATCCGAGCTTTCGACAAATTCCTTAAGCTGGTCGAAGGCAAAGATTGGCTGCCCGTTGACGGCGGTGATCACATCCCCCGCTTCAAGCTGGATGTCCATCGCGGCACTGCGCGGTGCAACCTGACGGATCAGCGGTGGGAACAACCAAGGCGCTTCGACATCCAGCGTTTCACCATCGCGGATTACGGTATAGTCCAGAACAGGTTCAACAGGCAGCGACCCGGTGAATTCGCTCCAGTTGCTCTCCTCATCAAAATCCGGTGTCGTGATACCGGCAATGGCGACGATCTCATCCCCCACCTGAAGGCCCTGAACGGTTCCCGGCAACGGTTGCAATTCACCCACTGTCAGAGGTTCGCGTGACACACCTTGCGACCAAAAGATCATCCCGAAAACGATGATCGACATGGCAAAATTGAATATTGGGCCAGCCGCAACGGTTGCGGCACGGGCCCAAAGCGGCGCGCCATGCATGGTACTGCGCAGCTCTTCAGGGCTTTGTTCGGCGATCTCTTCCATCGCCTCTTCGTCCTTACCCGAGGCCGCGTTGGAATCACCCTTGAATTTGACATAGCCCCCAAACGGCAGCAGCGCGATCTGCCATTTTGTGCCACGCTTGTCGAACCGGCTCCACAACACCGGGCCGAACCCAATGGAAAACACATCGGCATGAATGCCAGACCAGCGACCAACGATGTAATGCCCGTATTCATGCACAGCCACGATGGCGGACAAAGCGATCACAAAGGCCACAATCGTCCAAAGCAAATTTCCGAATTGCGGGATCAGGGAAAGTACGTCCAATATTCTATCCTGCTCGTTTGTGCACGGCGTCATCTGCCCATTGCCGTGCCAGATGGTCCGTTTGCTGTACGTTATCAAGTGTCAAAGGGGCATCAATAAGACATTGTTCCGCATCAAATCTGTCCAGAACCATGGCAACACAATCTGCCATGTCCAGAAATCCGATCCGACGCGCGATAAAGTGATCCAGCGCCCGCTCTTTGGCGGCATTGAAAACAGCGCCCGATAGTCCTCCGCGTTCCATGACATCCCACGCCAGTTTGAGCGCGGGGTAACGAGTCAGATCGGGCTTTTGAAAATTCAGCTGCCCAATCGCCGCCAGGTCGAGCCGTTCGACCGGTAGCCGCTGTCTGTGCGGCCAATGCAGCGCGTAGCCAATGGCGTGGCGCATATCGGGCGCGCCCATATGGGCCATCACCGCACCATCCCGAAACCCAACCAGCGCATGCACGATAGATTCAGGATGTACGAGAACTTCGATCCGCTGCGGGTCTACCCCAAAGAATTCTCTGGTCTCGATCACCTCAAGCGCCTTGTTGAACATCGAGGCGCTGTCGATGGTGATCCGCTGCCCCATATCCCAGTTCGGGTGGCTTGAGGCCTGTTCAACCGTTGCCTTGGCCAAGTCTGAGACGGGCCAATCCCGAAAGGCCCCGCCACTGGCTGTGATGATGATCCGCTCAACCGCGCCAATATCCTCGCCCACAAGTGCCTGAAAAACAGCTGAATGCTCACTGTCCACCGGCAGCAGGCGCGCGCCATGCGTTTTGGCTGTGTCCAGCACCAAGGCCCCGGCACAAACGAGCGTTTCTTTGTTGGCCAGTGCCAGCGTCGCGCCTTGCTTCAACGCCTCGATCCCCGGGGCCAGCCCGGCCGCCCCCACGATAGCTGACATGACCCAATCTGCAGGCCGCGCCGCCGCTTCGGACAGCGCCTGCGCACCAGCGGCCGCTTCGACGCCTGAACCTTCCAGCGCATCGCGCAGGTCGGGCAACCGGTCCTCATAAGCCGTCACAGCGATATCGGCGCGTAACTTGAGGGCATCTGCGGCCAGCTGAGCGATATTGGTGCCCCCGGTCAGGGCGACCACGTCATAGTGATCGGGTGCACGAGCGATCAAATCAATTGTGTTCTGGCCAATCGAACCGGTCGCACCGAAAATCGAAACCTTGCGCATCACATCGCCCCGGGGGAATAGATCAAACCCGCCAAAAGCACGAACAGCGCCGCACCCATCATTCCATCAAACCGGTCCAGAAACCCGCCATGGCCGGGGATCAGATTCGAGCTGTCCTTGATCCCAAACCTGCGTTTGACCGCGCTTTCAGCAATGTCACCAGCCTGACTGGCCATCGAAGCCAGTACTGAAATCACCACGAACATCACGCCAAACCCGCCCTGGACGGCGAACAGGATGCCAACCATTGCAGCTGCTGCCCAGCCCCCTGCTGTACCAGACCATGTTTTCTTGGGGCTGACCTTGGGCCAGAACTTCGGTCCACCCACGGCCTTGCCCACGAAATATCCCGCCACATCAGTTGCCGCGACCAAGGCAATCAGCCAGATCATCGCTGTAAAGCCCATCGTCTCTCGGATCGAAATAAAACCCAGCCCTGCCCCGGCAATCCATAGCATAAACACCGCGCACAACCCGCGCGATTGCTTGACCTGCCCGGCAGAAACCAAAGCAAGCGCGGCTATGATCGGTAGCGTGTAAACCTGCGAAAATTCAAAACGCCAAAGCTCTGCGACACCAAAAACCACCGCGCAGGTCAGAATACCCAATTGCACCGCAACGCTTGCGCGTTGTGGCTCGATCATCCGAACCAGTTCCCAAGCCATCAACCCGCAGGCCACCGCGATGAAGCTTTCAAACCAGATTCCGCCCAGCCAAACCTCAATCGCACCGATGGCGACAAGCACGATGGCAGACAGAACGCGCGTCGTCAGATCAGACCATCGGCCATCGCTCATGCGATAACTGCTCCGAAACGCCGCTCGCGCGATCCAAAGTTGTTGCACAGGCATTCCAGCTCGGCCGCGGTGAAGTCAGGCCACAGCGTGTCGATGAACTCGTATTCAGAATAGGCGGATTGCCACAGCAAAAAGTTCGAAATACGCGCCTCGCCACTGGTACGGATCACCAGATCAGGATCCGGCAGAACCCGCGTATCCAGGTATTTGGGCAGCGTTTCTTCGTCCACATCATCGGGATGCAATCGCCCTTCGGCCACATCGCGCGCCAGCCGTTTGGTCGCGCGGGCAACCTCATCCCGACCGCCATAGTTCAGGGCGACGGTCAAATGCACCAGATCGTTGTTCTTGGTTTCTTCTTCCAGAGAATCCATCAGCTCGATGAGCTTTGAATCCAGCCGAACGCGATCCCCGATAAACCGCACGCGGATGCCATTTTCGGCCAGCGTCTTGGTTTCCTTGATGATATAGCGGCGAAACAAGCTCATAAGCCCCGCCACTTCGACCTGAGTTCGTTTCCAGTTCTCGGTCGAAAAGGCAAAGACGGTCAGGTACTTGATCCCCAGCCCCGGACAGGCTTCGACCACCTCGCGCACGCGACGCGCGCCAGCGTGATGACCGAACAATCGGGGTCGCCCACGTGCCTGCGCCCAGCGGCCATTACCATCCATAATGATCGCCACATGGCGCGGACCAGGTCCTGGCTCAGTTTGGGGATCCTTGGGCATAAGATAAGCTCAGACCTGCATGATTTCGGACTGCTTGGTCTCAAGCGCTGCATCAACAGCCTTAATCATCGCATCCGTCAGGTCCTGAACTTCGCTTTCCCAGAACTTCTGGTCATCCTCGGACATGCCGTCCGATTTGGCCTTTTTGATCTGGTCCATCCCGTCACGGCGCACATTGCGGATCGAAACCCGCGCGCTTTCGGCGTACTGCCCCGCAACCTTCCCCAGCTCGCGGCGGCGTTCTTCGTTCAGTTCCGGGATCGGCAACATGATGATCGTGCCATTCAACTGAGGATTGATCCCCAAACCACTTTCGCGGATCGCTTTTTCGACTTTGCCTACAAGGCCTTTGTCCCAGACATTGACCGTTACCATCCGCGGTTCCGGCACATTGACCGTGCCAACCTGGTTGATCGGTGTCATCGACCCATAGGCGTCCACCATCACCGGTTCCAGCATCGAAGCCGAGGCCCGACCCGTCCGCAATGATGCAAATTCTGTTTTGAGGTTGGACATGGCGCCATCCATGCGGCGTTTCAGATCATCGGTGTCCAGTTCGAAGTCGTCAGACATGCTGCTCACTCCCCGTCTTCAAGTGCTGTTTGGATGGGTCTTACGCCATCACATTTGGGATGTATAGCAATCATGGGCAGGAATTGCGGCAATGACCAGCAGAGTTTCGGTCGTTTTCGCCAGCTTTTAATCAGCAAGGGCAGGCCCATAACATGACCTGCCCTTACCGTGGTATCAAATCAGGCGTTGACGTCGACCACAACGCGCCCTTTAACCTGACCTTTCAGGATATCTGCGCCAAGTGTTGGCAGATCAGACAAGGTTGCGGGATGCACCATCGCCTCAAGCTTCTCCATTGGCAGATCGCTTGCGATCCGCTGCCAGGCCCGAACGCGGTTGTCATAGGGCTGCATCACACTGTCGATGCCCAACAGGTTCACGCCGCGCAGCAGGAAGGGAATCACCGTGGTTGGCAGGGCCGCGCCGCCTGCAAGACCCACAGCCGCGACCGAACAGCCATACTTCATCTGACCCAAGACGCGCGCAAGCATGTCACCGCCAACGGCATCAATACACCCGGCCCAGGTTTCGCTTTCCAACGGGCGTTTGGTGGTTTCATTGAGCTCTTCGCGCGGTACAATCGTCGTTGCCCCCAGCGATTTCAAATAATCCCCAGTCTCGGGTCGCCCGGTTACAGCCGCAACCTCATAGCCAAGCTGCCCCAGGATCGCGGTCGCCACTGACCCAACACCACCCGCGGCCCCTGTTACCAGCACAGGCCCGTGATCCGGTGTCAGCCCATGATCTTCCAGCGCCATGACGGCCAGCATCGCGGTAAAGCCCGCCGTACCAACCGCCATCGCCTGCCGTGCATCCAGACCGTCCGGCAAGGGAACCAGCCAATCGGCCCGCGCATTGGCTTTCTGTGAATACCCACCCCAATGAGCCTCTCCCACACGCCAACCAGTCAGAACAACCTTGTCGCCCGGCTTGTAGCGGTCGTCCGATGAGGCCTCGACCGTTCCGGCATAATCGATCCCTGGCACATGTGGGTAGTTCCGGACCAAACCACCCCCTTTCGGCGACAGGCACAGCCCGTCCTTGTAGTTCACCGTCGAATACTCAACGGCAACGGTCACCTCGCCATGCGGCAGATCTTCGGTCGAAAATTGCTTGACCGAAGCGTTCGCCAGGCCGCTTTCTTCATCCTTATCCATCACCAATGCATTGAACATATTCATAGTCCTTTCGTTCTCTCTGGCCCGGCCCATCATTTCACCTGGCCCAAAATATCCCGGGGGAGTCGCGCAGCGACGGGGGCAGAGCCCCCTTCCCCCGTGTCAGATCCAAAAATGCCCCTGTACCGTTGCGTTCCGCATCCCATCAGGCGTTTCCACCTCAAGCTTGGTTCCTGTGTCCCAATGGCTCAATCGCATCATCCCAATGGAAACATTGGTCGCGAAATCAGGTGACCAGGCAGACGATGTCACCTGACCGACCTGTTTTCCGTCTGCATAAACGGGCCAAGGCTCCACGCAGGGCGGTACCGCGTCGCCCTCAATCGCAATCGGGCGAATTTGCTGCACCGGGCCTTCCTTGGCAACGCGCAACAAAGCGTCCCTGCCGACACAGCCAATCGCCGTATGCGTATTGCAGAACTTGCCCAATCCGCATTCATGCGGCGTGTTGTCGTCTGTCATGTCATTGCCATAAGACAACAACCCGCCCTCGATCCGTTCGATCAGGTTCGGGCACCCTGCGCGCACCTGCAAATCTTGGCCCGCATCAAAAATCGCATTCCACAGCGGCATCCCGATATCACCACCCTCGACATAAATCTCGAACCCGCCCTGCTTGGAATAACCCGAGCGGGCAACGGCCAGATCGCGCCCCTCGAATTCAAACATATCGAATTTGAAGAACCGAATATCGCGCACCCGGTCCCCGAACACCCGCGCCAACAACTCTTCGGCCTTGGGCCCCTGAATGGCCAGAGGTGATACGTCCGGCTCATCCACCAACACGTCCAGCCGGTAGCCATTGGCCAAGCCTTTGACCCACAACAGCAAATCGCTGTCAGCGATGGATATCCACCAGCGATCTTCAGACAGTTTCACCGCCACCGGATCGTTTAGCATACCGCCGGTCTCATCCACGATAGGCACATAGTAGCACTGCCCCGGCAGCATGCCCCGCAGATCGCGCGGCGTCAGCATCTGCATTAGTCGCGCAGCGTCCGGCCCGCGCAGTTCCACTTGTCGCTCGCAGGAGACATCCCAAACCTGCACATGGGACTTAAGATGACGGTAGTCTGCCTCGACGCTTTCGAACACCGTCGGCAACAGCATGCGGTTATAGACCGTATAGCCTTTGACCCCTGCGGCCTCGACACCTTCCGAGAATGGTGTGCGCCGCAGACGGCGAGACAACGATATTTGCGGCATTCAGCCCTCCGTTGGCATGAAACACAGATCGCTGACCGGCGCGCCAGAGCCGGTCTCGGTCAGCATTTTGTGTAACTGACCGCGGTGATGCGTCTGATGGTTGAAAAAATGCATGATGCATTGCGCGTAAGGCAATGTAACGTCGGCTTCTTTTGACGTCGAATACCAGGTAAACAGCCCTGATATGGGATCATTTCCCAGCGTCTCTGCCCAGTCTGAGATACGGGTGTCCATAGTGTTTCGCAGGCTTAGCCAGCTTTCCAGATCAGGGCACAGATATACGCTTTCATGGATCCCGCCGCCGGGACGATGAATATTGGCCTCGGGCCCATCGCCCTTGTCGAAACGTGACATCCAGATCCAATCGCCCCAGAGAAGATGGTTCGCGGTACCCAGGATCGAGCCGAAGAACGCGCCGCGTTCGCGGGTCAACTCTTCTTCGGTAAGCGCCTCAAGGAACTCTGACAACTGGTTGTTTTGCCAATGATTATACCGCGCCATTTCTTGGGCGTAGGCTCCGGTGATCATCACTTTGGTCCATGCCAGTCGATGGGGCAAATCTCGGCGGATTTGCCTCCGAAATCCCAAACGCGACCATAGTCCCGAACCTTGGATTTCAATCCACGCGCAACGATGATATCCGGCCCCATCCAGTATTTCGAATTCGAGACCATCACCGGATGTTCGGGGTCTTTCCCGGCCAGCATTTCAATCTCGCCCTGAATTTTACGGCCGATCACAATCCGGCGCTTGGTCCCATCGCGTTCGATCTGGACCGGAGCACGCTCGGCCCCGATAATCTCGCTCACCAGCATGGTAAACAAGCCCGTAGTGCCGCCCGCTTGACCGCTGAATATCTGCAGCAACCCGTTATAGGCCTTGCCGCTGGCGCGTTCGTCAACATAGGCGGCAACCTTCCATTGCCCCTCGCCCATGCGACCGGGAATATCGACCAGCAGACCCACGTTCAGACCGCTGAGGTCTTCGCCCTCGTAATGCCCCTCGTCGATGATCACGCCCATCCACGCATGGCAATGGCCCTCGGTCGGGGGATGTGCGCCCAGTGAGACAACACAAGGACAAAACACATCGCAGGAACAGTTCAGGATCAGCTCGCCTTTGATGCCCCACTCCGTCGGGCTCATCTCGCGCCGCTTGGGATTGGGCATCCGACTGTCGATCCGCTGGCTGATTGGCAGCCTATCGGCATCAATCTTTCTGTTCTTAGCCATTCGCTTATCCTCCGTAGTTCAAGGGGAACGCCAGCAACAGCACACCACCTGCAATTAATAGAAACCCCATGGGCCGCGTCACGCGATGCCCGATTTGGGGAAGTTTCTCCAACACCATGAACACCGTCGCCAGACCCATCCAAAGCAAGCTCATGACGCCACCGACGAAGCCAAGCACCATGAAGCCCCAGCAACATCCGACACAGAACGCACCCAAGCCCAAGCCCATACGCACACCGCCGGTGAAGCCTGTTTTCCAATGTCCCAGAAAGTAAGTCATTGGTGCGTGGCACACCCCATGACACACCTCTTTTACGCGTGAGAACTGGAATGCACCGACAACAATCATCAACCCACCGGCGACCCAGCCGGATTTGGCAATCCCCAGCATATCGACCACCCCGCCGAACAGCAAAATAAGCTGAATCCCTGTAATCAGAGCCGCAAACCCAACCCAGACAACCGCGTACCCGGCCAGAACACCCAGCCACCCGGCACGCGTTCCGTTGGCGCTGTGGATCAGATCATCATAGCTGCGCAGGGTTGGAACCAAGGTTGGCAGCATCATCGCGGCCATCATGATGGCCCACATCCAGAACAGCGGAGCGAACTCTGCCATGGGCATGTACATGTCCATCCGCGGGTCCATCGCCGCCATGGCCTGCCCCATTGGGCCGGGCCGACCGATCCAATCCAGATCCATCTCGCGGCTCATCGAAAACATTATCCACCACGCCCATAGAATGGCTGCGTAAAAGCCCAGCCATGTTCCAGTGCGTAGAACCGCGCGACTCATGCGCCCCTCCCGACTCAGTCCTTGCAATTCAAATGTCAGACTTTTAAATGTCAGACAAATAAAATCTGACCCTCAGGCGTGCAGACATGAAGATCGACCCTCAGAAACCAGCTGATTTGTCGGCCCAAATCGCGCAGGCCATCAGGGACGCGATCGTATCCGGCCAATTGATTGTCGATGAGCGTCTGCCGTCGGAATCAGAGCTTGCAGAACAATTTCAGGTGTCGCGCCCGACCGTGCGTGAGGCACTGAAACGACTGGCGGCACAGTCTCTGATCAGGACCCAGCGCGGCGCGACCGGCGGTGCCTTTGTCAATCGACTCAGCTTTGAGGATGCCTATTCTCAGCAAATCACCACCTCGACATTGCTTTTGTCGATGAATGCAGTGCGGTTCGATACGGCGTGTGAGGCGCGGTATGCGCTGGAACGCGCCTGCGCACCCTTGTCGGCGAAGCGTCGCACGGCGGACCAACTGGCCACGATGCGGGCCGAGATTTTTCGACAAGCCCAGCCCGGTCTGACAGACGAAGCGTTCTGCGCATCAGATGTGGCTTTTCACCGGGCGCTTGTCGATGGTGCTGGTAATCCGGTTCTGTCCTATCAGCTGGCTGGCGCGGTCGAGGCCATGCAGCCCTTGATGAACATGATCACCTTTACTGCCCGATCCCGCGAAGCGATCATAGAATATCATTTGAAAATTGCAGATGCGCTGGAAGCCATGAACGCTGAAACCGTCGATTCCGCATTGGTCGAACTGGAAACCTATACACGGCAACTGGCCCAGGATGTGGCCGAACGCAAACGCAAACCCGCCTGATCAAACAATACCTTTCCTTTACCTTTCCTTTGCAAACCAACAGATTATCTGTAGCAGACAGTATTATTTCTGAGGCCGACATGATCACCACCCTGAACGTAATTGCCGCGTTGCTTACTATTGGCTTTGGCCTTTTCGGGTTTCTGGCCCCGGCCTATACGGCCAACGCGTTAGATCTTGCGCCCACGAACAGCAACATGGGGTTAAGCGAGCTACGCGCTTCGGTCGGTGGGCTGTTTGTCGTCACCGGGATCGCGGTGATCTGGCTGAACGCACCGATGGCCTATGCCATGCTGGGCGTGGTCTATGCCGGGGCCGCATTGGGGCGGTTCGTGTCTCTAGTGCTGGACAACCCACCGTTTGTTAAAGCCGCGACGTTTGGTGGAATCGAACTTGTGTTGGCGATCTGGCTGATTGCAGCGAACTTCAACAAAGCTGCGTAACATACTGTAAAATAATGGACAGCCTTCATTCATTCAGGATTTGCAACCCGAAGAAACCTCACCTATATAGGGTATGTCCTTCGGGACTATGGACATAAACGCGCTCGTAATAAGCGGATCGGACCCGGGGGCGGTACCCGGCGGCTCCACCAACCATCCTTCGTTTGAGGATTTTGGGGCCGAAATAGGATCGACGAACGTCTAAAGGGGTTAGCTTTGTCTCGGCTGTCTGCCACCGTTACCGGCGAAACTAGTACAATTGCAAACGACAATCGTGCTCCGGTTGCAGTTGCTGCGTAAGCAGTAGCAAGACCGAAACTTAAGCCCTTGCGCCTAGCCGCGTAAGGCGGGGTTCGCAGGTACCTGGCAACAGAAACCTGCATTTCCAATTCATCTTATGTCTGAGTTTAATTCTTTTTCTGCGCAGATTTAGAGTTTCTTCATTCCTTTTGCTCACTGTCGTCTCAAACAGATAGGAGAGCCGGGATGACTCATACAGATACACTCAAAGCCTGGTATGCCGAGGTTTGGGAACAAGGAAACACCGATGCGATTGATCAGTATTTCGCGCCCGACACAATGGCAGAAGGGTTGATCCCTGAAATGCAAGTCGGTGCGGATGACTTCCGTGATCTCGTCATGGCCTTTCGGCATATTCTGGGCGAGATTTCAGTTGAGATGCCCAAGATCATCGAAAACGGTGATTGGGTATCGGCAATCCTTCATGTCAAAACCTTCCGCGCCGACAATGGCGCCCCGCTGGAGGTGACAGGTCAGGTGATGGCACGCTTCAAAGGTGACAAGATGGTTGAGGCTTATAACCAGTTCGATTTTGTCTCTCTTTTCGAACAGCTTGGTCAGTTCCCAGAGGATACGCTGCCGGTATGCATGACGGGGCAGCGATTGGATTGGGTTTAAATCTAACCCGCACAATCTTGACCCTTTGGCCGCTTGCACGTTAGCAAGGGCCATGGGGTAAGATTGCGAACGCCCCGTGAGGCGCAAGCCCAAGTTTCGCATGTATCCGAGATTGCAAGGAAACATGCTATGGCATCGCCAAACTCCATTACCCCAAAGCAACTGTTGCGCTTGATTGGAACACCCCAAGCTCCGATGCTTGTGGATATCTGCCTGGACGCAGATTTTGAGGCCGACCCCTATCTGATCGCCGGGTCAGCCCGTCATCCAGCCACTGATATTGCCGGCCTCATTCAACGTGTGTCGAATAGCCCCAGCGTGATTATCTGCCAAAAAGGAAAGAAACTCAGCCAAGGGGTCGTTTCATGGCTGCGCAGTGAAGGCTGTGCCGCAGAATATCTTGAAGGTGGCATGTATGGCTGGCGCGACCTTCCCGAAAGCCTGCGCATCCCTACTACGTCCTTGCCGTCCGTCCTCAACGGTCACACAGTCTGGGTCACACGCCATCGGCCCAAAATAGACCGCATCGCCTGCCCCTGGTTAATCCGGCGTTTTGTCGATCCGAAGGCCAGGTTTTTATTCGTCGCACCCTCCGAAGTGGAAAGCGTTGCAGAGAAATTCAACGCAACACCGTTTGATATCGAAAACACATTCTGGAGCCACCGAGGCAACAGCTGTACATTCGACACACTACTGGACGAGCTGCGCCTGCGGTCGGATGCTTTGGACCGGCTTGCGACAGTTGTGCGGGCCGCGGATACCAATCGCCACGACCTCGCCCCCGAGGCTGCCGGCTTGCTGGCCGTTTCGGTTGGCCTGTCCCGGCAGTACCGCGACGATCACGAAAACCTGACGGCGGGAATGCATCTGTATGATGCGCTCTATCGCTGGGCCCGCGACGGGTTTGACGAAACCCACGATTGGCCGACGGACCGGAAGTCATGACACCAACGCTCCGCGAACTGATTGGCGTGTTCGGCAGGATCGGGTTGCTGTCCTTCGGGGGGCCAGCGGCTCAGATCTCGCTGATGCATCAGGAACTGGTCGAGCGCAGACCCTGGCTGGACGAGCAAACCTACCTGAGAGCCTTGTCGCTGTGCATGTTGTTGCCGGGGCCCGAAGCCATGCAGCTTGCCACTTATGCAGGTTGGAGGCTGCGCGGCGTCACAGGCGGTTTGATCGCCGGAACCCTGTTTGTGTTGCCCGGTGCTGCGGTCATTGCTGTTCTGGTTATGCTTTATGCGGCGTTCGGTAATCTACCTTTGGTTCAGGCTGGTTTTCTTGGGATCAAGGCCACGGTGATCGTCATTGTTCTGCAAGCCCTTCGGAACCTGTCGCGCAAGGCTTTGTCGGATAGGCAGCACCGCGTCCTCGCCGGGTTGGGGTTCCTGGGGATATTCCTGTTCAACATACCGTTTCCGCTGATTATTCTGGCAGCGGCCTGTTGGGGTTATGCCTCATTCAAAGGCGCAGCACCGCAGGAGGTGACAGCCCCTGCTCCGACCCTTGCCAATCCCTTTCGCACTGCCGCGATCTGGCTAACGCTGTGGCTGAGCCCACTGTTCGCGCTGTCGCTGTCCGGGCACCAATTGCTTAGCGATTTGGGCTGGTTCTTTGCCCGTCTTGCCGTTGTGACCTTTGGCGGGGCCTATGCTGTGCTGGCCTACATGACCCAGACAGTCGTCGACCAATACAACTGGATCAGCACAGGTCAGATGATTGACGCGCTGGGCCTTGCAGAAACCACCCCAGGCCCGTTGATCCTGGTTACGCAGTTTGTGGCTATGCTGACGGGTCAAATCAGCGGTGGGCTCTCTCTGGCACTTGCTGCGGGTGCGGTGGCGCTTTGGGCGACTTTTGTGCCTTGCTTTCTTTGGATTTTCCTGGCTGCCCCCTATCTGGATCGGCTCGCGGAGAGGCCTAGACTGGCCGCAGCGTTGCAGGGAATCACGGCTTCGGTCGTGGGTGTGATTCTGAACTTGTCACTGTGGTTTGCCCTGAATGTTCTGTTCCGGGACGTGTCCCAGATTCAATGGGGGCTGCTTTCGCTTCCGGTTCCCGCCCTTGGGTCATTGGACATCACAGCGCTGTTGCTGGCCAGTGCCGCTGCGGTCTTGGTTTTTAGGATAAAATTGGGAATGGCAGCGGTGTTATCGATCATGATGGGCGCTGGAATTTGCCTGCATCTTCTTTGATCAATCCATCAATTCCGGCTCTTTCGTTTCCCATCAAAACGCCTATGCTAGGGACGACCACTTTCGAGGATACCCCATGTCGCAAGACATTGACTATGGAAACCTAATGCACACCGCCATGCGCGGTCTTATCAAAACTGTTCTGACCGATGTGTCCGAAACCGGGCTGCCCGGTGCCCATCATTTTTTCATCACCTTCGACACTCGCGAACCGGGTGTTCAAATCGCGGACTGGCTGCATGATCGCTATCCCGAAGAGATGACAATTGTCATGCAGCATTGGTTCGAAAACCTTGAGGTCGGGGATACTGGTTTTGCCATCACGCTGAATTTCGGCGACGCGCCCGAACCGCTGTATATCCCTTATGCGGCGATCAAAACCTTTGTTGACCCTTCGGTTGAATTTGGCCTGCGCTTTGAAAGCCCCGAGGATGAGCTGGATGAGGATGATCTGGTCGAAGAATCGATCGAGGTTGAAGACCTCGAAGAACATCACAACGCTGATGTGGTCTCGCTGGACAGCTTCCGTAAATAGTCTTCTAAACCCCGCCGCAACGCGGGGTTTACTGCTTTTTCAGGAAGGTTTCAACCGAGCGAGATTTCTGACCATCGATAAAGCGCGAGAATGACAGGTTCAGACCGCCTTCAGCAAGTGTCCGGTCATATTGTTGAAGTTCGTACCCGCCGGATTCATTGATAAACAGTGAAAACACAGTCAGAGTATCGCCTTCGATCCGACCCCAGACAAAGGGCTCGCCCTGCATCGGATCCAATGGCACCTCATGCCCGAACACATTGCGTTTCATCGCAGCTGAGAACACATCCGGCCGATCCGAGGCACGGAAATCGATCGAGAATTTTTGCTCCTTCACGCGCCCGTCAAGCTTATAGGTCGTGGTTTTCCAACTGACATTAAAACCGTTTCTGGTCTCATGGATGGAAACGCTCATATCGCGCGGGGTTGATGTGCCATCTGTATCGACCACATTTGCGGATCCGATGTAGTCACCGATGAAGGGCTCGATTTCAGCGGACTGAGCGACACTGCTGAATAGCGCGAACCACAGTGTTGCGACCAAAGCCGCCGCGATGGATTTCAAGGGCATAAACCGTATGGAACCGGGCATCTCGTCCTCCTCGACCGAAGCCTGTTTATTCTAGCTAAGCAGGCCCAGGGCACAATGGCACAAAACCACGGGGCATAAACAAAATGACGCAGTCCGGCGCTATACCTTTGGCAGCCATAGGGCTAAGGTGCGCGCAACTGGCCGATTGCGCGATACGCTTATGGCAGCTAAACGGCATACGACTGCATACCAGACGGAGTACCCGATGTCTCAGACCCGCACCGAAACCGATAGCTTTGGCCCGCTTGAGGTTCCTGCCGACAAATATTGGGGCGCACAGACGCAGCGCTCGATCATGAACTTCCCCATCGGGTGGGAAAAACAGCCCGTGGCCATCGTGCGGGCGCTGGGCGTGATCAAGAAAGCCTGCGCAACCGAGAATAAGGCAACCGGCAAGCTGGATGCCAAGATCGCCGATGCGATCATCCAGGCCGCAGGTGAGGTGATTGAAGGCAAGTTTGACGACAACTTCCCTTTGGTCGTGTGGCAGACTGGATCGGGCACGCAATCGAACATGAACTCAAATGAGGTCATCGCCAACCGCGCCATCGAGATTCTGGGCGGCATTATCGGCTCGAAAGACCCTGTGCACCCGAACGATCACTGCAACATGGGCCAGTCGTCGAACGATACATTCCCCACCGCCATGCATATCGCCACGGCCATGAGCGTGCGTGATGTTCTGCTGCCCGGCCTTGAGAAGCTGGCATCGGGCTTGGAACAAAAGGCCGAAGAATTCAAAGACATCATCAAGATCGGCCGGACTCATACACAGGATGCGACGCCCCTTACATTGGGTCAGGAATTTGGCGGGTACGCCCATCAGATCCGTCAGGGTATTGCCCGCGTTCATGCCGCGATGCCCGGGATTTATGAGCTGGCGCAGGGCGGAACGGCGGTTGGCACCGGCCTGAACACGCAGAACGGCTGGGGTGAGGCAGTGGCCGGGCATATGGCCGAGATCACCGGCCTGCCCTTTGTAACCGCTCCGAACAAGTTCGAGGCGCTGGCCGCCCATGACGCCATGGTCTTCTTGTCCGGTGCTTTGGCGACGATTGCCGGTAGCTGCTACAAGATCGCCAATGACATCCGTTTTCTGGGCTCTGGCCCCCGGTCCGGTCTGGGTGAGCTGATCCTGCCCGAGAATGAGCCCGGCTCGTCGATCATGCCTGGCAAAGTAAACCCGACACAAGCCGAGGCACTGACACAGGTCGCGGCCCATGTGATGGGCAACAACGCCGCGATGACCTTTGCCGGATCGCAGGGGCATTTCGAACTGAACGTCTACAACCCGATGATGTCTTACAACCTTCTGCAGTCGATCCAATTGCTGGGCGATGCCGCCGACAGCTTTACAGAGCGTATGCTGCTGGGCATCAAGGCCAACGAGCCGCGGATCGACAAGCTGATGAAGGAATCGTTGATGCTGGTGACGGCATTGGCCCCGACGATCGGCTATGACAACGCCACCAAGGTTGCGAAAACCGCGCATAAGAACGGCACGACGCTTAAGGAAGAGGCCATCGCGCTGGGCTTTGTCGATGAAGAAACCTTTGACGCCGTCGTGCGGCCCGAACAGATGATTGGCCCGAAAGACTGATGGGTAAGCCGGTCAATCTGAACCGGTATCGGAAAGAGAAAGCACGGGCCGAGAAAAAGGCCCGTGCAGATCAAGACGCAGTCGCCTTTGGGCGCACCAAAGCTGAAAAAGAGGTCGTGAAACTGCAGCAGGATAAGCAGAAACGCGATCATAACAATCATGAGTTGGATGAATGAGCGGTCGCCCCGTCAAACGCTCTTTGACTCTCAAAGGGCACCGCACATCGGTGTCTTTAGAAGATGAATTCTGGCGTGCCTTTCGGGACATTGCGCTTGAAAAAAATCAACCAATCAACGCCTTGGCGGCCGATATTGATGTCGAGCGTGACCCGGAAACGGGTCTCGCTTCGGCCATTCGCGTATTTATCCTCAACTGGTATCGCAACAAGCTTTGATCCTTGCCAGCCCTGCGCTAATCGGTATAGCGTCAGATAGGAACAAAAAGAGTACATGCATGAGCGACACATTTATCGGCCCGGATGGTAATCCCAGATGTGCCTGGGCCAAGGCCGCGCCGGAGTTTTTGGAGTATCACGACAATGAATGGGGATACCCCGTGGCCGATGACCAACGGTTGTTCGAAAAAATCTGCCTCGAAAGCTTTCAATCTGGCCTCAGCTGGCTGACGATCCTGCGCAAGCGCGAGAATTTTCGCGCGGCTTTTTGTGGCTTTGATTTCAACAAGATGGCGGCGTTTTCTGATGCAGATGTCGAGCGTCTGATACAAGACACTGGCATCATCCGCCATCGTGGCAAAATCGAAGCCGTGATCAACAACGCCCGCCGCGCGCAGGAACTGGTGGCCTCCGAAGGCTCCTTTGCGGCCTATGTCTGGCGGTTCGAGCCTCAGACCCCTCCGCCACCGCAAACCGCCTCAACATCAGCGGAATCCATCGCTATGTCGAAGGATTTGAAGAAACGCGGATGGAAATTCGTGGGGCCCACGACAGTTTTTGCGTTTATGCAGGCGATGGGATTGATCAATGATCACGCCGAAGGCTGCGCCTTGCGCAAAAAAGCGGCGCAGATGCGCCGCGATTTTGTCAAACATATCTAGTACTTAGCAGGAAGCGTTAAAAATCTTGTCGATGTTCCCGCTCAGGGCTGCGTTGAACTCCGCATCAGACTGTTGCTTTGACAGCCCTTCGGTCAGCGCGCGCGAGAAGGACGCGATCATCTTACCGTTCTGCCCCAGCAGATCACAGGCCTGTTCGGTCGAGTAGCCGCCAGACAGGGCAACAACACGTACAACACGCGGGTGATCCGCGACCGTATCATACAAACCCGCAACGCTGGGGATCGTCAGCTTCAGCATCACATCCTGACCTACATCCAGCTGGTCGAGGTTCTTGAAGATTTCAGCCTTCAGAAGGTCTTCGGCCTCGGCCTTGGTCTCGGAATGGATGTTCACCTCGGGCTCGATGATCGGAACCATTCCAGCGGCCAGAACTTCGCGTGCAACGTCGAATTGCTGCGCGACCACGGCTGCGATACCCTCGGCGTTTGCCTCATGAATAACCGATCGTTCCTTGGTGCCGAACACACCGTCTGCCTTGCCCAGAGTTTCAGCGAGACCCGGAATCGGTTTCATCAACTGAACACCGTTTGCCTGATCTTCCAGGCCTTTGTCGATTTTCAAAAACGGTACGATGCCTTTGACCGACCACAGGTAATCAGCCACTTTCCGGCCTTCGATCTGCTCACCCAGCGTGCGTTCAAACAGGATCGCGCCAATCACTTTGTCCTTGGTGAAATCATTCGCCAGAATGATCCGCGCACGCATCTTCTGGATTTCCCCGAACATCTCTTCGTCCGAACCATAGTGCGAAGCATCCACGCCATAAAGCGCCAGCGCTTTTGGTGTTGATCCACCGCTTTGATCCAGTGCTGCGATAAACCCTGCGCCTGTGGACATCTGCGCGCGCTGTTCTGCCTTGGACATAATGCTTTCCCGTTCAAACCTGATTCCGTTGTCCTTCGAATACAGTACGGCGTAGGGGGATGGTAGTTTGTTAGCGCTCAACCAAGCGCAACCAGATACCATCCTTTGATCTGACGGTCAGATGTGCGACGGGAACAGGCGTTTTGCCGGGGATTGTTTCGAATTTGTAGGTGCGCAGCAGCATAGACAGGATCAACGGCCCCTCGACCATCGCAAACCCGGCACCTGTGCAAACGCGGGGACCGGCCGAAAAGGGAATGTAAGCCTCTCGCTGACAGGTCTTGCCATTCTCGGTGTTCCAGCGGGCGGGGTCGAACGCATCCGGATTGTCCCATAACCTTTCCTGTCGATGCAGATGCCAGGGGCTGATGACGATTTGTGAGCCTTTGCGAACCTCGCGGTTGCGGAACTGTTCGGGGCACGTGTTCTGTCGCACCATCATCGGGACAGGCGGATAAAGGCGCAGCGCCTCGCGAAAGACATCCCTGCTGATCTTGAGGCGTGACATGGCCGAGAATGTAGCATCGTCCAGCGCCTTGGCCTCGGATGCGAGTTTCTCCTGCCATTCGGGATAAAGCGCCATCAGGTAGAGAGCCCAAGCCAGGGCCGAGGCACTGGTTTCATGCCCCGCCAGAAAGAAGATCGCAACCTGATCGACCATTTCATCAGTACTGAACCGCTCACCCGTGACCGGATCAGATGTGGTCATGATTTTCGTGACCAGATCATCCGGGGCCTGCCCCTGTTTGATCGCGTTGGCCCGTTCTGATGTCAGCCGACCAATCAGAGCGCGTATATCCCGCGCATTACGGCGGGTGCTCCTGGAATGAAACCGTGGCAGCCAACGCGGCAAAGGCACAAAGGCGGCCAGGTTCAACAAAGGTTGTGCACGTTGATAGGCGCGGAACTTCTGAAAGACCTCTGTGGCGATTTCATTCTCGATCGGCACGGAAAACAACGTGCGAAAAATCACATCGGCTGCGGCGTGGCTGGTGATTTCCTCACATTCGATCTGCTGACCTGTGTGGTTGCGCAGCCGATCCACGCAAGCCTCAGCCGCAGCGCGCATCGCCGGAAAGGTATCTTTCAGACGGCCACCTTCAAAGGCCGGATCAATAATGCGTCGCTGGCGTTTCCACGTCTCGCCATTGGTCAGGAATACTGAGTTCCCCAATAAGGGCTTTAACCCTTCGCTGATCCGGCTGGATTTCGGAAAATCATCCGGTCGCTTTTTGAGAACCGTATCAACCAGATCAGGCTGGTTGATCATGTAGGATCGGAAGAACGGCGTGCGAAACTCAGCCATCCAGGCTCGATAGAGGCGTTGAGGTTGCGCCGAGAGCAAATCCTGCCGAAACAGTTTTAGGTAACGCCATAGCGAGACGCGATCCGGGCGGGATTTTGGCTTGGGCGGCGTCATGGAGTGACGTTTCTGTATTTGGAAACAGGGGTTTCGATGCGGGTTTTCGATGGTTGTCGGTCTGCGAACCGCGCACCCAGCGTCTGTGGCCCGGCGGTAAGGCGGAAGTAGTCATAGGTGCCGGGCTGGTCGAACGCGCAGAGATACTGAAAATGCAGTCGGAAAAACCTCCAGCGCAGCGCGTGCCAGCGCGCGGGTGAAAGCGTTTGTGTGAAGGCCGCTGATAGGACCAAAGGCCAGATCTTATCCGGCCCGGCAACGCCGCTGACCGCGACCGGATCACAAAGCGCAAAGGAACACCCATCTCCGGGGGCCGAGACATCCACCCAGGTCACCGTGTCTTGCGTTGAAAGAAACCGCAGATCGCCCCGCAGTTTCGTGGCATCAGGTAGGAAAGAAACCATAGGGACCACCTGCCCCAGGCTCAGGAATGACAGAGTTGGACCGCGCCGCGCGCCCTGGTTGGTACGGATGACATCGGCCAGGACTGACACGCCCAAATGCGCTCCGGAGCTGTGGCCGACGATCAGAACCTCATCCACATCGTCCTGCAAGGAAGCACTGATCAACGCGGCGAATTCATCCAGACGCTGTTGCAACTCGGCCGGTGTTTCCCCGTTCAACCGCGCGGAATAAGCGTAGTCATGCATCAGGTAGTAGGCAAACAGGCGATTGTCGATCTTTCGGAACCAGCGCAGCAGCGCATAGGCGACTGCAAGTGCGGGCAATAACGCCCACGCACCAATCCAGATCTGCAGCAGCGCGATTGTAACGGCCGCAACGCCAAATGCAGCAAGCAGTTGCAAAAGCAGCATCCCGACAGGATAAAGCGCTGCAATCACCGGCCCTTTTCGAAGCTTGCGCAGACGCCGCAATGTACCAGTCGAAATGTAAATCCAGGCCGTGCTGGCAAGCTGTAGATAGGTCTCCAAGATCGACCCGGACATGCTGTCACGAACGATATCGGACCAGACCAGAACCTCGAACTCTGTCTTTACTTCAACCCCGTCTTGAGTTGAGGTGACTTGCCAGCCAAAAGGCCCATCGCCCGATTTCGGCGCAATTGCGATGTCATATCCCGAAATCTCGGCCTGCTGCTGGGATTCGGTCCGATACAGCTCTCGATAGCGTCGGGCAGGAATCGGGTCGTAGCCAGGGATGTAGAACACCCGCCGCCTGCGCACCTGTGGCTGTTTTGTCTGACTGCTCATGGCCTTACCTTCTGCTGCGCAGGTTAACGCAGCATTGCGGCCAAGGTAAGATGGATCAGCCCAGTACCGCCAGCGCCGGGAAGGTTTCCAGCAGCCACCAGCTGAATTCGGTGAACAGACCGGTGATCAGCATGATTCCGACGAACAGCAATAGCCCACCCATCACTTTCTCAATCGTACCCATATAGGGTTTGATCCGGTTCATCACGCTCATCGAGCGGTTCAGGAACATCGCGGCCAACAAGAACGGAATACCCAGGCCCGCCGCATATACGCCCAGCAGAAGCGTGCCGCGTGCCACCGAAGCCTCGGACGCGGCCAGCGACAGGATCGCGCCAAGCTGCGGGCCGATGCAGGGTGTCCAGCCAAAGGCAAAGGCAAGACCCAATATGTAGGCCCCAAACACGGATCCTCCGGAATCACCTGTTTCGACCCGCGCCTCACGATCCAGAAGCGGGATACGGAACACGTTCAGGAAATGCAGGCCAAAGATGATCACCACCGCGCCCGAAGCTTTGGCAAAAAGCTCCTGATTCTTCAGAACAAATGCCCCAAAGGCCGAAGCGGTGAACCCCAGCAACAAAAAGACGGTCGACAAACCCAACACAAAGAACAGCGCAGATAGCGTGGCTTTGCGCCGGGCACGCGCCTCATCCTGCATCTCGTTGATGGTCACACCGCTCATATAGGCCAGATAGGGTGGCACAATCGGCAATACGCAGGGCGACAAAAAGCTGATCAACCCGCCGATCATGGCGATGAACATGGCGGGTAGAAGTCCCGCGTCGATGATATCTATTCCGAACATAGACCAGCACATATGTTATGCAGGCGGCTTCGTCACGGGGCCATTCGGTCACAACCTCGTGGTTGCATGCTGGACACCATGACAAAGTCGAAATATCTGACCCATATGTCACATCCAACCGAGACCCTTGATGCCTTGGGGCTGCTTTGCCCGTTGCCCGTGCTGAAGGCACGCAAGCGGCTGAAATTCATGGCAGATGGCGCGGTGCTGCGCGTGTTGGCCGATGATCCGGCCGCAGTCATCGACATTCCTCATTTCTGTGCCGAGAGCGGCCATAAGCTGATCTCACAAGGTGAAGAGGACGGGCAGCAGGTCTATCTGATTCGGAAACAAGGCTGATTATAGCCCGGCCCCGGCAATGAAAAAGGCGGGCACATTGCCCGCCTTTTCTGTTTGGTTTAGCCGCCCAGCGACCACCAGCCGCGCCGTTTGGGCTTGGCAGGGTCGCTCGGTTGCTCTGGCTCTTCCGCAACGGTTTCCAAAACGGGCTCGGCCTGGACTTCTTCGGCCGCGGGTTCTGTGACCTCTTCGGCAGAAACGGGGTCTTCAGCTTCCATTTCAGCTTCAGCCTGTTCCGGCTCAGGCGCTGCCGGAGCAGGCGCGTCTTCGACCACTACTTCGGCTACTTCTAGCTCTGTCGCAGGTTCTGATGGCTCAACCGATGTATCCTCTGTCGATTGCACTTCAGGATCTTGCTGAACCCCAGCATCCGCTACCTCGACCTCCGCCGCAACAGGTTCGACGTCTTTTTTCTTGCGGCGTGGCGACCGGCGGCGCTTCGGCTTGGCCGGTTTTTCCTCTTCACCTGTGGTCTCCGAGTCTTCCTGAGCGCTTTCCTCGGTGCTGTCTTCCAAAGGCGCGTCATCGGCGGCTGCATCGGACGCGTCATTATCCCCATCCTGCTGCTCGGATGTGCTGCCGCCCTTCTTACGGCGACGGCGGCGACGTTTGCGCTTGGGCTTGACCTCTTCTTCGGCCTGAACGGTTTCTTCCTCGACCTCGTCCTCATCGGTCTCATCGACCAAATCCATCAGCGACGCATCGACGGATACAACCGGGGCTGTCGCCTCGGGCACGATCCGACTGGCCGTCTTGAATTTCTCCATCGAGAAATCCGGGCTGACCAGATGCAGATCCCCTTCGATACGCACCGAAAGGCCATAACGGGCCTCGATCTGAGCGATATGCTCGCGCTTTTGGTTCATCAGGAAGTTGGCAATGCCAACCGGGCAGCGCACCAGAACCTCGCGTGAGCGGCGGCGGGTGCCTTCCTCTTCGATCTGACGCAGGATCGACAGCGCCATATTGTCGTCCGACCGGATCAGACCGGTGCCATGACAATGCGGGCACGGCTGCGTGGTCGCTTCCAGCATGCCGGGGCGCAGACGCTGGCGCGACATCTCCAACAGTCCAAAACCAGAAATGCGGCCCACCTGAATGCGTGCACGGTCGGTTTTCAGTTTGTCTTTCAGGCGCTTCTCGACAGCCGAGTTATTCTTGCGCTCGTCCATATCGATGAAGTCGATCACGATCAGACCCGCCAGGTCGCGCAGGCGCAACTGGCGTGCCACCTCTTCCGCAGCCTCAAGATTGGTCTTCAGCGCCGTTTCCTCGATCGAGCCTTCCTTGGTCGCCCTCCCTGAGTTCACATCGACCGCCACCAGCGCTTCGGTTACGCCGATCACGATATAGCCACCCGATTTCAGCTGCACGGTCGGGTTGAACATCCCCGCCAGATAGCTTTCCACCTGATAGCGCGCGAACAGCGGCAGCGCATCCTCATACCGTTTCACGTTCTTGGCGTGAGACGGCATGATCATCTTCATGAAGTCCTTAGCGATGCGGTAACCGCCTTCGCCTTCGACCAGAACCTCATCAATATCGCGGTTATACAGATCCCGGATCGACCGTTTGATCAGGTCGCCTTCTTCATAGATCTTCGCAGGCGCGATGGATTTCAGCGTCAGCTCGCGGATCTGCTCCCACAGACGCTGCAAATACTCATAGTCGCGTTTGATCTCGGACTTCGTGCGCTTGGCCCCCGCGGTCCGGATGATCAATCCAGCACCTGTTGGCACGTCGATCTCAGCGGCGATTTCTTTCAGTTTTTTCCGATCAGGTGCATTGGTGATCTTACGGCTAATGCCGCCGCCACGGGCCGTGTTGGGCATTAGAACACAGTAACGACCGGCCAGCGACAGGTAGGTGGTCAGCGCCGCACCCTTGTTGCCGCGCTCTTCCTTGACAACCTGAACCAGCAGAACCTGACGGACCTTGATGACTTCCTGAATTTTGTACCGGCGCGGGCGGGGTTTGCGTGGCGGTCGAATATCTTCGCTGTCATCCTCGTCAGCCACAGATTCGATGGATGCGTCTTTTTCAGTCGCATCCGATCGCGCCTCACCCTCTTCACCTTCATCGGTATCCGAGTCAGTTTTTTCCTCTTCGGTTTCGCTGGAAGGCTCCGCCTGTTCGGGTTCCGCGGGCTCCTCGACATCCGTTACCGCCTCACCCTCGGACACCTCCTCCGGCGCAGCGTCTTCCACCACCTCTTGCGCAGCCTCTTCGACAGCCATGTCATCAGAGGTCTCAACGTCATCAACCGGTTCTTCAACGGGTGTTTCGGTAACACGATCCGCCGGCGAAGTTCCTTCCTCAACCGACAGATCCGCTTCTTCACCGTCTTCCAGATCGATGGTTTCCATGCCGGTCGGTTCGTTCGACACTTCAATCGACTCGACCGCATCGTCGGATTTCACATCCGCCGCCTTGGTCCGCGAGCGACGGCGCCTTTTCGGCTTGACCTCCTCCGCCTCATCCCGGGCCTTCATGGCCTCGGCATAAGCGCGCTCTTCCTCCATCAGCGCCTCACGGTCGGCGACGGGGATTTGGTAGTAATCGGGATGAATCTCGGAAAACGCCAGGAAACCATGCCGGTTCCCACCATAATCCACAAAGGCCGCCTGCAGCGAAGGCTCGACCCGTGTTACTTTTGCAAGATAGATGTTGCCAGCAAGCTGGCGTTTGTTCTCGGATTCAAAGTCGAACTCCTCGACCTTGTTTCCGTCGACCACCACGACGCGGGTTTCCTCCGCGTGGGTGGCATCGATAAGCATTTTCTTAGCCATGTGTCCTTGGTGCACCGCGCCAAACGCGTTGTCCTGACCTGTCCAGGCGGACAGGCGCATTTGGGAAGGTGTCTTGTCAGAGCGATATCAGACGGCGCGCGGCAGGGTCTGGCGCTTTGGCCCCCTGCCCGGTCTTTCAAACGTTGCGCGCGCGTCATCGCGGTTCTTCTCCGACAGGCGCGGCTCACCGCTGCCTGCCCATTTATTCCTTTCGCCCGACGCATCGGGCTCAGGCACTCCACTGCCCCATGTAACGGGGCACAATCGGTCTGCTTTGCGATGAAAACCAACGTTCACCTTTGGCAAAACAGCGAAACTCAAAAAATCGGGGCTTAAAGACACGAAAAAGGTCCGGCCCGTCCGGACACAATAAAAGCAGTCCTGTGGAAAACACAATGGGCAAACTGCATCCCGCCCGCCAACACAGCGCAGGATCCCCTTCATCTGGCCAAAAATATCTCGGGGGTGAATTGAGCCGGAGGCTCAAGAGGGGGCTGGCCCCCTCTCTTCCTTTACAAATAATCCGATCGTTGAAGACCGTATTTCGCCATCTTCTCGTTCAACGTCCGGCGCGGAAGGCATAGCTCATCCATGACCGACGCGATCGATCCCTTGTGGCGGCGCATCGTGTTGTCGATCAGCATCCGCTCAAACGCTTCGACATATTCCTTCAAAGGCTTGCCTTCGGTGGTCATCACCGGCTGCATTTCCTCGTGATCCGACATCAACAATGACGCAATCGTCCCCGACCCCCGCCGCGATTGCAGCACCGCACGCTCAGCAATGTTGATCAATTGACGCACATTCCCTGGCCAAGGGGCCTGCAACAGTTGCGCGGCTTCCTGTGCACTGACCTGCGGTGAATCACAGCCATATTCCTCGGCAAACTGCTCGCTGAGACGGGTAAACAGAGTCAGGATATCCTCACCCCGCTGGCGCAAAGGCGGCATAGTGATCCGCAGAGCTGCCAGCCGGTAAAACAAATCAGGGCGCAGCACGTCTTCGCTGGTCTTTCCAGCCTCTTGCAGGTTCGAAATCGCTACGATGCGCGTTTCTGCCGGGGTGCCCTGTTCGTTCATCACGCTTAGTAAGCGCGCCTGCAGCGTATCGCTCAACGCTTCGACGTCTTCCAGAACCAGTGTTCCACCGCGCGCCTCTTCAATCGCGGGCAATTGGGCGTCCTCGGGCATCATCGGGCCAAACAGGCGTTTGGACAAAGCCTCTTCTTCCAGTGCCGCGCAGGAAACCAGAACAAATTTCTTGCCCGCCCGGCTACCCACCGCATGTAAAGCATGCGCAACAAGGGTTTTACCTGTCCCGGTTTCTCCGTCGATCAGCACGTGACCATCGGCTTGACCAAGATCCAGAATATCCTCGCGTAACCGCTCCATCACGGGGCTGGCCCCGATCAGTTTGTTCATGATCTGCGTGCCGCCTGATAGCTCTCGACGCAGGGCCCGGTTGTCCAAGGTCAAACGGCGGGCATTGCTGGCCCGCTTCGCCAATTCCGACATACGGTCCGGGTTAAAGGGCTTCTCAAGGAAATCGAACGCGCCAACGCGCATCGCTTCAACCGCCATGGGCACGTCCCCGTGACCGGTGATCATGATGACCGGCAGAGTGCTGTCTGCCCCCATCAACTTCTTCAGCAATTGTATGCCGTCCATGCCCGGCATTTTGATGTCCGAGATCACAATCCCCGGATATTCGGGGCCCAGAACCTTCAGCGCGTCCTCGGCGCTGGCAAAGGTTTCGGTGTCATACCCCGACAATGCCAGCCATTGGCTGATCGACTGGCGCATGTCCTGTTCATCATCCACAATGGCGATCTTCATGGCTTGGGCCATAGTCTTCCCTTTTATTCTGCGGCCTCAAGGCCGTCACTGCCCAAAATGGGCAATTGCATTTCAAACACCGCGCCGCCGTGCTGGCCGTTGCGCGCAGTCAGCCGTCCGCCATGGTCGTTCACGATCCCGGACGAGATGGCAAGCCCCAGCCCGACGCCATCGCCGGGCTGCTTGGTAGTATAGAACGGCTCGAACAGGTTCTCGATATCATCGATCCCATAGCCATTGTCGCGCACGGTCAGCACCGCCGTATCGCCTGCAGCCAGGATAATCTCCACATCCGGCTCAGCCACCGATTTGGTAGCGTCGAGCGCATTGCGCAACAGGTTAACCATGACCTGTTCGATGCGCATCCGATCCCCATTCACAAGCACCGGTTCCTCGGGCAGGATCTGAGTGATCTTCACATGCCTTTGGCGCAACTGAGGTTCCATCATCGACAGTGACGAAGCTAGTGCTTCTCCAAGATTTACGGGTGAAAACGCATCCGCCCCTTTGCGCGCATAGGATTTCAGTTGCCGGGTAATCGCGCCCATCCGCTCGATCAGACCGTCGATGCGGCCAAAGCTGGCCAATGCCTCTTCGGGCCGATTTCGGCGCAACAGCAGCCGTGCACCGGCCAGATAAGTTTTCATTGCAGCCAGAGGTTGATTCAACTCGTGACTCACCGCTGCCGACATCTCTCCCAACGCGGCCAGTTTCGAGCTTTGGGCAAGCGTCTGTTCGGCCAAATCCAGCGTCTTTTCAACCCGTTCCCGTTCAGCAATTTCCCGCTGTAGCCTTGCGTTCAATGCGCGAAGCTCTGCCGACTCGCGCTGGAACAACGTCATCCGCAAGGTGGCCCGACGGCTGAGCGCATAGAAGGCCAGCGCCAATAGAATCGCAAATCCCATGATCTCGAGCGCCAAAACACTGTTCACCCGCTCGCGCACCGACTCGAATGTGGTGAAAGATGTCATTTGCCAGCCCCGAAACGGAATGCGTTTTTCCATCCGCATCACCGCCTCACCCTGAAGATAGGCATCCGGCGGCAGCGCGGTCCAATCCGTGGTCACGCGGATCGCGCGTTGAATGGCGCTGAGCGGCGGTTGACGCAGCATCGCCGCCTCTTCATTCAATCCGCGCCATTGTGGTTCGGTCGACAGGATGATGTTGCCCGTGCTGTCGGTGACCAGCACTGCATGCGCAATCCGCGCCCAGGCAGTTTCGAATTTCTGCAGATCGACCTCGACCACGATCACGCCGAGTATGTCCGAGTTGCCCTGGATACGGCGTGAATAGACAAAACTATAGCCACCGGCCTCACGCGGGATGACCGAGAAAATCGTCGAATTTGACCGTATCGCATCCACAAAATAAGGCGCGTTACGATGCGCCTCGCCCAGACGGTTACGATCAGTGGCGGCAACAGACCGCCCATCGCTATCCAGCAGCATCAGCGACGCAGCGCCAATCTCTTCGACAAATGAAATCAAGCGCTGGGTCGACAGCGTATAGTCGCTGGAGCGCAGGGCAGAAATCAGCGTCGGATCCCGCGCCAGCAATTGCGGCACGATGGCATTGCGGCGCAGCTCACTGACCAGGTTGCCTGAGTCGAGCGTCAGCCTGAGCTCGGCCCTGTTTCGCGTATCTTCGGTAAAGCGATCCGTCAGCAAACGGTTCGTTGTCCAGACCGTCACAACAGTGGCGGCCAAGAGCACGAAAACGGCCAGTCGCAATCTCCAGCCCAGCGGCGCGCCGCGAAAGGGTCTTAAAAGTTTGGACCAGCCAGTGCGAACCTCTGTACTCATCCCCAGAAGGTACGCGCGCTATGATCTGACCTCAAGTCACGCTGGCGACAGAACGCCCGACAATGCGCGGAACAATGCCGTACCGTCGGTGCCACCATGCCCCTGATCCGCGGCCCGTTCCGGATGCGGCATCATCCCGAGAACGCGACGATTTTCCGACAGGATGCCAGCGATATCCCCGACCGAACCATTCGGATTCTCGGTATAGGTGAACGCAACGCGGTCCTGGTCCCGCAGCGTGGACAATGTATCGTCATCGGCGAAATAGTTGCCGTCATGATGGGCAATCGGGATTCCGATCACGTCACCTGCGTTGTAGCCTTCGGTAAACGGGCTGCTGCTGGTTTCAACCTTCAGGCCCACCGTCTTGCAGATGTACTTCAGGCCCGCATTCCGCAGCAATGCTCCTGGCAGAATGCCGGTTTCGGTGAGAATCTGGAATCCATTGCAGACCCCCATTGCATACCCGCCGCGTTTGGTATGATCGACCACCGCCTGACAGATCGGCGACTGGGCCGCGATGGCTCCGCAGCGCAGATAGTCGCCATAGGAAAATCCGCCCGGAACACCGACGATATCAACGCCGTCCGGCAGCGTCGCATCTTTGTGCCAGACCATATCGACCTGAAAACCGGCTTGCTTGAAAGCCACGGCAAGATCCCGGTCGCAATTCGATCCGGGGAAGACGATAACGGCAGCGCGCATGGCGAACCCTCCTGCTGGGTCTGGATCAGACCAGTTCGATCTCGTAACGCTCGATGACCGTATTGGCCAACAGCTTTTCACACATCTCGGTCACATCCGCTTCGGTCGCGCCCTCTGCAAGCTCCAGATCGATCACCTTGCCTTGCCGAACACCTTCGACCTGATCAAAGCCCATGGCGCCTAGTGCGTGCCGTACCGCCTCACCCTGAGGGTCAAGCACCCCATTCTTGAGCATCACATGCACCCGTGCTTTCATTTTCGCAACTCCACCTGGGGGCCGCTGGCCGGCCCTATTCCGTTGCGCGGGGGATAGCGTGGTTGGGTGCGTTGAACAACCCTGTATGATCCGCAGTTTGCCGCAGGTGGTTTCCTAGCCGTCGCCCTTGGATAAAGCAGGATAATGCGCATCAATCGCATGGAATGTGCCGGTCAAAACCATTTCGACTGCAACGGCCACCAACAATATCGCCATGATACGGGTCACAACGTTGATCATCGTCTCGCCTACAAGGCGCGAGATTTGATCCGCGAACAACAATCCCAACCCGACAATTGCACAGGCAATCAATATCGCAGCACCCAGCGTCAGGATTTCCGCGCCGTCAGACAACTGATGAGAAAACACAATGGTTATCGCAATCGTGCCGGGACCAATGGTCAAAGGGATCGCCAGTGGAACAACCGCGAAATTCAGCTTTCTTTGATGTCCGTCCGCTACGGCGGCCTGATCCCCTGGCGCGCGATCCTCGGATTTCAGCATCGACATACCTATTCCGAAAATGATGATACCGCCCGCGATCCGAAAAGACGGCACATCTATGCCAAAAACCCCAAGAATTTCTTCGCCTATCAGCACAGCGGCTAACGCAATTATCGTGACAGAAATCATCACAACAATCGCAACATGACGCCGTTCCGATGCAGAACAGGTCTTGGTCATGCTCAGAAAGATCGGGATATTGTAGAGAGGGTTGAAAATCGCCAGCACAGCGGCCAAAAACTTCAGGAAAACTGCCTGATCAAACAATTCCGTCATTCGTTAGATCACCCCGACCGCAAGCAATTTGGCTGCTTAGATCCAAACATGATCAGGAACGCATAAGCTGTCAAACTCTCTGGAAAGAAAAAGCGCCGCTCAGGATCAGCGGCGCTCTCACGGAATTCAGACCAGTATCGCCTAGTTGATCAGCGTCGGCTTGGTCACATTGCTTTTGGGAAGAACGCCCAAACGACGCGCGACCTCGGAATAGGCGTCTGTCAGATTGCCCAGATCGCGCCGGAAGACGTCCTTGTCCAGTTTCTGGCCGGTTTCGATGTCCCATAGGCGGCAACTGTCGGGGCTGATCTCATCGGCGACGATCAGGCGCTGATAGTCGCCATCAAAGACGCGGCCGATTTCGATCTTGAAGTCAATCAGGCGAATTCCAACGGCCATCATGACACCGCTCATGAAATCGTTCACGCGCAGGGCAAGGCTGAGGATATCGTCCATATCCTGCTGGCTGGCCCAGCCAAAGGCGGCGATATGTTCCTCGGTGACCAAAGGATCGCCCAGGGCATCATCTTTGTAGCAATATTCGACAATCGGGCGCGGCAACTGCGTGCCTTCGGCAATGCCCAGACGTTTGGACATCGTCCCGGCCGCATAGTTGCGCACGATGATTTCCAGCGGCACGATTTCGCAATTGCGCACCAGCTGTTCCCGCATGTTCAGGCGACGGATGAAATGCGTGGGTACACCGATCTGGTTCAGGCCGTTCATGAAGAATTCAGATAGGCGGTTGTTCAGAACGCCCTTGCCATCAATCACGTCTTTCTTCTCCGCGTTGAACGCGGTGGCGTCATCTTTGAAATACTGCACGATTGTGCCCGGTTCCGGACCTTCATACAGAATCTTGGCTTTGCCTTCGTAGATCTTTTTGCGACGCGCCATGAGCGACCTTTCCAGTCTGAGCAGCGGAAATGAGTCCCGCCGTTTGGCGCCCTCATAGTCCATGCCCCCCTTCCCCGCAAGTTTGCAAGGCAGCGAGACTTTGACACAGCGCAAATCTCTTGCACCCGTGCTGCCGTATGGTCATATCATCATCAGAGTAATCGCAACCCAAGAGGTCCCTGTCTCATGACCACCTTTGACGAACGTGAAAATGCGTTTGAAACGAAATTTGCGCATGACGAAAAAATGCAATTCATCGCCCGTATGCGCCGCAACCGGTTCATGGCTGTCTGGGCCTCGACCCTGAAGGGTGAAACCGTAGAACAGGCGCGCAAATACGGTCAGGAACTGGTCCAAACCGACCTGAAGCACGTCAATGAAGATGACGTCGTCAATGCAGTCAAAAGCTACTTGGGCGATCTTGCCGATGAAGCCAAAATTCGTGCGAAGATGGCGGAACTTCTGGTCGAAGCCAAAGAACAGGTGATGGCCGAGGCCGACATCTAAGTCTCTTTGCAGCGCCACTCATGATCTTCATGAGTATTATGAATTTGATTTGACGCCCCGGTCATGTGACACGGGGCGTCTGTTATTCACAATGGCGCTTTGCGCCAGTTTTCGGGCTTTTTTCATGACAAATGCGCTGACTGACCTGCTGAACACCGCTGATGTAATTCTGGCCGACGGTGCGACGGGGACCAACCTGTTCAACATGGGACTGCAATCGGGTGATGCGCCTGAACTGTGGAACGTGGATTCGCCTGACAAGATCCGGGCTTTGTATCAGGGCTGGGTCGATGCTGGAAGCGATCTGTTCCTGACCAACACATTCGGCGGAACAGCGGCGCGTTTGAAACTGCATGATGCGCAGAACCGCGTGACCGAGCTGAACCGGATCGGGGCCGAGCTTGGCCGCGAAGTGGCCGATGCGTCCGGGCGCACCGTTATTGTGGCCGGTTCTGTCGGGCCCACGGGCGAGATCATGGAACCGGTCGGCAGCCTATCACACAGCGACGCGGTCGAGATGTTCCACGAACAGGCCGCCGCATTGAAAGAAGGCGGCGCAGACGTCCTGTGGGTCGAGACCATCAGCGCCCCCGAAGAATTCCGCGCCGCGGCCGAGGCGTTTGCTCTGGCCGACATGCCATGGTGCGGCACCATGAGCTTTGATACCGCCGGTCGCACGATGATGGGTGTAACCTCGGCCGATCTGGCACAACTGGTCGAAACTTTTGAGAACCCGCCACTGGCCTTTGGCGCCAATTGCGGCACTGGCTCATCGGATATCATGCGCACTGTTCTGGGCTTTGTCGCGCAGGGCACACAACGCCCGCTGGTGTCGAAAGGCAATGCAGGCATCCCGAAGTATGTAGATGGCAACATCAAGTACAATGGCACCCCCGAACTGATGGCCCAATACGCCGTCATGGCGCGGGATGCAGGCGCGAAGATCATCGGTGGTTGCTGTGGCACAATGCCTGCCCATGTCGAGAAAATGCGTGAGGCGTTGGACACAACCGCACGGGCCGAGCGCCCAACGCTGGATCAGATCGCTGATGCGTTGGGGCCATTTTCGTCGGCCTCCGACGGCACCGGAGAAGACACAGCCCCGGAACGGCGCACGCGTCGGCGCCGCCGGGCCTGATCGGGCTCAGCGCCCCTCGAACTTGGCGGGGCGCTTTTCCAGAAAGGCTACGACACCTTCGGCAAAGTCACGCGAACGCCCGCAGTCTCCCTGAAGGCTCGCCTCGGTCTTCAACTGCTGCGTCAGCGTGTTTTCATAAGTGCCGCGCAGCGCCGTTTTTATGGCTGCAAATCCAGCCGTTGGGCCATTTGCCAGATACTCGGCGCGCTTGCGCCAATGCGCGGCGAAATCGTCATCGGCGACCGCCTCCCAAATCAGGCCCCAATCATCGGCCTGACGGGCACTGATCTTTTCAGCAAAAAGCGCTGCGCCCATCGCCTTGGCCAAACCCATCTGGCGCGGCATGAACCAAGTGCCACCGGCATCCGGCAACAAACCGATCCGGGCAAAGGCCTGCAGGAAATAGGCGCTTTCGGTTGCGATCACCACATCGGCGCATAAGGCCAGGTTCGCCCCTGCCCCCGCAGCCGCGCCGTTCACTGCCGCAATGGTCGGCACCGGGCAATCGTGGATCGAGTCGAGCATCGGCTCATATTCGTCGCGCAAGGACCGTTCCAGGTCGATCTTTCCGGTTGATGAGGCGTCGCCCAGATCCTGTCCCGAGCAAAAAGCCGGTCCAGCCCCGGTCAGCACCACGCAGCGCGCATTGCGAGCGGCCTCTTTCATCGCATGTGTAATCTCGGCCCGCATCTGCGTGGTCAGTGCGTTCATTTTGTCCGGGCGGTTGAATGTCAGAACAGCCAGACCGTCCGTGATATCCAACAGGATCGTTTCGTAGTTCATATAAAGTCTCTCCTCACGCCAGATTTTGCGAAACCTGAACTATTCACATCGCAAGGGAAAGTAGAACCGAACGTCAGTCGCTGAGAATCTTGTTAAGCCGCTCTTTTTCCTCATCGCTGAGGGTATCGCTGACCTCGGAGGCATGGGCTTTCGAGCGGTTGCGCACAAAGTTCCAACCCATGCCTGCCGCGATCAGCAGCATGATCGGGCCGGCAAGCCACAACATCAGGTTCGAACCCGAAAGCCGTGGGCGAAGAAGCACATATTCGCCATAGCGGTCGACGATGAAGGCCATCGCTTCTTCGTCGCTATCCCCGGCAACCAGCCGTTCGCGCACCAAAAGGCGCAGATCGCGGGCAAGGTCTGCATTGCTTTCATCAATGCTTTCGTTCCGGCACACCAGACACCGCAATTCGGCGCTCAGATCACGCGCCCGCTGCTCAAGTACCGGATCGTCCAGGACTTCGTCAGGCTGCACAGCATATGCCGGGGCGGCCAACAGCATCATGATCAGGATCAGGCGTTTCATTCCGCCGGCACCCCGGCCGCTGGCGTTTTACGCGCGCCGGCAGCGACACGGAAACGGCGATCGCACAGGCTGAGAACACCTCCCAGCGCCATCATGATACATCCTGCCCAAATCCAATTGGCGAACGGTTTGATATAGGTCCGCACGACCCAGCCCCCATCGGCCTGTTGATCCCCGATCACCACATAGAGGTCCCGAAGAATGCGATAGTCAATCGCGGCTTCGGTCGTGGGCATACGTGCGACGGGATAGTCCCGCTTTTCAGGATGCAGCATCCCCAATGACCGCCCGTTTGTCTCGACTGAAACATCAGCGGTGGTCGAGAAATAGTTCGGCCCTTGAACACGCCGCACATCTTCCAACGTCAAAGTAAACTGTCCAACCTCAAAGGGTGCTCCGGGCTGAGCAACACGGATGTCTTCAACCTCCCACGCGGTCAGACCGGCAATCGCAAAGATCGTGACACCCAAGCCGGTATGGGCAACGGCCTTGCCCCAATCCGCACCGGGCAGACGGAACAGCCGTCTGAAGCTGCCTTTGCGGCCAGTTCGGCTCCAAAGATCAAGGATCGCGCCGCAGGTAATCCAGACCCCAAGAAATAGCCCGACCGGCCCCAGCGCACTGCGCCCCGTCTGCATGGCCCAAACCAAAAGCGCCACGGCCAGCGCCAGCAGAAACGCATAGCGCAACGACCAGGCGGTTTTCCCAAGCTTGCCGCGCTTCCAAGGCAGCAGTGACCCGATCGGCAGAACCAGACCCAGCAGAACCATGAATGGCGTGAAGGCAAAGTTGAAGAAGGGCGGCCCGACCGAAAGTGTCCGGTCAAACATCATCTCGGCCACCATCGGCCACATCGTTCCCACGAAGACGACAAAACAGCTGACTGCCAGCAGGACATTGTTCACCACCAGTGCGCTTTCGCGACTGACAACGCCAAACACACCCTTGGCTTCCATCGTCTGAGCGCGGGCCGCAAACAAGGTCAGTGCGCCGCCAATAAAGAAGACAAGGATCATCAGGATGAACACGCCCCGCTCTGGGTCAGTGGCAAAGGCGTGTACCGAGGTCAAAAGACCCGAACGTACAATGAATGTCCCGATCAGCGAAAAGCCGAAGGCGATGATCGCCAAAAGGATGGTCCAGCTTTTCAACGCCTCACGCTTTTCAACAACGATGGCCGAATGCAGCAATGCGGCTGCAAGCAACCACGGCATGAACGAAGCGTTTTCGACCGGGTCCCAGAACCAGAACCCGCCCCAGCCAAGCTCGTAATAGGCCCACCAGGACCCAAGTGCGATGCCGATGGTCAGAAACACCCAGGCTGCCAGTGTCCAGGGCCGCACCCACCGGCCCCAGGCTGCATCGACACGGCCTTCGATCAACGCTGCAACGGCAAAGCTGAACGCCATGCTCAGGCCCACATATCCCAGATACAGGAACGGCGGGTGAAACGCCAAGCCGGGATCCTGCAGCAGCGGATTTAGATCGCGCCCATCGAACGGCGCCACGGCCAACCTGTCAAACGGGTTCGACGTGAAGAGAATAAAGGCAAAAAACGCCACGGCGACAGCCGATTGCACCGCCAGAACCCGCGCTTTCAAGGTTGGTGGAAGCCCTCCGCCAAACAGCGCGGCCATGGCGCCGAATAAGGTCACGATCAGAACCCATAACAGCATCGAGCCTTCGTGATTGCCCCAGGTCCCGCTGATCTTGTAGATCATCGGTTTCGCCGAATGGCTGTTTTCCACCACGATCCGAAGCGAGAAGTCCGACGTCGTAAACGCCCAGACCAGCGCACCGAAAGACAACGCCGTCAGCAAAAACTGCGAAATCGCCGCAGGTTCGGCGAAGACCATCCAACCGGTCCAGCGTTTTGCTGCCCCGATCAGGGGCACCACGCTTTGCACGATCGCGATCATAAAAGCGAGGATGAGGGCGAAGTGACCGAGCTCTGTAATCATGCTTCGGGATATATCCCTCAAGCAGGCGGTTCGCCAATCACTTTCGCCTATTTCTTCTGCACATAGTGTCGCGGCTCAGGCGCGCTGCAGTCGCTGCCATTCGGTCAATGCCGGATTGTCATCCGCTTGTGTGACCTCGATCTGCAAACCCGCATCCGGGCCCGGATCGGCGATACCTGGGCTGTCACTACGCATCTGCGCCAGACTACGCAAATTGGCCAGCACCTTGGGCGCTCGTATCATCGTATCAGAAATCTCGCGCTGTAACTCCTGCGCCTTGGCCTGATGACGCGCGCCGAAGTAAAATGAAACGATCACACCCAATAGCCACCATAGCGGTTCCGGCACCAGCGCAATGCCCTGCATTCGGGCCGCAAACCACAAGGGATTGATCATCGCAGCCACGAACAAGCCCAACGTCCCCAAAGCCAGCGCCGGGCGGGGCAAACGGTTCAAACCATCCATGAACCGGTCAAACGCGCCCTTGCGCGGCACCTGAAACTCGGCCCCGAATTGCGCCATCGCCTGGCTTTGAACCGTCAATGCCCGCTGCGCACCCTCTTCGGCGTTTTCCTGAAAAACTTCGGCCGTTTCACGCACAACATTTCGCCCGCCACCAAACAGAAAACCCAGGATGTCCGATATCAGCCCCATGCCGCGACCCTCTTTTGAAACTGCGCCGCGCTCAGGTGGTATTTTGGCGACAAAAACTCCTCGGCCCGTTTGATCCAGCCCCCTTTGCCACCCGCACGGCTGCGCGCATATTTGCGCGAGGCGGGTCTGCGATCTGCCAAACGAAAGTAATAGTTCCGCCGCGCCACCCCATAGGCATCGCGCAAGGCAACCTCACCCGGTATCGCTGCCTGCGCACAGGCGCGCATCGTCTGCGGCCCGATGACACCGTCCACTGCGACGTCAAACCCCATCTCGCGCAACAAACGCTGCAGGATCTTAACGGCCTGGCTGCCCGCATTGACATACATGTCAAAAACCGACGCGTGCAGCACGGCAGGTAATGCTGAAATCCGAGGTTTTTCAAAGTAATGCCGTACAAAGATGTCAATCGCTTGCGGCTTGCTCAGCGCGCGCACATCACCTGTGTCAATCTGACCGTCACCCGTCAGATCAAGCCCCAGTCGTCGCATGGTGTGAATGGTCACACCAAAATTCGTCGCGCCACCGGGATCATCCGGATCATCCACAAATCCGCCTTCCCGCGCCACAATCTCTGTCGCTATCTCCCGAACCGTCTGCATGTCGTCCCCTGAATGCTCTGTCAGGTGAAACGGTCGGGCAGTAAACTTAATATCCCCAAACGACACAGGGCGCTGCCCGCCCTTTACGTGCAACACCCCTTGTTCTTCTGTTCAAAAATACCTCCGCCGGAGGCACGCAGCGGCGCTGCGTTCAGCTGTCGCTGGGATCTTGATAAACGCCTTGTTCTTTCAGCGCGTCCATCACCTCTTTCGGCATATAGGTCTCGTCATGTTTAGCAAGGATTTCAGTCGCTTCGAACACACCGTTCACATAGCGACCCGTACCAACCATCCCCTGATTTTCCGAAAACAGATCGGGCAAAACCCCTGTGAACGCCACCGGCACGCTTTCGCCACCATCGGTGACGATAAACCGTACAGTCTCGCCCTGCCCCCGCAGGATCGAGCCTTCCTCGACCAGACCACCAATCCGGAAAACTTCCGTAGGTTCTGGCGGCTCGGCGATCACATCGCTGGGGGACCGGAAAAAATTGATTCCGTCCTGCAAGGCCCATCCAATCAACGCCGTTGAGGCAACCAACGCAACAGCGGCCACCAGAATGACCTGTATCCGACGACGTTTCTTGAGCGATTTCATACGATCCTCACGGGAAAAGCGGGGCCATCATCAGGCCTTTGGTTTCGTCCTCACCTAACATCAGATTGGCGTTCTGCAAGGCCTGGCCACTGCTACCTTTTGTCAGGTTATCCAGTGCCGCAACAACAATCGCGCGCCGCTCGATCCGATCCGCAACCACACCTATGTGGCAGAAATTCGAGCCGCGCACATGGTGTGTCGATGGTGCCTCGCCCATTGGCAGCACTTCGACAAAGGGTTCATCGGCGTAGGCCTTGACCAATGTCTCATAGACGCTCTGCGGGTCGCCCTTCACATAGGTGGTCGCCAGAATCCCCCGGTTGGCCGGGATCAGATGGGGCGTAAACTGTATGTGCACCGTCCGGCCAGCAAGCTTCGAAAACTCCTGATCGAACTCGCCCAGATGCCGATGCGTTCCCCCGACAGCATAGGCATTTGCGCCCTCGCTCAGCTCGGCATGCAAAAGGTTTTCTTTCAGCGCCCGCCCGGCCCCAGACACTGCGCATTTCAAGTCCAGAATGATATCATCCAGATCGATCACTTCGGCGGCGATCAGCGGCCGCAGCACATATTGGCCGGTTGCCGCATTGCAACCGGTGCCAGCGACCAGTCGCGCGGCGCGGATATCGTCTCTGTAGAACTCGGTCAGGCCATAGACAGCCTCTTCCTGCTGTTCCAACGCACTGTGAGGGTTGCTGTACCATTTCTCGTACTCATTCGGGTCCTGCAGCCGAAAATCTGCAGACAGATCGATAATCTTTAAGTCCTTCGGCAGATCCCGGATTACCTCCTGGCTGGTTTTATGCGGCAACGCACAAAAACACAGATCGATCTGAGAAAAATCGATCTCCGAGATTTTACAAAGATCCGGCAAGTCCATATGGCGCAGATGCGGGAACACTTGCGCCATAGACAATCCTGCCTTGCGCTCGGCTGCCAGGGCAACGATGTCCATATTCGGGTGCTCGGAGATCAGCCGCACCAGTTCAGCGCCCGTGTAACCGGAAGCGCCCAGAATTGCGATTTTGTGGGTCATATCAGACCTCTTCTTTACATGTGTCACAGGATGTGACCGCCGATGTGACGGTCTTTATTCTCAGAATATCGTAAAGGATACGCCTTGACCTAAGTCAGGCTGCCTCGAACTTGATTTGTCGTCGGAGGAACTGTGTCGCGCGGTCACTAACAAACCCTGGCTTGCCCGTGGTCAGAAACCCGCTGCCGCCCTTGCCCAGCATATTGGGGTGGCGCTGCAGATAGTCCGCCAGACTTTCGGCAACCAGGTCGCCCTGGCTGAACACCTGTACGTCCGGGCCCAATGCGGCCTGAAAAGCCTCGGCCATTAGGGGATAATGTGTACACCCCAGAATGGCGGCCTGAGGCTCTGGCATCTTGCGTTTGAGCGCATCCACATGGCTGCGCACCAGTGCTTCGGCCAGGATCATATCGCCATCTTCGATGGCATCGACCACACCGCCGCAGGCCTGTGCTTCGACATCGACACCAATCGCCCGGAACGCCAGTTCCCGCTGAAACGCACGGCTGGACACGGTCGCAGGCGTGGCAAATAGCGCCACATGCTTAACCGCCACTTCACGCGGGGGTGAATTGTCGCCCCATTGCCGTTCGGTCAGGGCTTCGATCAAGGGCACAAAGACGCCCAGAACGCGCTTGCCCTCGGGCACACCGGCCTCCTGCATCCGCCGCAGCGCCGCCGCACTTGCGGTGTTGCAGGCCAGAATCACAAGATTGCAGCCGCGATCCCACAGGTCGTGCACGGCCTTACGGGTCAGCTGATAGATATCGTCGGGATCGCGCACGCCATAAGGCGCATGCGCACTGTCCGCATAATACAGGAAATCAACGTCCGGCAGGTGTTTCTGCGCGGCGTTCAGGACGGTCAGACCACCCAAACCGGAATCAAAGATGCCTACTGCCATTTGCCCCTTCAGGCGCGATGCCGTTCCTCGAATTCATAGCCGTAGTCATAAGACTTCAACGGCTTCGGAGACAGCTCATACGTGGCTTTGCGCAGGAAATCCATCATCTTGCGCGTATCCTTGCCCAACGGGTCCAGAACGTCACGCCCGATGGGCTCGCCAATCACCACTTTGACAGGAGTATCCACACGTTTTTTGAACTCTTTGATCAGCAGACCCATGCGCAAAGTGTTGTGCAAATGGCTGGCGATCTGGAACATGCGCGAAGTGTGGCCGTCAAAGAATACCGGCACCACGGTGGCATTTGATTTGGCCACCATCCGCGCGGTGAACCCACGCCAGCCCGGATCCATCGGATAGGCAAACGGGTTGACCGCCGTGCTCACCGTACCCCCCGGAAAAATGCCAATCGCCCCGCCATCGCTTAGATAGTTCAGCGCGGTTTTACGGGTTTCAAGGTTCAGCTTCATCGCCTCTTTCGTCTCGTCGAAAGAGATAGGCAGGATGATGCGATTCAGCTCTTCCGCCTTGCGAAAAACCCGATGCGCCAGAATGCGAAAATCACCACGCATCTCGGATAGCATGTGCCCCATCATCAACCCGTCAAGGATACCATAGGGATGATTGGCAATCAGGATCAGCGGACCGTCTTTAGGGATGTTCGACAACGCTCCGCCAACAATATCCAAGGTCAGACCATAGCGTTCAACCATCACAGCCCAGAAGTCGCGCCCGCTGGCCACGTCTTTTTCGTACCCATCCGCGCGTTTGATCAGACGGATCCGACCAGTTGTGTTTTCCATAAGCTTGATGACCATTCGGCCACCCTTGGTTTCGGCAGAATGGGCATAGGAAATGTCACGAACGACATGACGGCGCGAGGGCATTTACGGACTCCGTTGTTTCGCCTGCATTATAAGTTAAGCGACACTTTTGCCTAGCTCTTGTGACAGATTTGTGACGCCTCATTCCGCCGCAGCGCGCAATTCTGGACCTCCGCTGCGGATGATTGCCAGCAATTCTTCGCGCCTTTTTGCGGCTTTGGCCTCATTTTCTAGCAAAACGGGGCCGAAACCACGGATGTCCAGCGGTAAACGCGCCAAGTCTGCGATGGCGTCGTGCGTGTCCTGCGATAAAAGAGGCAGAACTTGTTTCATGTCACTTTCATATTGCTTGATCAGCGCACGCTCCATCCGGCGTTCAGAGGTATAGCCAAAGATATCCAGCGGCGTGCCGCGCAGCGTTTTCATTCGGGCCAACAATTTCAATGGCCCCATCATCCATTCGCCAAAGGCACGTTTGCGGGGTCTGCCATTGCCATCCGTCCCGCCCAGGATTGGAGGAGCCAGGTGGAAGGTCATTTTGAAATCGCCATCAAACTCTGCCGTGGCCTTGTCACGACTGCTCAGCAGCAACCGCGCGACCTCATATTCATCCTTATAGGACAACAGCTTATGATAGCCTTTTGCCACGGATTCACGCACCGTTTCATCCTGAATGTCGTCGACCAGCTTGCGATAGCGTTTGGCCAGACGCGCTGATTGATAGTCGGTCAGGTGCTGGGCCCTGAAATCGATCATTTGATCCAGCGTCTTTGGCATCTCAGCAACAGAGGGTGACAGGATGGATTGAACATCGACTGGGAACAGAACCGCCCAACGGCCGATATCAAAGGCGCGTTTATTCCGTTCGACCGCTGTGCCGTTCAGTTCGATCGCTGCCATGATCGCGGAATGGCTAACCGGCAAGATGCCCCGCTGCCAGGCGGCCCCGAATACCATCATGTTTGAGTAGATCGAGTCCCCCATGACGGTTTTGGCCAGATCGGTCGCGTCAAACAGGCTCACCCCATCCTTTAGACGTGCCTGCAACGCCAGTTCCAGCTGATCGCTGGGGATGCGGAATTCGGTATCTCGGGTGAAATCACCGGTTACAGTTTCGTGGTTGTTCACTACAGCGCCGGTTTGACCCGTCCGTGTCAAGCCCAGCGTCTTGGCCCCGGCAGAGACAACCAGATCGCCGCCAATCAGCGCATGCGCCTCACCTGTGGCCACGCGTATTGCGCTAATATCCTCAGGTGTGTTCGCCAGACGGCAATGGATGTGGACCGCGCCGCCTTTCTGGGCAAGACCGGCCATCTCCATCATACCAGCCCCTTTGCCGTCGATCTGTGCGGCCTGAGCAAGGATAGCCCCCAGCGTGACAACCCCGGTGCCTCCGACGCCAGTGATAACAACGTTATGGGTCCCGTTGATTTCGGGCAGCTTCGGCATTGGCAGATCGGGTAGATCAAGCTGCTTCGTGGCTTCTTTTCGGATTTTCGCACCTTCCAGCGTCACGAAGGACGGGCAGAACCCGTTCAGGCACGAGAAGTCCTTGTTACAGCTGGATTGGTCAATCGCACGTTTGCGGCCAAGTTCGGTCTCTTTCGGCACGATTGAAACGCAGTTGGATTGCACCCCGCAATCACCGCATCCTTCGCAGATATCGGTGTTGATGAACACACGTTTGTCCGGATCCGGAAACTCGCCCCGCTTCCGCCGGCGACGTTTCTCGGCAGCACAGGTCTGCACATAGACAATGACCGAGACACCCTCGATCTCGCGGAACCGGTCCTGAACCTTCATCAACTCTGCGCGTTCAAAACTTCCCACGCCCGCAGGCAGAGCGCCCAAATTCACGTCTTCCTTTTCGTCATAGACCAGCGCGACATGCTGAACGCCCATGGCCTTGACCTCGGCCACGATCCGTTCGGCGGTCAGATCGCCTTCGTTCCCCTGCCCGCCAGTCATGGCGACTGCGTCATTGTAGAGGATTTTGAACGTCATATTCGTACCCGCCGACAGAGCCGCGCGGATCGCCTGGACGCCCGAATGGTTATACGTCCCATCGCCCAGGTTCTGGAACACGTGTTTGATGGTCGAAAACGGGGCTTCGCCGATCCAGTTCGCGCCCTCACCCCCCATCTGGGTGAAACCGGTCGTCTGACGGTCCATCCACTGCACCATGTAGTGACAACCAATGCCTGCATAAGCGCGGCTGCCCTCAGGTACTTTGGTCGAGCTGTTATGCGGACAGCCCGAACAGAAATACGGCAGGCGCGTTGCGATTTCCTGCGCATTATCAGCCCGGCGCGCCTCGGACAGTTTTGAAAGGCCTGCGCGTACACCGTCTGTGTCGCGGCCTTCTTCGATCAAGATTTCGCCCAACTTCTCTGCAATCATGATCGGATCAAGCGCATCCCGGGTCGGGAACAACTCTTCCCGATGCAACGCCCCTGCGCCGCCTTTGTACCAGCCATAGACCCGCCGACCGCGACGATCGTCAAAGATGGCCTCTTTGACCTGAACCTCGATCAGTTTTCGTTTTTCTTCAACGATCACAATCAAGTCCAGCCCCTCTGCCCAGTCATGGAAACTGGTCATGTCCAGCGGGAAGGTTTGACCGATCTTGTAGGTCGTAATGCCCAGACGTACTGCTTCGGCTTCATCGATATTCAACAGCGAAAGCGCATGGGTCAGGTCCAGCCAGTTTTTGCCTGCCGCGACAAAGCCGATCTTGGCACCGGGCTTGCCCCAAACCCGTTTGTCCAGCTTGTTGGCCCTGCAGAACATCTCTGCCGCGAAGCGTTTATAGTCGATGACACGTGCCTCTTGCAGATGGGGTGTATCGCCCAGCCGGATGTTCAACCCACCCTCGGGCATGTCAAATTCCGGGCGAACCAACCTCATCCTGTCTGGGTTGCCATCCACAACCGAGGTGACCTCAATCGTGTCTTTCATGGTCTTCAACCCGACCCAGACACCCGCAAAACGGCTAAGCGCAAAGCCATAGATGCCGTAATCCAGAATTTCCTGAACGCCCGCCGGGCTGACCACCGGCATATACATATCGACCAAAGACCATTCCGATTGGTGCAACACGGTCGAGCTTTCGCCCGTGTGGTCATCGCCCATGGCCATCAACACGCCGCCATGCTGCGCTGTACCCGCCATATTCGCGTGACGCATTACATCGCCGGACCGATCAACGCCCGGGCCCTTACCATACCAAAGGCCAAAAACCCCATCGAATTTGCCATCGCCACGCAGACCCGCCTGCTGACTGCCCCATAGCGCGGTCGCGGCCAGATCCTCGTTCAATCCGAATTGAAAGGTCACATCGCTTTTGTTCAGATACTTTTGCGCGCGCATCATCTGCTGATCGACCGCGCCTAGCGGCGAACCACGATAGCCGGTCACCAGACCCGCTGTATTTAAGCCCGCATGCCGATCGCGCGCCTTCTGCATCAACATCAGCCGCACAAGCGCCTGCGTCCCGTTCAAAAGAACAGGTGATTTCTCAAGATCAAACCGGTCATTCAGCGAAATCTGTGGCTGACTCATCAGACGTCTCCCTTCGTCAGATCAGTGTGCTTTATCTTCGCGCATATTAGGTCATAATTACTGACCTGTATAGAGTTTATCCACTGAAACCTAAGCATTTCATGGTTTGTTTGTGGAACTTGTTACCTATTTCATATAGGTCTTCCCGAGGATAACGAAAGTTGCGGCGATGGATTGGGACAAGCTTAGAATATTTCACGCAGTTGCAGACGCAGGCAGTCTGACCCATGCGGGCGACAAACTCAATTTGTCTCAATCCGCCGTAAGCCGCCAAATCCGCGCTTTGGAAGAATCACTCGACGCAACCCTGTTTCACCGCCATGCCCGCGGCCTGATCTTGACCGAACAGGGCGAGTTGCTGTTTGACGCCACCTCGGCCATGTCCAAACGTCTTGATACAGCAGCTGCCCGTATCCGCGACAGCGAAGAAGAAGTTTTTGGCGTTTTACGCGTCACCACGACCTTTGGCTTTGGCACATTGTGGCTCGCCCCGCGTCTTCCCAAGCTTTACGAGGAATATCCCGACCTGAACATCGACCTGATGTTGGAAGAACGTGTACTGGACTTGCCCATGCGCGAGGCTGACGTAGCCATTCGCATGAAAGAGCCCAGCCAGGCCGATCTGGTACGCAAGCGCCTGATGACTGTTCAGATGATGCTGTATGCAACGCAGGAATACATTGAAACACATGGCGGCATGCTGAGTTCGCTGGAGGACATCAAGGATCACCGCCTGATCTGCCAGACCCCAGCCGCCCCGCAGGTAGGCGCAAGCGCTGCAATGGTGCGTCATTTGATGACCTGCAATCCACATTCACTGCTGACTGTGAACAACTATTTCGGCGTGCTTCAGGGTGTTTTGCACAATCTCGGGATCGGCGTGCTGCCGGATTATGTCACGCAAGACTTCCCGCACTTGCTTCCTGTTCTGGCGGATATCGAAACCGCGGATGTCCCTGTCTATCTCGCCTACCCCGAGGAGTTGCGGCATTCCAAACGCGTCGCGGCCTTCCGCGACTTTGTACAGGACGAGATCATCGAACAGCGTAAACAGCTGAAAAAGATGGGTAAACTCTAGATATGCGCTGATGGCATATCGGACATGCTGAATGCACAGGGTGTTATTCCTTGAACGTTTGCAAACTGCCACCTAAATGATCTCTCGAAGGCGGTGATGCTGAAACGCTCATCATCTTCATACCTCCCTGTTGGACTACGGCCGAGCTTAGTGCTCGGCCTTTTTTTTGGTTTGACGGCATTTGCATCCCTCAAGGCGCGAATAAATCTGGGAAAACAGGCAGGTGCACCCTATGATCACAAAAAAATGATCGCATATCTAAGATCGAGGGAAAATTCATGCTTCACCCACTCCGCCTGATTTTGGCGCTGGCCTCAATCGTGTTCCTCACCCTCCCGCTTCATGCGCAGGTTCCTGGGACCCCATCAACGGATACGCCGACCAGCGTGACAATCCCAGACGACCTGACACCGGAACAGGTAGATGATATGGTTGCGCGCATGTCGGATGATCAGGTCAGGTCAATCCTGCTGGAACGTCTGGACGCGGTTGCTGAGAAAAACGCAGCCAACGCTGAAGAGCACGAAGACCCGATCACCGAGATTAACGAGATCTGGGCCGAGATGGTCGCATCTTGGACTCATGTTATTGCCACAATACCGAATTTGTTCAGCGCACAGGCGCATGCAGTCGAGAATTTTATCGAGAAGTTTGGTGGCAATGGTGCGTTACTGCTGATCGGTCTCATTGCCAGCGTTCTGGTCGTTGGATTTGTGGCTGAAAAATTGTTTGGTTTGCTCACGCGAAAATGGCAACCCAAAGCAGAGGTCGCGGATGAAAACGATCTTTGGGGCGCGGTCAGCTATCTTTTCGTCCGATTCTGCAAGGAAATCGCCGGCCTTGTCGTCTTCTATGTTGTTATTCGAGCCGCCGGCCGTGGGCTTTTGACACCCGAGCAAATAACCTACGCTGCTCCGTTCGTGTTCTATTTGATCTGGGTCCCACGTCTTGGCGCCGCGGCATCACGGTTCGTTCTTGCACCAAACAAAGCGGAATTCCGGCTGGTCAATATTGACGACCATTGGGCGAAATTCCTGCATCGCAATTTGATCGGACTATTGATCCTCGTGGGCTTCACTTTGTTCCTGCTGCATTTCAACGGCCTGAACGGCGTGACAAGCGGCGAAACACGTATCGGTTTCTGGTTGAATGCTGGCACCCACATCTACATCGGTGTGATCGCATGGAAAGCGCGCGAAGGCTTATCTCAGATGATGCTGGGTACTGACCCGGATCACACCAAGTTCGACGAGGAAGTCGCCCACTACTATCCTTACTTCGCAATCGGTGTATCGGCGGTGATTTGGCTCCTGGTGGAATTCCTTGCCGCTCAGCGCGATCCGGCGATCCGACTTATCTTGCTGCAAGGTGCTCATTTCACGACCATGTTCTGGTTGTTGATCGCTCCGGCGCTAGACACATTGATCAGGGGTTTGGTCCGCCACCTTCAGCCACCAATGCTGGGCGATGGGCCTGTAGCGGAACGAGCGTATAAATCCACCAAGCGCAGCTACATTCGGATTGGCCGTGTTGTGGCGGGAATTTTCGTGATCCTGATGATCGCGCGTGCCTGGAACCTGAACCTAAGTGAAATCGCTGGTGGCGGCGGGGAAGAAGGCAGTCGTGTCATCCAGTTCTTTATCATCATCGCTGTGGGTTACATCCTGAACGAAGGTGTCTCGCTTTGGATCAACCGCCGCCTGGCGAAAGAGATGACCGCATCCGAGCAGAGCCCGGATGAAGAGGCCGGCGAAGGCGGTGGCGCGGGTGGCTCTCGTCTGGCGACCGTTTTGCCGCTTCTGCGTGTGACAGCGCAGGTGGCGATCGCGGTCATCTTCGCGCTTCTGGCACTCGGGGCCCTGGGGCTGGATATCACGCCGCTTCTGGCCGGTGCTGGTATCCTGGGTCTCGCCATCGGTTTCGGCGCCCAGAAACTGGTTTCCGACATCGTCGGCGGCATCTTCTTTCTGGTCGATGATGCCTTCAGGGTCGGCGAATATGTGGACGTGGGCGGAACAACCGGCACGGTCGAGAAAATCTCGATCCGGTCGATGCAGCTGCGCCACCACCGCGGGCCGGTGCACACCATTCCCTATGGTGAGATTCAGAAACTGACCAATTACAGCCGCGACTGGGTCATTATGAAACTGAAATTCACCGTGCCTTTCGATACCGACCCCAACAAGGTCAAGAAGATCTTCAAAAAGATCGGTGCAGAGATGATGGAGGACGAGACCCACAAGGATGGCTTCCTGCAGCCGTTCAAGTCTCAGGGCGTTTTTGACTTTGATGATGTGGGCATGATCATCCGCGGCAAGTTCATGGCCAAGCCGGGCAAGCAGTTCACATTGCGCAAGGAAATCTTCAACCGGGTCAAGGCATCGTTCAAGGAAAACGGTATCGACTTTGCTCGCCGCGAGGTGCGCGTTGCGATCCCAGGACTGGAAGAGGTTGAAAATCTGACCGAGGAGCAAAAAGCAGCCGTTGGGGCCGCTGCGGCAGATGCGGCCAACACCGCACAGAAGCAGCCCTAAGCCGATCAAACAGCCATTGCTTTCGACCTCTGGGACCAGGGGATCTGGACGGAACCGGTTGCGATACCGGTTCCGTTTTTCTTTGGACATATTCGGGTGCGCCCACTTGGCCCTTTCCACAGGCGGCCCCTTGCCCTAAAAGGCGCCCAATCTCAGCCCATTTGGACACAGGACAGACGATGCAAGAGCCCGCCATCACACCCGATCTGATTGCTGCACACGGGCTCAAGCCCGAGGAGTATGAGATGATCCTCGACATCATCGGACGGGAACCCACCTTTACCGAGCTGGGCATCTTTTCTGCCATGTGGAACGAACACTGTTCCTACAAGTCATCCAAAAAATGGCTGCGCACCCTTCCGACCGAGGGGCCCCAAGTCATCTGTGGACCGGGCGAAAATGCTGGTGTGGTCGATATTGGTGACGGTCAGGCGGTGGTTTTCAAAATGGAAAGCCATAACCACCCGTCATACATCGAACCCTATCAAGGTGCAGCCACGGGCGTCGGCGGCATCCTGCGCGACGTCTTCACAATGGGCGCGCGCCCGATTGCCTCGATGAACGCTCTGTCCTTTGGCGAGCCCGGCCATCACAAGACCCGCCAGCTGGTCAATGGTGTGGTCGAGGGCATCGGTGGTTATGGCAACTGCTTCGGCGTCCCGTGCGTGGGCGGCGAGGTTCGGTTCCATCCAGCCTATAACGGCAACTGTCTGGTTAACGCTTTTGCAGCCGGACTGGCCGATAGCGACAAGATTTTCTACTCCGCCGCCTCGGGCGTCGGTATGCCGGTCGTCTATTTGGGCGCGAAAACCGGGCGCGATGGCGTTGGCGGCGCGACCATGGCCTCGGCCGAATTCGACGACACAATCGAAGAAAAACGCCCCACCGTTCAGGTCGGCGATCCCTTCACCGAAAAGCGCCTGATGGAAGCCACGCTGGAGCTGATGCAAACCGGTGCCGTGATCTCGATTCAGGATATGGGGGCTGCGGGCCTGACCTGTTCCGCTGTTGAGATGGGTGACAAGGGTGGTCTGGGCGTGCGTCTGGATCTGGAGAACGTCCCCCAGCGTGAAGAGAACATGACGGCGTATGAGATGATGCTGTCGGAATCGCAGGAGCGCATGCTGATGGTCCTAAAGCCCGAACTTGAGGCCGAGGCCCGCGCCGTGTTCGAAAAATGGGATCTGGATTTCGCCATCGTCGGAGAAACCATCGCCGAAGACCGCTTCCTGATTATGCATAATGGCGAGGTCAAAGCCGATCTGGTCCTGTCGAAACTCTCCTCAACCGCGCCGGAATACGACCGCCCATGGGAACCAACGCCCGAAGCAGAGGAGTTGGCAGATGTGCCCCAGATCGATCCCATCGATGGTCTGCGCGCCCTGCTCGCCTCACCGAATTATGCCGGCAAGCAATGGGTCTATGAACAATATGACACCATGGTCATGGCCGACAGCGCCCGCACGCCCGGTCTGGGGGCCGGGATGGTCCGCGTGCACGGTACCGACAAGGTTCTGGCCTTCACCAGCGACGTGACCCCACGCTATGTGCGCGCCAACCCGGTTGAGGGCGGCAAGCAAGCGGTGGCCGAAGCCTATCGCAACCTGACTGCTGTCGGGGCCAAACCGCTGGCGACCACCGACAACCTGAATTTCGGCAACCCCGAAAAACCCGAGATCATGGGCCAGCTCGTCGGTGCCATTCAAGGCATCGGTGCCGCCGTTGGCGCACTGGACGTGCCCATCGTATCAGGCAACGTCTCTCTGTATAACGAGACAGACGGTCAGGCGATCCTGCCCACGCCGACCATCGGTGCGGTTGGCCTGCTCAGCCACAGTGATGAAATCATCGGCAACGAGGTTCGTGAGGGCCATGTGGCTCTGATGATTGGTGAAACCCAGGGCCATCTGGGCCAATCCGCCCTGCTGGCCGAGGTGTTCAACCGCGAAGACGGCGACGCGCCGCATGTCGATCTGGATGCCGAAAAGCGCAATGGTGATTTCATCCGCGCCAATCGCGAGATGATCAAGGCCTGCACCGATCTCGGCGATGGAGGTCTTGCACTCGCCGCGTTCGAACTGGCCGAAGCCGTCGGTGTCGGCGTACATCTCGACGAGGCCCCGACCGAGTTCCTGTTTGGCGAAGATCAGGCGCGCTATCTGGTCGCCTGCAACTTTGATCAGGCCGAGGCGCTGATGATTGCCGCCGGTCAGGCCGGTGTGGCGCTGGTGTCGGTCGGGCGCTTTACCGGCGATACCGTGAAAATTGGCGGCTCTGAAGCGCCGTTGGCGGAGTTGACCGAAACGTTCCGTACCAGTTTCGCGGCTGCTGTCGCCTGATCCTGCGCAGCACGTCTTGCGCGGGCTCACATGCCGCTCTACATCTTGGGAAAGACCTTCAGGAGAAACCTACATGCCGATGAGCGCCCACGAAATTGAAACCCTGCTGCGCGAGAGCTTTCCGAATGCGGAAATACAGGTTGGCGGCAGCGATGGCGTTCACATGTCCGCCATGATCGTGGATGAGAGCTTTCGCGGAAAAAACCGCGTGCAGCAGCAACGCGCTGTCTACGCTGCCTTGAAAGGCAAGATGGACGGTCCAGATGGAGATCTGCACGCGCTGGCGCTGACCACAAAAGTGCCGGAGTGATCAAGTTTCTTTGGAAGGTTCTGAAATCAATGGATGGCTGGAATCCGCCCGATCCCGATGAGAAACCACCATTGGGAATGGAAGCGACTGACCTAGACCTAGTAAAGAAAACAAACGACGAAAACGCGTGGCGACAAGGATTAAACGACAGCCATAGACGCGATCTTTGAAGGAAACGCAAAATGACCGATGTTAAAACCCAGATCGACGAAACCGTCAAAGCCAATGATGTTGTGCTGTATATGAAAGGCACCAAAGAGATGCCGCAATGTGGGTTTTCGTCCCGCGTGGCCGGTGTGCTGAATTATATGGGCGTCGATTATGCGGATGTGAACGTTCTGGCCGATGAAGCGGTGCGCCAAGGCATCAAGGACTATTCCGATTGGCCGACCGTTCCTCAGCTTTATGTCAAAGGCGAATTCGTCGGTGGCTGCGATATCATCACCGAAATGACCCTGTCAGGTGAGCTGGACACACTGTTTGACGAAAACGGCGTTGACTACAACAAAGACGCCGCAGACAAAATCCGCGACGCAAACGCCTGATCCATCCTTAACGGCTGGTACAGTTCTGATAGATAATCTGCTCGTCGGCGGCACCTTCTGTCGCCGCATAGCTTATGCTTGCATCCCATCCTTTTGAGCGCAGGATATACGTCCCGTTGGTATTGACGGATTCATAGCGAATGCCCGACCCGCTTTCGACCTGACGCATCGAGACAAGGGTGTTGTCCAAGACCGTCGCCGCAGCGCCAGACCCATCTGCGGCGTTAAAGTAGGTCACAGGCAGTGGCACGCCATTCTCACAGGTGAAGCTCACGGTCAGAATGTCGATTTCTGCGGATGCACCTGATGCAGACAGGGTCAGAACGGCGGTACAGGCCAAAGATCGCATAATGGTCATTGGGATTTCTTCTCCTCGATCACGGAAGCCAAGGCTTCGGCCCGTGCGGCCAGTTCGGCCAATGTGTCAGTTACCGACGGGGGCACCACGGCTACTTCAACCCGTTCCGGCTCTGGCGCAGGTGCGGCGCGTAACGTGTTCAGCTCGGCCTGAACCTCGGCCAGTTTGCTTTCCAGTGCCTTGACCTTGTCATCCGTCGCTGCGGTTTTGTCGGCCAGCATCAGCCCTGCCATCAACAGCATCCGTGCCTCGGGCATCCGGCCAATCTGATCTGATAGAACCTGCGCTTCGTCATCCAGCATCTTGGCGGCGCTGTGCAGAAACGCCTCTTCCCCGTCCTGACAGGACACTTCAAAGCCGCGTCCGCCGATATGAATGGTCACTTCGGGCATCACTCTACCTCACCTTCTGCCAGTTCCGCTTTGCTGAGCAAGGGCTCAAGCCGGGCGAGAATGGCATGTGCCTCGGACGCATCCGAGGCCTGCTCCGCGCGGGTCGCCTCCAGTTCAGCAGCCGTGGCCTGATCCAGCAATTCAACGACCGACAGCCCCTGCTCTGCTGCCCCGCGCAATTCATCGAGCGAGCTTTGCAGCATCGCGTTCGCCTTGCGCATCCGTTGCAGATCGCTGTCCAGACGCGACATTGCCGCCCCATGGCTGGCCCGTTCGGCACGCAGCATATCAAGTTCGGCGTTCAGATCATCCACCCGTTCGGTATCGGCAAGTTCTGACCGCAGCCGGCTATTTTCCGCCTCAATCTGTTTGGATTGTTCCACCAGCACCCGCAACTGATCCAACTCGGCCTGGATGGGCGCAGTATCGGCCAGCATGTCCATTTCTGATCGAAGCTGCGCATTCTCGGATTTTAAAGCGTCAAGCTCTTCTGAGTTTTCCAGCGCCTCTTTGGCCTCGGCCAGTTCCAACCGGGCGGCCTCAACGCTTGCAAGTTTGGTCGATGCTTCCGCCAGCTGTTCACGCAGCCCCTCGACCTCGGCGTTGTCACCAGACGATGCCTGCGCCTGATCCAGTTCAGCGCGCAGGCTGTCCATTTCCTGATCATGCCGTTCTTTCAGGGACTTCAATCGTTCCTGCAATTGGGCATTGGCGACCCGCTCCTCCTCAAGCGCGATCTTCAGGCTGTCATCCACCGGTTCGCCGCCGGGGGCCGCGTGCTGCATGGCATCGACACCTGCGCCGATACGTTCCATCGCGGCGATGATGCGATGCTGTAGTTCCTCGATTTGGCTCATGCCCCTGTCACCTCTTTATCAAGGTTCGTTCTGTTGCAGGGCGATCCGAATCAACATCACGCCCGGCCTGCGCCTAGTCTAGCGGAATGCGATGGAAAATACCCACTGTTTGGTTTCAACAACTTGGACTGCGCTGTTGAAGCACAAACCCTATGCAAAACCCGGTTCTACTTGCACTTTGAGGGCTGGATGGTATTGAGCCGCAATCTGCATGTAATCCAAAGGAACAACGCCCGTGGACCTGACTGCGCTGCGCAATGCAAACCCCGAACACTGGGACAAAGCTGCGGCCATACGCACCCTGACCCTTGACGCCGTCGCCGCCGCAAATTCCGGCCATTCCGGCATGCCAATGGGCATGGCTGATGTTGCGACCGTGCTGTTCGAAAAGCACCTGAAATTCGACGCCACAAACCCCAGCTGGCCCGACCGCGACCGCTTCATCCTGTCTGCTGGTCACGGCTCAATGTTGGTCTACTCTCTGCTTTATCTGACCGGTCATGCAGATGTGACATTGGATGAGATCAAGAACTTCCGACAGTTGGGTGCCAAAACTGCGGGCCACCCGGAGAATTTTCTGATCAACGGTGTCGAAACCACCACCGGACCGCTGGGTCAGGGTATCTCGAACGCTGTGGGCTTTGCCATGGCCGAGGAAATCCAGCGCGCCCATTACGGCAAAAAAGTTGTGGATCACTACACCTATGTGATCGCAGGTGACGGCTGTCTGATGGAAGGCGTCAGCCAAGAAGCGATCACTCTCGCCGGTCGTCACGAGTTGGGCAAGCTGATCGTCTTCTGGGACAACAACAACATCACCATCGACGGCACCGTTGATATCGCAGATCGCACCGATCAGGTGAAACGCTTTGCCGCTTCGGGCTGGCAGGTGATTGAGATCGACGGGCACGACCCCGAGGCAATCGATGCGGCCATCACCAAGGCCAAAACATCAAAAAAGCCTACCATGATTGCCTGCGAAAGCCATATCGCTCTGGGTCATGCGGCGCAGGATACCTCCAAAGGTCATGGCGCGTTAACGGATCAAGAGCAGTTGAAGGCGGCCAAGGCAGCTTATGGCTGGCCCCATGATGCGTTTGAAATCCCGGCCAATGTGAAATCCGCATGGGAAGCCATTGGTGCTCGCGGGGCCTCCGAGCGTGCCGTCTGGGAAGAGCGTTTCGCGCAGCTTTCCGAACGCAAGCAGGCCGAATTCAACCGGGCCTATGCGTTTGAAGCGCCCAAGAAACTGGCCGGGGCGATCCGTTCGTTCAAGAAACAGATGTCGGAAGACCAGCCGAAACTGGCCACTCGCGCTTCGTCCGAGAAGGTTCTGAACGTTGTAAACCCGATCATGACCGAGACCGTTGGTGGTTCGGCTGACCTGACCGGATCAAACAATACCAAATCGGCTGATATGGGTGTGTTCCTGCCCGAAAACCGCAAGGGTCGCTACATCCACTACGGCATCCGTGAACACGGCATGGCCGCTGCGATGAACGGTATGGCGCTTCATGGCGGCATACGCCCCTATGGCGGGACCTTCATGGCCTTCACCGACTATGCCCGCCCGTCCATGCGTCTGGCCGCATTGATGAAAATCCCGTCAGTCTTTGTGATGACCCATGACTCGATCGGTCTGGGTGAAGACGGACCGACCCACCAGCCGGTCGAGCATCTGGCGATCAGCCGCGCGACACCGAACACCTATGTGTTCCGCCCCGCCGACACGGTCGAGACCGCTGAAGCCTGGGAATTGGCGCTGACCTTCAAGGACAGCCCCTCGGTCTTGTCGCTGACCCGTCAGGGCGTACCGACCGTGCGGACGGATCACAAGACCAAGAACCTGACCGCCCAAGGCGCTTATGTTCTGGCCGAGGCCGAAGGCAAGCGTCAGGCGATCCTGATCGCCACCGGATCCGAGGTTTCGCTGGCGATGGAGGCCAAAGCGTTGCTTGAAGGCGAAGGTATCGGCACCCGCGTCGTCTCGATGCCCTGCATGGAGCTGTTCGCGCAGCAGGATGAAACCTATCGCAAGCGCGTTCTCCCTGCGGGCCCTGTGCGCGTCGGTATCGAGGCCGCCGTGCGTGCCGGTGGTTGGGACCGCTGGCTGCTGGGTGAACGTGGCCGCGAAGCCAAGGCGGGCTTCATTGGCATGTCCAGTTTTGGCGCCTCGGCCCCTGCGGGTGAGCTGTACAAGCATTTCGGCATTACGGCTGAGGCGACAGTTGCGAAGGTCAAAGATCTGCTGGGCTGATCCCCGCCTGAAAACGTCAAAAGCCCCGGTCCAGACCGGGGCTTTTTTGTTAGACGAAAATGATAACCGACTGCATCCCGTCAACGACCAGAGCACCGTCAGTATTCCAGACCCGCATGACCTGAGAACTATAGCCATCGCGCCCGGCGGTCAGTTGATGCTCCAGCATGAACCAGCCGTCACGTGTTTGAATATCTTCGGCCAACACATTGAAAATCCAATTCATTGACGAGTTTGGGCCGGGTTTCTTCAGCGTTGGATAGATGGCAGGTGGCGGCAGATCAGCCACCGATATCAACCCTTCCATCCGGCCCCACATACGCGGGTCTTTATGTCGGGCCCAAAGGCGCAGGTACCCTTTCTCGGCACCCGAGAACGGCAACGCGCCCTCGACCAGCCGGACATCGAAATTCTGAAGGAACGGGATAGGAGGTCTGGGCAAATCTGGCGGGAAGTAAGCCCCTGTGTCCTCAGGGTCTTCCGCAGGTTTGGCCGGGTAGTCAAACGCAACGTGGCTATCCTGAGGATGACCAAAGGAAAACGTCGCCATGGCTGCGACTTTCCCGTCGATCTGAGCGCGGGCATTGACGATGGTCACATTCCGCCCTTGTCGCAGCACCTCTGTTCCGATGATCGGTGAGGTTCCAATCGGTGCGGTAAAATTCACCAACGCCGAGCGCAAGGGTGGCAAATCCTTATGCAGCGCGCGAACCGCATCCAGCATAAGCGCAGAAGAGAACCCGCCAAAAGTGGTCCGGCCCTGCATCCAGTTGACTGGCACAGGATAGCTTAGACCATCGCCCTCCGGCGTTCGGCTCTCAAGAACCTCGGTTAGGGTATGAGACGACATTTGAGTTCCAGTTCTTGTGTTTCAGGTCACAGCGTATCTGCCGTTCGGCTTGCGACCACAACGACCCAACGTCACAAACAGGGTTTTCAGTGCTGTTTGCTCGACCCTGAAACCATCCCCATCAACGGAGCAACGATCCTGGTTGCCACCGGGATCAGCGCCAGCCCATAGACCAATCCGAAAATGCCATCCATTGTTGCCTTGGAGATCCACTCCACTGCTCCGACCCATTGCTCGGACACCATATGACCAATCGCATGAGCCCAATCGTGGATATGGTGACCCAGCCAGCCATAGCCCAGCACTTCAAGCCCGTGAATCACAATCGACCCACCAACCCAAAGCATCGCGGCAGTGCCGATGATCGACAGCAGCTTCATCACCACAGGCATGGCCTTGACCAATCCGCGACCGATGCCGCGGCCAATCGGCGTTGGCGCATTCCTCGCAAGAAACAGCCCCACGTCGTCCATCTTCACGATCAGTGCGACCGAACCATAGACAGCCACGGTCACCCCGATCCCGACAACGGCCAAGGTCGCGGCCTGCATCCACAGATTGGGGGCCTCAATCGCCGCCAGCGCGATGGTCATGATCTCGGCGGACAGAATGAAATCAGTCTTGATCGCGCCTTTGACCTTTTGTTCTTCTAAATGGCCAGGGTCGCGATTCTTCATATCCTCGTCGATGACGTGGCTGCCATGGGGAAACAGCACATGGAATATCTTCTCGGCCCCTTCGAAACATAAGTATGAGCCACCGATCATCAGCAACGGCGTAATCAGCCACGGCGCAAAATTGGCCAACAACAATGCGACGGGCAGCAACAGAATCAGCTTGTTGAAAAAAGACCCGCGCGCAATGCGCCAGATGATTGGCAATTCGCGTGCGGGGGCAAAACCCTGAACGTATTTCGGTGTCACCGCCGCGTCATCAATAATCACACCCGCCGTCTTGGCCCCAGCCTTACCTGCGGCAGCTACAACATCGTCAACCGAAGCTGCCGCAACCTTGGCGATCCCCGCCACATCGTCCAAAAGGGCCAACAGACCGCTCATCGCGCTTCCTTTCCTGTCACCTGTCGCGTTTCGGACCCTACCCGATCCAACAGCTAGCGCAAGCGTTAGCGCAATCGGGACAGGTTTGCGCTAACACCTTCAAAATATGCTATTTTTGCCCTTTTGAGACTCGGGTTTCACCGCTATATGCCCAACAACGCAAGCGCATTCTGGAGACATGTTATGACCATCAAGGTCGGGATTAATGGTTTTGGCCGCATCGGCCGCTGTACCCTATCGCATATCGCCGCCTCGGGACGCAACGATATCGAAGTAATCAAAGTCAACGCCACCGGCCCGCTGGAAACCTCGGCGCATCTTCTGAAATATGACAGTATTCACGGTCGTTTCCCCCGCGACGTCTCGATCGAAGGCAACACCATGGATCTGGGTCGCGGCCCGATGCAGATGTTCTCGACCTACGACATGAACGAACTGGACTGGGAAGGCTGTGATGTCGTTCTGGAATGCACCGGCAAGTTCAACGATGGCACCAAAGCAAAAACGCATCTCGAACGTGGTGCACAAAAGGTCCTGTTGTCTGCGCCCGGCAAGAACGTCGACAAGACCATCGTGTTCGGTGTGAACCACAACACTTTGACCGCCAATGACAACATGGTCTCGAACGGCTCCTGCACCACCAACTGCCTTGCTCCGCTTGCCAAGGTCTTGGACGAAGGTGTTGGCATCGAACATGGTATCATGACCACGATCCACGCTTATACCGGTGACCAGCCGACGCTGGACCGCCGCCACAGCGACCTGTACCGCGCGCGTGCAGCCGCCATGTCGATGATCCCGACCTCGACCGGTGCCGCTGCAGCATTGGGTGAAGTTCTACCCAATCTGAAAGGCCGTCTGGACGGCTCGGCGATCCGCGTTCCAACCCCGAATGTTTCGGCCGTAGACCTGAGCTTCCGCGCCGCGCGCGATGTCACCGTCGAAGAGGTTAACGCCATCGTCGAAGAAGCCGCCAAGGGCCCGATGCAACGCGTTCTGGGCTTTGAGCCCGCCCCGCTGGTTTCAACCGATTTCAACCATACCGAAGAAAGCTCGATCTTCGCGCCGGATCAGACCCGCGTGGTCGACAACCGCATGGTGCGTGTGCTGGCCTGGTATGATAACGAATGGGGCTTTTCGGTGCGCATGGCCGATGTGGCCGTTGCAATGGGCCGTCTTAACTGACCCTTTGCACATCGCTTGTACCTTCGGGCCCGCTCAGGTTATCTGGGTGGGCCTTTTTCGTTCGGGGAAAGAATGACAAATCAACTCGCTATATGGCTTGGGCTTCTGCTCCTTGGCGCGGTGATTCTGGACTACGCACTGTTCGGCCCTGAACATTTGGTGTTTCTCAGCAAAAAGCTTTACGCGTTTCTGGACTGGATTGCCTTCTGGCGGTGACGGATGTTTTGCTTGACATTCGTGCCAATCTGCCATTGTTAGCGCTAACCAAGCCCCGTATCGGGGCCAGCTGACGAACGGAGCGTGACATGACACTCAAACTGGCAATCAACGGCTTTGGACGGATCGGGCGCGGTGTTCTGCGGGCCTTGATGGAAACAGGCCGCACAGATGTGCAGATCGTCGCAATCAACGATCTGGGAAAACCGGAAATGAACGCGCATATGTTCGAATTCGACAGCGTGCATGGCCGCTATCCAAACAAAGTCACGCTGACCGAAGCAGGCCTGGATGTTGGTGCAGGCCCCATCCGCCTGACCAGCGAGCGCGATCCCGAAGCGCTGAACTGGTCTGACGTCGACGTGGTTCTGGAATGCACCGGCGTCTTCCGTACCCGTGAGGCGGCAGAACGTCACCTGAAGAACGGATCGAAGAAAGTACTGATTTCGGCCCCCGCACGCGGTGATGGGGGTGTCAAAACCGTCGTCTTCGGCGTGAATGATCACGAGTTGACGGCAGCAGACACGATCGTCTCGAACGCATCCTGCACCACCAACTGCCTGTCTCCGGTCGCTGCGGCACTGGATGCTGGGCTGGGCATTGTGCATGGCAATATGACCACTGTACACGCCTACACGGCCAGTCAACCCGTTCATGATAACGCGGGTAAAGACCCTTACCTTTCACGCGCCGCTGCCCTATCGATGATCCCGACCACCACCGGTGCGGCTTCGGCTGTCGGTCTGGTGCTACCGCAGCTTGCAGGCAAACTGACCGGTCAGGCGATCCGGGTCCCCACGCCGAATGTCTCGGTCGTTGATTTGGTGGCCGAAGTGTCACGTCCAACCACCGAAGAAGAAGTGAATGCCCTGTTCGTCGAGGCAGCAGCAAAGATCCCCGGCGTCCTGGCTGCGGAATCTCGCCCGCTGGTCTCGATCGATTTCAACCACGATGCCCACAGCTCGACCGTGTCGCTGGATGAAACCAAAGTCACGGACGGCACTTTGGTGCGCGTGCTGGCCTGGTATGACAATGAATGGGGCTTTTCAAACCGTATGCTGGACACCGCCGCCGCAATGGGCGCGCTATCCTAAACGGTCTTTCAGAGCGTCATTCACGCGGGGCGTGACGAATTTCGACACGTCCCCGTTCAACCGCGCGATTTCCTTCACCAGTTTTGAGGCAATCGCTTGGTGCCGTGCTTCGGCCATCAGGAAGACGGTTTCAATCGTATCATCCAGCGCCCGGTTCATACCAACCATCTGGAATTCATATTCAAAATCCGCAACGGCCCGCAGCCCGCGCACGATGATCTGCGCATCGACATCGCGAGCACAATCGATCAGCAGATTCTCGAACGGATGCGCAACAATCTCGGTCCCGGTCTGCTGGGTCAACTGGGCGCATTCCGCCTCGATCATGGCCACACGTTCTTCCAAGGTGAACAACGGTCCTTTGTCACGGTTGATCGCGACACCGATCACCAATTTGTCCACCAGCGCAGCGGCCCGACGGATGATATCAATATGACCCAAGGTTATCGGATCAAAAGTTCCTGGATATAATCCAACCCGCATCAGGCTCTCCCGCGCAATAAAATTTCTGCGCTAGCAAACATAACTTTGCCGCAGGTGCAAGGGCTTGAAGCACCCCTATCCCGTTAGTGACCCATGATCATCCCTTGCAAGGCGTCTTTCTCCATGGCCAGTTCTGCAAGCTGTGCCTTGACCACATCGCCCAGCGTGACAATCCCGATCAGCTTGCCATCCTCAACCACCGGCATATGGCGAAAGCGACCTTCGGTCATACGGGACATGATGTCCTGCACGGTCGCCTGTCGCGTCGTCGTCACCAGTTCCTTGGTCATGTACGAACTGACGGGTTCGTTCAGACATCCGCTGCCGCTGGCAGCCAGTTCGCGGACGATATCTCTTTCAGACAGGATACCCGCCGCCGTTTGACCACCATCTTCCGAGACAATAACAGTACCGATCCGTTTTTCTGCCAGAATTTTCGACGCGTCAGAAACCGTCGCCGAAGGTTTGACGGTAACAACGCCTTCCGTGGCTTTTGACTTCAGAATGGCCTGAACGAGCATATAGAACACCTCCGGAATAATAATCTGTTCCAAAGCGTTGCGCGATCAGGGCAACCTGTCAAGCTGCTGTGGCAGCTTCTAGCCGGGCGACCTCTTCTCGAATGCCCTGGGTCAGGGCCTCGGCGAACCGATTCAAACGCTCATTCCGCTGATCGCCCTGATGCCGAACCAGGTGGAAACTGCGCGTCAAACTCACCTGATCCTTTAGGATTTGCCGCAAGTTGAGGTGGAACGGCAACGTGAAATCATGCGCGACGCACACACCGGTTCCCAGTGACACCTGCCGCAACTGAACAGAGACCGAGTTCGACGCCAGCGCAACGCGGTCGATACCTATGTCGTTCAGATAGTCCAGCTCTCGGTCAAAGATCATGTCCGGTATGTACCCGATCAGGCGATGGCCCTGCAGGTCAGCAACCGAGCAGATCGGGTTGTGACGGTCCAAATAGTCCTGCGCGGCCACCATGTGCAGCTGGTAGTCACAGATTTTCTGAACCAGCAATTTCCCAGCTGTCGGCGCGCTGACCGTGACAGCCATATCCGCCTCGCGCCGGGACAGGTTGATAATCCTAGGCAATGCAAGGATTTGAATATCCAGGTCAGGATTCGCATCGCTGATTTGTGCACAGACCTGAGGCAACAGATAATTGGCTGATCCATCCGGTGCACCGATCCGAATTTGTCCGCTGAGCGATTTGGTGGAACCGACCACGGCCCCTGTGGCGGCGCGCATCGCCTCTTCGGCCTGTTGTGCATGATCGAGCAAGCGTTCCCCTGCGGTCGTTAACATGTAGCCTTGCTGAGATTTGGTAAACAATGGTGCATCCAGACTGGCCTCAAGCCGCGCGATGCGGCGCCCAACCGTTGCGGGATCAATTTTCAGAATACGGCCAGCTGATGACAGGCTTTCCTCGCGTGCAACGGCCAGAAAAATCCTCATATCATCCCAGTTTGGGTTCATGATCTACCTTTTGCATTTTTGCAAAGCCCTTTTGAAACATTGCCTCTGTTCAGGTGATTTCTGCAAGCCTATTCTGCGCGCAACAGATTCAGAGGAGTTTTCGATGCAAGACCTGACCCATTTCCTGAATGGCGCGTATGTTGCCGGTACTTCGGGCCGGTTTGACGATGTCTTCAATCCTGCAACCGGCGAAGTTCAATACAAATGCCCGATGGCCAGTGCGGCCGAAACCACGGCGGCGATTGAGGCCGCCGCCGCAGCGCAACCGGCATGGGGTGCGACCAACCCTCAGAAACGCGCACGTGTCATGATGGCTATGGTCGGCCTGATGAACCGTGACATGGACAAGCTGGCCGAAGCGCTCAGCCGCGAGCACGGCAAGACCATTCCGGATGCAAAGGGCGATCTGCAGCGTGGTCTGGAAGTGATTGAATACTGCATTGGCGCGCCTCAGATGCTGAAGGGTGAGTTTACCGACAGCGCAGGCCCCGGCATTGACATGTATTCGATGCGTCAACCTCTGGGCGTTGTCGGCTCAATCATGCCGTTCAACTTCCCGGCAATGATGCCTCTGTGGCACGTGGGTCCCGCCCTGGCCTGTGGCAATGCCGTGGTTCTTAAACCGTCCGAGCGTGACCCTTCTGTCCCTCTGATGCTGGCCGAACTGTTCATCGAGGCTGGCTTGCCCGCAGGTGTATTCCAGGTGGTCAATGGCGACAAGGAAGCCGTCGATACCATCCTCGACAGCGAAATCATTCAAGGCGTCAGCTTTGTGGGCTCGACCCCGATCGCGCAGTACATCTACAGTCGCGCAACCGCCAACGGCAAACGTGCGCAGTGTTTTGGCGGTGCCAAGAACCATATGATCGTCATGCCAGACGCTGACCTGGATCAGGCGGCAGACGCGCTGGTCGGCGCTGGTTTTGGTGCGGCAGGCGAGCGCTGCATGGCAATTTCAGTCGCCGTCCCCGTTGGCGAAGAAACCGCGGATCGCCTGATCGAAAAGCTGATCCCGCGTGTCGAAAAGCTGAAAGTTGGCCCTTACACTGCGGGTGACGACGTCGATATGGGCCCGGTTGTAACCGGTGCGGCAAAAGAGCGTATCCTCGGCCTGATCAACTCGGGCGTTGAGCAAGGCGCGAAGCTGGTTGTCGACAATCGTGATTTCAGCCTGCAGGGCTATGAAGATGGCTTCTTTGTCGGCCCGCACCTGTTTGACCACGTGACGCCCGACATGGACATCTACAAACAAGAGATCTTTGGCCCGGTTTTGTCGACTGTCCGCGCCGGTTCCTACGAAGAGGCGATTGGCCTGGCAATGGATCACGAATACGGCAATGGGACCGCGATCTTCACCCGTGATGGTGACACCGCCCGTGATTTTGCCAGCCGGATCAATATCGGGATGGTTGGCATCAACGTGCCGATCCCTGTTCCACTGGCCTATCACACCTTCGGCGGCTGGAAGAAATCCATGTTTGGTGACCTGAACCAGCACGGCCCGGACAGCTTCAAGTTCTATACCCGCACCAAAACCGTGACCGCGCGCTGGCCGTCGGGAATCAAGGAAGGTGGCGAGTTTAACTTCAAGGCCATGGACTAAGCCTTTAAAGTTTATCCCGAAAAAAAGAAACCGGCCTCATCAGGACCGGTTTTTTTTGTGCAAAGACTTGCCGAACTATTGGGATAGTCCTGTGCCCTCACGATAAATTCAAGCCACTTGGGCTGGAATTCAAAGCCCTGCGGAAATATCTTACACGCGATTTGTTGATCGAGCAGTTTGAATAATCGGAGGCCGAATTGTCCAATTCCCGCATGACCCGCCGCTCTGCCCTGTTGGGCGCAGCGTCCGTCCTGGCGACGCCCGCGTTGTTGCGCGCCCAAAGCCTGGATGCCTTTCCGCAGGCCGAAGACCCGATCAGCACGCAACCCCCGGTGCGCCGCAATGTATCCTCATTCTCACAGCAGAATTGGCAGGATCACTTTGACGAATTGGGCTCTGGATGCTTACTGGCGGATATCACCAGCCGCGCTGTGCATTACTGGGGGCCTGACGGGACCTATAAGCTGTACCCAAGCTCCGTTCCTATGAGCGAAGAACTGACAAAACGCGGCTATACCAAAGTGGTGCGCAAAGCCGAAAACCCCAGCTGGACCCCGACTGCATCAATGCGGGAACGAGATCCGTCGCTGCCTGTACGAATGGATGGCGGTGATCCCGGCAATCCACTGGGCACCCGCGCAATGTATCTGGGTTGGCCCGCCTATCTGGTGCACGGCACGCATGACACGCGTAAGATCGGACGTCAGAGCTCGTCCGGCTGCATTGGTCTTTACAACCAGCATGTTGAAGAACTGTATCCGCTGGTGCAGGTCGGCACGCAGGTGCGTCTGGTCTGAAACGCGATACCCAAGAATCAGCAAAGCCCCGGCCATCAGGACCGGGGCTTTTTCGTGAGTGGTGGCGATTACTCCGGCAGCATCACTTCGTCGATCACGTGGATCACACCGTTGCTGGCCTCAATATCTGCCTGGATCACCTCGGCGCCGTTGACCTTGACGCCGTTTCTGGCATTCACGCTCAGGCGGTCGCCCTGCACGGTCAGAACCTTCGCGCGCTTGCCTGCGATATCGCCCGACATGACTTTGGCCGGAACCACGTGATAGGTCAGAATCGCGACCAGTTGATCCTTGTTTTCGGGCAACAGAAGGCTTTCAACGGTGCCTTCGGGCAGCGCAGCAAATGCTTCATCGGTTGGTGCGAATACAGTGAACGGGCCATCCCCCTTCAGCGTATCGACCAGTCCGGCGGCCTGAACGGCTGCAACCAAAGTGCTGAACGATCCGGCCGAAACGGCGGTGTCGACAATGTCAGCAGCTTGGGCCTTTAGCGGCATGGCAAGTGCGATTGCGGCGGCAGCGCCCATAAACGTACGACGAAACATGGCTGTCTTCTCCTCTCCAGCTTGTTATGGAAAGGGGTACGGGCCTTGTTCCAAGCCGGATCACTTTGCGATCACCGTTCCTTGATCTGAACCCAAATGCTCTGCGCCCTACCATCGGCCAGAAACGGCAGTGCCTCGACCGCATCGGGACGATCCTGTTGCAGGTAATACCCCGGCCAAAGCATTGAAAACGCGCCCGATTGCAGCATTGCGTGTAGCATGTACTGCTCACCCCAGCCCGGACAGTCATAAAAGAACCGCTTGGGATATTCATAGGGCAAAAAAACATCGTGCACGTGGATCACGACACCTGGTTTCAGAGCAGGAATGACCCGACAGAACAGGTGCGCTACGTCGTTGGACATCCGCACGACATGGCTGGAATCGATAAACAGGACATCTCCTGCCTCAAGCTGGTCGAACAGCGCCGGGTCCACGTCCTCCAGCCGTTTTTGTTCGAACGCATCGACCACATGAGCGATATCGGCGCGGGGATAGGGGTCAATGGCCGTGATCTTTGTGTCCAGATCACCATCGATGATCGCCTGCCGCGTCACACGGGTTGAGTTCCCGCACCCGACCTCGATCACCCGATTTGGCTGGAACCGACGGATCATCAGATACAAAGCATCCGCATCCGGGCTGTCGTAATAGCCATTGCCGATGCGATAGCCGGTTGTGTTGCGCGCGGGGTCTTTCAGCGCGGCCAAAGCCTCCCGATGCTGCGCAAATTCCTGTTTCAGCGGCTCAATATCAAACATCTCCATTCCCGGCGATAAGGCATAGGCCGGGCGGGTCAGACCCCCTGCCCGTTCAAAGGTTTCGAGCCGTGCACGCTCCTCCCGCTCGGTGACCTTGTCGATCAGTTTGACGCCAAAACGGTCCAACGCGGCATTGATCCGGGGGAATTTTCTGGGTTTCACGCGGCGGGCTCCGGTCTGAGGGGTAGTTACCGCTCCTTACCTGTGCAGGGCCGACCTCTGCAAGCGGCAGAACCCCAAACCCTTGGCAAAAGGCCAATTTCCGTATTCACTGGATCAACACGATAAAGAGAGGTCCGCCCATGCAGCAGGATTTCACGCTGGGCATCGAAGAAGAATATCTGTTGGTCGACCGCGACAGCCTGCAACTGACCGAGGCACCCGCCGCCCTGATGGAGGCCTGCCAGACCGATTTCGAAGGTCAGGTCAGCCCCGAATTCCTGCAATGCCAGATCGAAGTTGGAACCCGACCACATACCACCATCAAAAGCGCGCGAGAGGACCTTAGACGCTTACGATCCTGCGTCTCGGAACATGCGGCGCACTACAATCTCAGCCCAATCGCCGTATCCTGTCATCCGTTCGCCAATTGGAAAGACCAGCATCACACGCGGAAAGAGCGCTATGATGCCCTTCAACACGCACTGGGCGGCGTGGCGCGGCGCATGCTGATCTGCGGAATGCATGTGCATGTCGGGGTCGAAGATCAAGCGTTGCGAGCCGATCTGATGCCTCAGTTGTGTTACTTCCTGCCACATCTTCTTGCGCTTTCAACCTCGTCGCCGTTCTGGAATGGCGAAGATACTGGCCTGTCCTCGTACAGGTTGACGGTCTTTGACAACCTGCCGCGAACTGGCCTGCCCCCGGATTTCAGCGGCTGGTCGGAATACGAGCGGACAACCGGTGTTCTGGTTGAACTGGGCGTTATCGAGGACACGTCGAAAATCTGGTGGGATCTGCGCCCTTCGCATCGGTTCCCTACGTTGGAAACACGGATCATGGATGTGCAGCCACGGCTGGAACACACCTTGTCTTTGGCCGCTTTGGTTCAGGCCCTGACCCGGATGCTATGCCGCCTGAAAGCACGGAATCTGCGCTGGCGGCAATATGATCGTTTCCTGATCGGCGAAAACCGCTGGCGGGCACAACGCTATGGGGTCGGCGAGGGCCTGATCGATTTTGGGGATCGGTCCATCAAACCCATGGCTGATCTGGTGGGAGATTTGATGGGGCTGCTGGCCGAAGACGCCGAGGCCCTAGGCACCATGACCGAACTTGCCCGTTTGCGTCAGGTCGCCGAAACCGGAACCTCAGCCACCCGCCAGCGCCGCGTCCATGCCGAGGCTGTCGCCAAGGGAGAGGACCCAGGCCAGGCGGTTGTGCGGCACCTGATCGAAGAATTCCACGCGGACCTGTGAAACCACGCTGCGCCGATGTGGCTTAACGCCTGAGCGATTGCCGATCTTGAAAAATTTCTGTAACGATTGAGAAATAAACAACCGTTCAATTCAATGCCGACGGGAGGGTAGCAATGGATTTCGGGCTGACCGAGGAACAGACCGCGATTTTCGATATGGCCTATGGGTTTGGGCAGGAAAACATCGCCCCATTCGCACGGCAATGGGAAAGCGACGGCACCATCCCAAAAGAGCTTTGGCCCCAGATCGGCGAACTTGGATTCGGCGCGCTCTATGTGTCCGAGGATAGCGGCGGCTCGGGCCTGACCCGGTTGGACGCCACGCTGGTGTTCGAGGCTTTGTCGATGGCCTGCCCCTCGGTTGCTGCGTTCCTCTCGATCCACAATATGTGCGCCAAGATGCTGGACAGTTTTGCCAGCGATGACCTGAAATCCCGCATCATGCCCGAGGTGCTAAGCCTCAACACAGTCCTCAGCTACTGCCTGACCGAGCCGGGTTCGGGTTCGGACGCCGCCGCCTTGAAAACCCGCGCAGAACGCACGAACGAAGGCTACACGCTGAACGGCACTAAGGCATTCATTTCAGGCGGAGGGTATTCAGATGCTTATGTCTGCATGGTCCGCACCGGTCAGGACGGCCCCAAGGGAATCTCTACCGTCTATGTCGAGGATGGCACACCGGGTCTTAGCTTTGGCGCGCTGGAGCAGAAGATGGGTTGGAAAAGTCAGCCCACTGCACAGGTTCAGTTCGACGATTGCAAAATCCCGTCGGGCAATCTGGTCGGGGTCGAAGGCGACGGGTTTAAATATGCCATGATGGGCTTGGACGGTGGTCGTCTGAACATCGCCTCATGTTCCCTGGGCGCGGCACAGGCCGGGTTGGACATGACCTTGCAATACATGTCAGAACGCAAGGCCTTTGGAAAATCCATCGATCAGTTTCAGGCCCTGCAATTCCGCCTTGCGGATATGGAGATTGAACTGCAGGCCGCACGCACCTTTCTGCGCCAAGCAGCCTGGAAACTGGATCAGGGCGCGCCTGACGCAACCAAGTTCTGCGCCATGGCCAAGAAATTCGTGACCGAGACCGGGTCGAAGGTCGTGGATCAATGTCTGCAACTTCATGGCGGCTACGGCTATCTGGCCGACTATGGCATCGAAAAGCTTGTGCGCGATCTGCGGGTGCACCAGATATTGGAAGGCACGAACGAGATCATGCGCGTGATCGTTGCGCGCCAGATGATTGCATAAGGCTAAAGGGTCTATGTCCGATATCGACATTCGCACAACCGGGCGCGCCGGGCGCATCACACTGACCCGCCCTAAGGCGCTGAACGCCATGACTTATGACATGTGCATGGCCATCGACACTGCCCTGCGCAACTGGCGTGAGGATGATGCGGTTGATCTGATCATTTTCGATGCCGAGGGTGACAAAGCATTTTGCTCGGGCGGGGACATTGCCGAACTTTATCAGACAGGAACGCAGGGCAATTTCACCTATGGACAGACCTTTTGGCGTGATGAATACCGGCTGAACGCACTTATCTTTGAATATCCCAAACCTGTCGTCAGCTTCCTGCAAGGGTTCACCATGGGCGGCGGCGTTGGCATTGGCTGCCATGGCAGCCACCGGATTGTTGGCGAAAGTTCCCAGATCGCTATGCCGGAATGTTCTATCGGGCTGGTTCCTGATGTTGGCGGCACCCTGATGCTGGCTCTCGCCCCTGGCCGGTTGGGAGAGTTCCTGGGCACCACAGGCCATCGCATGGGGCCTGCCGATGCGATCCTTGCAGGCTTCGCCGATCACTTCATCCCACAGGATCAGTGGGCAGACCTGATCGAAATGCTGGAAGCCTCCGGCAATACCGATTTGATCGCAGAACACGCGGTAACACCGCCCAACGGCGACCTTGCCGATCTGCAATCCGAAATCGATGACAGCTTTGGCGGTGAAACACTTGGCGATATCCTCACCAACCTGCGTGGAAACGGATCAGAGTTCGCGGCGAAAGCGCTTGCCAAGCTCGAGCGCAACGCGCCGCTGTCAACCGCCTGCACGGTCGAGATGCTGCACCGCCTGCGCGGGGCCGCGCTGACCATGCATCGGGCGCTGGAAATGGAATACCGCTTCACCTTCCGCGCCATGCAGCACGGTGATCTTCTGGAAGGCATTCGGGCGCAGATCATCGACAAGGATCGCAACCCCCGCTGGCAATACGCGGATATGATCGTGCCTGCGGTCGCGGTTTCAAAGATGTTGCAGCCCTTGGGCAAGGACGCCCTGACTTTCGAGGAGGAATAAGACATGCAAATCGGGTTCATCGGGCTGGGCAACATGGGCGCGCCCATGGCGGCCAATCTGGCCAAAGCAGGCTATCAGGTGCGCGGGTTCGATACCGCCGGGGTCAGTGTCGATGGTGTGGCAAAGGCAGAAACCGCCGCCGATGCCGTGTCTGGAGCCGATGCTGTCATAACGATGCTACCAAACGGCACCATCCTGCGGGCTGTTGCCGATCAAATCATCCCCCATATGCTATCTGGCGCTGCTCTGATCGATTGCTCCACCGTTGATGTCGACAGCGCGCGCGCTGTGGCTGATCAAGCCGGTAGCGCTGGCTTGCTATCGGTCGATGCGCCCGTTTCAGGCGGGATCGGCGGCGCCTCAGCCGGTACGCTTACTTTCATGGCAGGCGGAACCAATGACGCCTTTGCCAAAGCCGCCCCTCTATTCGACATAATGGGTCAAAAGGCGGTGCATTGCGGCGAGGCCGGGGCCGGACAGGCAGCCAAGATTTGCAACAACATGATCCTTGGCGTTACCATGATCGCCACCTGCGAAGCCTTTGCCTTGGCCGACAAATTGGGACTGGACCGTCAAAAGATGTTCGACGTGGTCAGCACCTCATCCGGCTACAGCTGGACCATGAACGCCTATTGCCCAGCCCCCGGCGTCGGCCCGACCAGTCCTGCCGATAACAACTACCAACCCGGCTTTGCTGCCGAGCTGATGTTGAAAGACCTGCGCCTCAGTCAGCAAGCCGCCGACAACGCCGATGCGGATACCCCAATGGGCCAAGCCGCCACCGCCCTTTACGAGCAATTTGTCGAAGCAGAAAACGGCCTTGGCCAGGATTTCTCAGCCATGCTACCGCGATTTGAAAAACGAGGTCGCAGTTAACTGCTGCGATCCATTCTTCATCTGGCCAAAAATATCCCGGAGCGCGAGGCAGAGCCTCGCTGCCTTCCCTCTCAAAGAAACGCGCGCCCTATTCGGCCGCCACACGTGTCCCAGACAGCATAGGCTTTAGATACCGCCCTGTATGGCTGCGTTTCACCTCGGCCACGTCTTCCGGTGTACCGGTCGCCACGATCTCACCCCCCCCATCGCCGCCTTCAGGGCCGATATCAATGATGTGGTCTGCGGTTTTCACAACGTCCAGATTGTGTTCGATCACGACAACGGTGTTCCCTTGATCAACCAATTCATGCAGCACTTCCAGTAGCTTACGCACATCCTCGAAATGTAGACCTGTCGTCGGTTCATCCAGAATATACAGCGTCCGCCCGGTCGAGCGTTTGCTGAGTTCTTTTGACAGCTTCACCCGCTGTGCCTCGCCGCCCGACAAGGTTGTGGCCTGCTGACCAACCTTGATGTAACCCAGCCCCACGCGCGCCAGAGCGTCCATCTTGTCCCGGATCGATGGCACCGCCTTGAAGAACTCCTGCGCATCCTCCACGGTCATATCGAGTACATCAGCGATGGATTTGCCTTTGAACTTTATCTCCAGCGTCTCGCGGTTGTACCGTGCGCCTTTGCAGGTTTCGCAGGTGACATAGACATCAGGCAGAAAATGCATCTCGATCTTGATGACGCCGTCGCCCTGGCAGGCCTCACACCGCCCCCCTTTGACGTTGAAGCTGAACCGCCCTGGCTTGTACCCGCGGGCCTTCGCCTCAGGCAGTCCGGCGAACCAATCACGGATCGGGGTGAACGCCCCGGTGTAGGTCGCTGGATTGGACCGCGGCGTACGCCCAATCGGTCGCTGGTCAATGTCGATAACCTTATCCAGATGCTCCAACCCTTTGATCGTCTCGCAAGGGGCCGGAGTTTGCCGCGCGCCGTTCAACCGCATCGAGGCGGTTTTGAACAATGTCTCAATCGTCAGTGTCGACTTCCCCCCGCCAGACACGCCCGTGACACAGACAAACTTGCCCAGTGGAAAATCTGCGGTCACATTCTGGAGGTTATTGCCCGTCGCTTTCACAACGGTCAGTTTCTTGCCGTTGCCTTTGCGCCGTTCGGTCGGGACCGCAATCTCGCGTGTTCCAGCCAGATATTGCCCGGTGACCGAGGCCGCATCTGCCGCAATTTCGCCCGGAGTACCTTTGCTGACAACCTGTCCGCCATGAACGCCAGCACCAGGGCCGATGTCGAAGACGTAATCCGCCTCGCGGATGGCCTCTTCGTCATGCTCGACCACAATCACGGTATTGCCCTGATCCCGCAGGTTCTTGAGCGTCCCCAGCAACCGATCATTATCGCGCTGGTGCAACCCGATAGAGGGTTCATCCAGCACATACAAAACGCCGGTCAGGCCCGAGCCGATCTGGCTGGCCAACCGGATACGCTGGCTTTCACCACCGGACAAAGTTCCACTTGAACGTGACAGCGTAAGGTATTCCAAACCGACGTTATTCAAGAACCCCAGCCGTTCACGGATTTCCTTCAAAATAGCCCGCGCGATCTCATTCTTTTGGGCGGAAAGATGGTTTGGTGCATCCTCAACCCAGGCCAGCGCCTCTCGGATTGACATCTCAACAACCTGCCCCACGTGCAGACCGGCGATCTTCACGGCCAGCGCTTCGGGGCGCAGGCGATAGCCTTCACAGGTGCCACAGGGACGATTGTTCTGATACCGCTCGAACTCTTCGCGAATCCATGCACTGTCGGTCTCGCGATAGCGGCGCTTCATATTCGGGATCACGCCCTCAAAACTACGGGTGACCTGATAAACCCGCCCGCCTTCATCATAGCGGAACTGAATCTCCTCATCCCCCGATCCTCGCAGGAACACCTGTTGCACCTTCTTAGGTAAATCTTTCCAGGGGGTGTTCTTGTCGAACTCATAATGCCGTGCGATGGCCTCGATAGTTTGCAGAAAGTACGGAGACTTACCCTTCCGCCACGGGGCCAAGGCTCCATCATACAGTTTCAATGTCTGGTCCGGCACAACCAGCCGTTCGTCAAAGAACAGCTCCACCCCCAAGCCGTCACAATCCGGGCAAGCGCCAAACGGCGCGTTGAAGGAAAACAACCGGGGTTCGATCTCAGGGATAGTGAAGCCACTAACCGGGCAGGCAAAATTCTCGCTGAACGTGATACGCTCTGGGTCACCTTCACGCGGAGCCGTTTCCAGAACGGCAATGCCATCCGCCAGGTCCAAAGCGGTGCGCAGACTGTCGGCCAGCCGGGTCTCCATCCCTTCGCGGACCACCAGACGGTCAACCACCACGTCGATATCGTGACGGAATTTTTTGTCCAATGTGGGTGGTTCGTCCAGCTCGTAAAAGTCACCGTCGACCTTTACACGCTGAAAGCCCTGCTTGCGCAGTTCCAGAAACTCTTTCTTATATTCGCCTTTCCGGTCCCTCACGATGGGGGCCAGCAGGTATCCCCGCGTCCCCTCCTCCATCGTCATGATCCGGTCGACCATGTCCTGGACCTGTTGTGCTTCGATCGGTAGACCCGTTGCGGGGCTATAGGGCGTCCCTGCCCGAGCGAACAACAGGCGCAGATAGTCGTAAATCTCGGTTACGGTCCCCACGGTCGAACGCGGGTTTTTCGACGTGGTCTTCTGCTCAATCGAGATTGCCGGCGAAAGACCACTGATGTGGTCCACATCCGGCTTTTCCATCATATCCAGGAACTGACGCGCATAGGCGGACAGGCTTTCGACATACCGGCGCTGCCCTTCCGCATAGATCGTATCAAAGGCCAGTGAGGACTTGCCCGAACCGGACAGGCCGGTGATCACCACCAGCTGATCCCGAGGGATATCGACGTCGATCCCCTTGAGGTTATGTTCGCGCGCACCGCGCACTTCGATGTTCTTCAGCTCAGCCATTCAGGCCCCCAACCACATAAGTGTCCTAGAAATAGGCGAGCGGCGCTGAGTCTCCAACAGAAAAGTTAGAACAAAGGTAGAACTTTCGGATTATTGCCGACACATCCTGACAGGATGCAATGCAAACGCGCAGGGCGCGGCCTGCGTTTTGATGACATGATATGATCGAAGGAAAATGGCGCGGTTGACGGGGCTCGAACCCGCGACCCCCGGCGTGACAGGCCGGTACTCTAACCAACTGAGCTACAACCGCGCATTTTGGGTCTATGTCCGATCCGTTTGCCCGGATCAAAGGCTGGCAGTGATGGCGCGGTTGACGGGGCTCGAACCCGCGACCCCCGGCGTGACAGGCCGGTACTCTAACCAACTGAGCTACAACCG